>DDQV01000015.1 GCA_002342785.1 Fusobacteriaceae bacterium UBA2433 | reverse complement strand
GCATCTGCAATTGCTTCCTCATCTATAACAACAGAGATGATTTTAAATAAAAATATAGATGAAGTATTAAGATTAACCAATAGCTCTATAGTAGATAGTTTAGATGGTTTACCAGCAAAAAAAATACATTGTTCAGTTTTAGCTGAGGAAGTTATAAAATCAGCAATTAAGGATTATAGATCTAAAAAATAAAATATAAAATATAAAAATACAGTGACTCTTTCTGAGATTACTTTTAGATTATTAAAAAAAACTTGTACTCCCTAAGTATAAATGATACTATACTCTGTAAAATAATTAAATTCAGGGGGTAAAAGCTATAATGGAAAGATCAATTAAAGATACAAGTGCTAACCCAGCACCTTTAGGACTTTTAGGTTTTGGAACAACAACTTTACTATTAAATTTACACAATGCAGGTTTATTCGGATTAAATGATATGATTATGATGATGGGACTTTTCTATGGTGGGTTTGCACAGATAATTGCAGGTATACAAGAAAATAAAAAAGGAAATACATTTGGAGCTACAGCATTTACTTCTTACGGAGTTTTTTGGTGGACATTAGTAGGGATTTGGGTTTTAAATAAAGCTGATTATCTAGCTTCTGATCATATAGCTGTTGGATCTTATATGTTTGTATGGGGACTTGTTACGCTTATCTTTTTTATAGGAACTTTAAATGGTTCTACCGCAGGAAAGGTAGTCTTTGGTACACTGGTTATTTTATTTATTTTATTAGGTTTCCATTTTATACTTGAAAGCTCATTATTTGGTAGAATAGCTGGATATGTAGGAATTATTTGTGGTCTTTCAGCAATCTATGAGGCTGCAGGACTTATCTTAAATGAAAAATATGGTAAACAAATTTTACCATTATAAAATACTACTCTATATCCCTTCTCAAGGAGATAAAAAAAAAGTAAAACAGTATTTAATATAAAAAAATGACTCCTATAAAATATAGGGGTCATTTTTTTATTCTAATAATTTTTCTTAGCTCTCATTGCTCTTCTAAGGGGCTTCTAAAAACTTTCCCTTGTATTTATACCTCTACAACTGAAATAAAGCCAATAACAAAGCCTTGAAACCGTTGGTACTATTGAAGTTGAGAGGCGAAAAATCAAAAATGTTAAAAAGTAGCCTTAGTGGTATCAGAAATAGCCTTAAGAGGGTACTCAGTGGCCTTATTTTATGACAAAATTACAGTAATTTTAGATATACTTCTATTAAAGAAATACAACTGTTAATTTCTTTAAAAATAAGTTTAATAAAGAATTTTTAATTATTTTTAGTGCCTAGTCTGCAAATAAAAATATAATAAGATATCTCTTTTATATTATATGCAAAGATTCTTCATCAAAAACAAAAGTTAAAGTTTCTCCAACTTTTTTAATCTCTTTTCCATTAGGATTATTTAAAGAAACCTCAATTTTTTCATCTCCTACCATAATCTCATATTCATGATTTTCACCCATGAATACACTTTTTACAACTTTTCCCTCATGCTTTGCTAGATTAAATTTAATAGATTCAGGTCTTACTACAACTTCTACAATATCGCCTTCTTTATATTCAACTTTAGAATTTATAATATATTCAGAACCTAATATTTTTATTTTTATTTGATTATTTTTTTTTGAAACTACTGTTCCTTTTAAAATATTAGCTCTTCCAATAAATTTAGCTATAAATTCACTATTTGGTTTTTGATATATTTCTATAGGAGATCCAACTTGCATTATCTCTCCATCTTTCATTATTACAACTTTATCAGAAAGTGACATAGCTTCTGCTTGATCATGAGTTACATAGATTGAAGTTATTCCAACATCTTGCTGAAGTTTTCTTATTTCATCTCTCATATGTAATCTCAACTTAGCATCTAAATTTGAAAGTGGTTCATCAAATAGTAATACTCCAGAATTCATTATCAATGCCCTAGCAAGAGATACTCTCTGTTGTTGCCCACCAGACATTTCTGAAGGTGTTCTTTCTGCAAAATCTTCCATCTTCATCAAAGTCAAGATGTTATTTACCCTTTCATCTATCTCTTGTTTAGATTTTTTTTGAATTTTAAGTCCATATGCAATGTTATTAAATACATTCATATGTGGAAATAATGCATAATTTTGAAATACCATGGCAGTATCTCTTTTATCTGGAGTTAGATTAGCTATATCTTTATCTCCTATAAATATACTTCCAGAAGTTGGAATTTCAAATCCTGCTAACATCCTAAGCATTGTTGTTTTCCCACATCCAGAAGGGCCTAATAAACATATAAATTCTCCAGGTTCTACAGTCAAATTAATATTATTAACTGCTTTCACTTTATTTTTTCCTGATATAAATGTTTTTGTTAAATTTTTTATTTCTACTCTTTTAGAATTTTTCATTGAATCCTCCCCTAACTTGCTTTATTTTTTACACCTATTTTTGAAATAAAAATCTGCATAACAATCATCACAGTTGATACTATGATAATTAATATTGTACAGTAAGCTGATGCTATTCCTATCCTACCAGTATCGATATTATCCATTACTGTAGGAGTTAATAATTTCCATTTAGCCGATATCAAAAATATAATAGTACTAACTAGGGTCATACTTCGTGCAAATGAATAAATTAAGCCACTAAAAAATGCTTCTTTTATCATAGGAATAGTTACACTAGAAAATACTTTACTACTTGAAGCGCCTAAAATACTAGCAGCTTCTTCGATAGAAGGATCAATCTGTTGAAGAGAACTCATTCCACTTCTTACTCCTACAGGTAAACTTCTAATTATAAAGGCAATAACAATAATAAGAGCGGTTCCTGTAAGAGGTGGGATCAAAGTTATATTTGTAAATGGTATCTTATAAGTAAGATTATAACTAATTACATATCCTAAACCTATAATTGTTCCAGGAATAGCTAATGCCATAATTGTTGTAAATTCTATAAATGTTTTCCCTATAAATTTTTTCCTAACAATTAAAAATGCTAGAATCATAGAAAAAATACTTGTTATTATAGTTGCTATTATTGCTAATACTGTAGTTTGTATTATTGGATCCATACCAAAGTCTAAAATATATTTATAATGATCTAAGGTAGGAGTATAATTTATCCCCCATAGTTTTACAAATGATCCTATAGGAATTAAAATATACATAAGTATTACAAATAAAGTAAGAGATATTAAAGTTATAAATACAGGAACTGTTACAGCTCGATCCTTTATTAGATCTCTGGCTCTAGAAACTTTTCCTGTAACTGTTATATAAGATTTTTTATTTATATAATATCTTTGAATTACAAACATTGAAATTGACATTGAAAGTAGTATCATTGCAAGTGCTGTAGCTATTCCTAGTTGAAAATTTCCAATCCCCTCTTGATAAATTTTTACAGAAATTGTTGTAAAATTTCCTCCAATTACTACAGGGTTAGCAAAGTCTGCAATAGACTGTATAAAAACTAATAAAAAAGCATTTGCTATACCTGGAATAACAAGTGGAAAAGTTACACTTGTAAATACTTTTAATTTTGATGCTCCTAAATCTCTAGAAGCTTCCTCTACAGAAGGATCTATACCTTGTAATAAACCCACAAGCATTAAGAACGCTATGGGAAAAAAACTTAAAACTTGAACTAAAACTAACCCATGAAATCCATAGATCTCAAAATCTTTTATCCCTAAAAGTCCCCGAGTAATAAGTCCTTGTCTTCCAAATAATAATATAGCAGATAATGCAACAACAAAGGGAGGAGATATAATTGGCAGCATTGCTATAAAATCAAATATTTTTTTCCCTTTGATCTTCATATACGATGTAGTATATGCAAAGAAAAATCCAATAATTAAAGATAATGTTGCTGTTACAAAACCTAATTTTAAAGTATTTAAAATTATTTTTACATTTCCACTTCTTCCAAATGCATTTTTATAATTTTCAAAACTAAAGGCTCCCTTTAAAGTTAAACTTTCTTTTAATACATTATAAAGCGGCACCAACACAAAGAATGATACTACTATTAACGAAAATATTATCGTTAAAAATAATGTAGGATCATTTGTTAATTTTTTCATGTGTTTTAATTCTTGATCCATTTTTAATTTTAGATTATTCATGTTTCCTCCAATTTCCTCTTATATAAATACTTCCCTCAGTTAAAATACTAAGGGAAGGATCTTAATTATTTTGTTGGGGCTGTAGTACTTGTTTCAACACTAAATCTTTCAACTAATCTTATTCTATTTTTCCCTGCCCAATCAAAATCATATTTAATTAATTTTGTATCTTTTATTGGAGCTGCTTCTTCTGGAGGCATTGCATCTTTATTTGTCAAGAATTGAAAAGATCCCACTGTTTGTCCCATTTCTTGAACTTTTTTAGTCAATACCCAGTCAATAAATTGTTTTGCAGCTTCTTGATCTGGTCCATTTTTTAATAATGCTACACCACCAATTTCATATCCTGTTCCTTCAGATGGAGCAGAAATAACAATATCTTTATAACCTTCTTTTTTATATTTTATAGCATCGTGTAAGAATGTTATCCCAATAGTTGTTTCACCTTGTCCTGCCATTCTTCCTGGAGCAGTACCAGATTTTGTATATTGTCTAACCTGTCCATTAAATTTTTTCAAATATTCCATAGCTTCATCTTCACCCATAAGTTGAACAAGTGTAGCTAACATTGTATAAGCAGTTCCTGACGATCCAGGATGTGCTACTACAATTTCTCCCTTGTACTCAGGCTTTAATAAATCTGCCCATGATGTAGGCATTTTTAATCCTTTTTCGTCTAACATTTTTTGATTTCCTACAAATCCTAAATATCCTACGTAGATTCCTGTCCAATTTCCTTCAGAATCTTTTACTCCATCTTTTATATTAGCTCTTTCAGGAGAAAGGTATGGTTCAATTAACCCAGCTTCATTTGCAGCTACAAATGCATCTACAGGTCCGCCGTACCATACTGAGGCTGACATATTATTTTTTTCTGCTTTTAATCTAGCTAAAACTTCTCCACTACTCATCCTTACAAAACTTGTTTTAATTCCTGTTTCCTCTTGGAATTTTTTAGCTATCATAGCAGCATGATCCTCTTGTAATCCTGCATAGAATGTCAGCGTTTGTTCTTTTTGTTCTGTTGTAACTTTTGCTTCTTTCTTTCCACAAGATATAGCGAAAAGTAATACTGATAATAATAATAATATTTTTTTCATGTAGTTTAAACTTTAAATATTAGATATTTAAAGTTTTTTCACCTCCTATTTTATTGTCTATACTCGAGTATACTTCATTCTATATCATATTTCAAAATTAATTCTTTAAAAAAAATTTATAAGTTCCTATTTTAAATATTTCCAACTATATTTTAAAAATTTCTCTATATCTCTAGCAATATAATCCCATGTATGTGTCTCTCCTTTATAGATATAAGCCTCAAAGGGCAGATTAAATCTTTTAATTCTTCCTACCATATCTACCCATTGATGAACCATATAATAAGGTTCTTTATCTTCATGCCCTACCGATAGATAAAAATGTTTTCCCTGTTGCTTTGCAGTATTTAATTGTTTTATAAGAGTATAGGGATCTTCCTTGATAATTGCCCTTCCCCAAGAGCCAAATATATTAATAAATCTTTCCTTATCTCCACTCTTAAATAAAAATTGTGGGAGATAGATAAACTTAACTATCCTTGTAATTCTCTTATTAATTGTTAATCTTACTAAACTTACGGCTCCTGCAAAACTTCCTATCACCTTAAATAATTCTAGATGTTTTAGTCCTAATTTAAAAGCTCCATAACCACCCATTGAAAATCCAGCTATTCCAGCATTACCAACATTAAATCTTTTTTTTACATCTAAAATCAACTCATCTACAAAATAATTTTCATAATTTTTATTTTTTATTTTCTTAAAATTACTATACCAAGATTCACCACAAAAACCTGAATTAGGAAGGATTATAATCATTTTCCCTATTTTTTTATTCTCGAGTAAAATTTCAAAATTTTTTAAAAGTTTTGCTTTTTCTATCCAGTCGTGAGCATTATCTCGCAATCCGTGAAGTAAATAAAGTACCGGATAATTTTTTTCATTAGTATAAGATTTTGGTACCACTGCTAAATATGTCATCTCTTCATCTACATTTTTACTCTTTATTTTAAATTCTTGTATAATAAAATTTTTACTTTCAAGAGTTAACTCCTCTAAAGGTTCTAAATCAATTCTTTCCTTTATTTTAGAAATAACATGAACATTTTCATAAGTTATAGTTTTCTTTATCTTAATTTTCATCCTCTGTTTTCTACTTCCTGTAACAATAAATATTATATAAAATATAAACATACCAGTTAAAAAATACATAAACTCTCCTTAGTTCATTAATTTGAAGCTATCTTTATTAATTTTTTGATTTGTTCCTTTGTACCTAATACTAATAATTTTTCATTTTCTTTTAGTAGTTCATAGGACATAGGATTTATTTTCATAATCCCATCTATTTCATGACCAATAACTATTAAATTGGTCTTAGTCGGTATTTTAGCTTCCATAAGAGTTACATTTTCTAATTCTGATCCTTTTTTTATTTCTACTATTTCAAATGTTAATCCTTCTATCTTTGATTTTTTACTAAAAACATCTACAAAACTAATTAAGTTAGTTTGAGTAGCTGTGGCTACCATCCTTTCTGCTGCTATTTCAAAGGGAGATATTATAAAATCTGCTCCTCCCCTTCTTAATTTTTTTTCACTACTAGCGTCTACTGCTCTTGTTATAACTTGAATCTTTTGATTTAAATCTTTTGTCGTAAGAGTTAAAAAAAGATTATCAGCATCTGTTGGTAATACAGATATTAATACTTTAGCATTTTTTATGTTAGCTTGCAAAAGAGTCTCGTCTTTTGTTGCATCCCCTACTACATAGAGTAATTTTTTCATATATATATCCATCAATTTTTCAATTTTTTTTTCATCTTTTTCTATTACTACAAAATCTAAATCTTTTTTTAAAAAATCATTTATAATTTTTCTTCCTGTTCTTCCGGCTCCACACACTATATAATGATCTTTTAATTTAGTTATTTTTTTATCCATATTCCTCCACCTTATGTAAGATTTTAGTTCCCCTTCAATAAAAAATTTAGTTAGATTTCCTAGAGTGTAAACAACTACAGTTATTCCAGAAAATATAAGTATTGAAGTGAAAATTTTTCCATTGGGACTAAGCTTTTGAACTTCTCCAAATCCTACTGTGGAAAGGGTAATAGAAGTCATATAAAAAGCATCTATTAAATTGTAATTTTCTATAAAAATATATCCTATAACCCCTAAAAAAAATATTAAAAACAATATAATTCCAGGCATTAATATTTTTTTTAGTTCAGATTTCATTTCTCCTCCAGTTTTCTTCCTATAAAGATATATTTTATCATAATATTTTCTATAATACCACACTTGTAAAATCTTTAAATAAATTTAATTTTAAAGGATTTTATTAACTTTTTGGTAGTATAATCCATTAGGAATTAATTTTTTTTATTAATTTAATATATTATATTTTTTCCTTTATACAAAAAAATAAATATCGGAGGTAAAAATATGTATGACTTAATAATAATAGGTGCTGGTGCTGCTGGTTTAACATGTGCATATACAGCTAATGGATTTAAGAAAAAAGTACTCTTGTTAGATAAAGGTTTACCAGGTGGAACTTGTACTTGGTCAGGATGTATCCCTAGTAAGGCTCTTATCAATATAGGCAAGGACATTCACACAGCTAAAAAATATTCTCCCTCTATAAATATAGATACTACAAAAATTATGAATGACGTTAGAGGTGTAATCAAAGAGATATATTCCCATGAATCACCAGAAATTTTAAAAAATGATGGTATAACTTTTAAGCAAGGAGAATCTATTAAATTAATCGATCCTAAAACTGTTCAGATAGATGGAGTTGACTATCAAGGAAAAAATATAATTGTTTCTACTGGGACCTCTCCATTTATACCTCCATTAGAAGGGTTGGAAAAAGTAAATTATCTAACTAATCAAAATCTTTTTAAATTGGAAAAACTTCCAAAATCTATAATAATTTTAGGTGGAGGAGCAATAGGAGTCGAGATGGCCCAATGTTTAAATAGGTTAGGAACAGAGGTTCACTTAATAGAGAGAGCTCCTCGAATCCTTATCCGTGAAAATGAAGAATTAGTAGATATTTTATCTCAAACTTTAATAAAGGAAGGAGTTAATATCTACGTTAATACTAATACTATCTCTGTCAAACAAGATAATAAAATTATAACTCTTGATATAGAGATCAATAAGGAAAAGAAAAAAATTCAAGCTGAAGCTTTATTAGTTTCTGTAGGTAGAGTTCCAAATGTGAAAAATCTTGGTCTAGATGAATTAGGATTAAAATATAACTCTAAAGGAATTGAAGTAGATAAATATTTAAGAACAAATATAAATAATATTTATAGTGTAGGAGATGTGACGGGTCCATATCAATTTTCTCATATGGCTAATTATCAAGGGATCTTAGCAGTTAAAAATATATTTTTACCTATCAAAAAAAAGACAGATTATTCTAATATAAGTTGGTGTACTTTTACCTCACCTGAATTGGCTTCTCGTGGACTTCCTAATTTAAATAAAAAAGAAACTAAAATATATTCTTATGGACGAAATCAATCAGAGAGGACTATGACAAAAAAAGATGATATTTTTGAAATGAGAGTTGAAACTGGTTATAAAAAAGAGATTCTAGAAGTAAAACTTTTAGCTGAAAGAGCTGGGGAGATAATATCATCATTTCAAATAGCTGCTACTAACCACGTTACTCTAGACAAATTTTCATCTGTAATTTTCCCCCATCCAAGTTATAGTGAAATTTTAGGAAATTTAGGGAAAAAAGCATATGTCGATAAATTATTAGAAAACCCAATCATAAAGATGTTTATCAAATAAAAACTCCTATTAAAATTTATAGTTTTTTCATCTAAATATCATACTATTTAGATATTTTTATTAATCGTATTTTTTTAGTATAATTATATCTGTAAATGAAACACGATAAAAATTATTTTTATCGTATATTATTAGGAGGAATATAAAAGTATGAAAAAAATGACGTTAACAACAAAGATTTTAATTAGCTTAGTGACAGGTATTATTGCAGGACTGTTGCTCTTTTCTTTAAAAGATATACCATTTGTAGAGGATTATATAATTGGATTTTTCTTAAAATTAGGGGGATCGGTATTTATAAGAGCAATCAAAATGCTAGTTGTACCATTAGTATTTATTTCCTTAACTGTTGGAAGTTCTGCCATGGGAGATGTTAGAAAGTTAGGAAGGATAGGAATAAAAACCTTAAGTTTTTATTTATTTACAACTGCTATTGCAATAACAATAGCTCTTCTTTTAGCTAATATCGTTAATCCTGGAAGCGGTTTAATCATTGATAATATGGCTAAAGTTGGAACATCAACTAGTCAGCCTAAACCATTTGTAGATGTATTGATAAATATTATTCCATCAAATCCTATCTCAGCTATGGCAAATGGTAATATGTTACAAATTATAGCTTTTGCCTTATTAACAGGTGCAGGTATAACTATTTTAGGAGATAAAGTTAGTAAAGTAAAAGATTTATTTGATCAAGCTAATGATTTAATTTTAGAGATGGTAAATCTTGTTATGATGATGGCTCCTCTTGGAGTATTCTGTCTAATCGCAACAACTTTTGCTTCACTTGGATATACAGCTATGTTACCATTATTAAAATATATATTAACTACTCTTGCTGCACTTCTTATCCATGTTTTAATAACATATCAAGGTCTTTTAGTAGGTATTGTTAAGATGAACCCAATTGTATTTATAAAAAAATTCTTTCCAGCTATCTCTGTTGCATTTTCTACATCTAGTAGTGGAGCTACAATTCCAGTTACTTTAGAAACTGTTCAAGAAGAATTTGGAGTATCTAAATCAACAAGTTCGTTTACTATACCACTTGGAGCTTCTATCAATATGGATGGAACAGCGATTATGCAAGGTGTTGCAGTAGTATTTATTGCATCTGTATATGGAGTAAATTTATCTATGGGAGATTATATAACAGTAATTTTAACAGCTACACTAGCTTCTATAGGAACAGCTGGAGTTCCTGGAGCTGGAGCTATAATGTTATCGATGGTACTTGCTCAAGTAGGTCTTCCTATTGAAGGAATAGCACTTATTATGGGAGTAGATAGAATAATAGATATGAACAGAACTGCTGTAAATGTTGCTGGAGATGCAGTTTGTACTCTAATCATAGCAAAAACAGAAGGGGAAGAATTAATTCTTAAATAAAAACAAAATAAATAATATTTAAAAATACCAATAAAAGATGGTTTCTGTATAATATAGAAACTGTCTTTTTCTATTATTAAAAAAGTAGATATTATTGACATAGGATAAAATAATTGTTAATATATTATAAATAATTTAATGTCATATAACTCCAATAATATGGTTTGGAGGTTTCTACCAGGTACCTAAAATTCCTGATTATGAAAGGGGATCATTTAATCACCTTTTTTAATTGGAATTTTTTTATTTCATAGAAATCTATAAGTTATATCAAAACAATAGGAGGTATAAAAATGAATTTTCAAAAATTTCCAAAAATAGATCTACACTGTCACTTAGATGGAAGTCTAAGAGCCCAAACAGTCCTAGATATAATAAAAAAAAATAAAATCCAATCTAATCTGAATTTAAAAAATATTAAAAAACAATTAACTGTTCCATTAAACTGTAGTTCTTTAGAAGAATATCTAAAATCTTTTAATTTACCAATAGCAGTTATGCAAACAAAGGAAGATTTAGAAAGAGTATCTTTTGAACTTATGGAAGACGCCAGTATAGAAAATATAAAATATATAGAGATAAGGTTTGCTCCTCAACAACATAAAAAAGAAGGATTGACTACAAAAGAAATTATTCAAAGTGTTCTCTCTGGTATGAAAAAAGCAGAAAAGTTATATGATATAAAAGGAAACTATATCTTATCATGTATGAGACATCTATCTGCTGAATCTGCGATGAAAATAATCGAAGAAGGAAAAATATTTTTAGGAAATGGAGTTGTAGCTGTTGATCTTTGTGGTGAAGAGTTACCAGGTTTTTGTCATAAATTTATTCAACCTATGAAAAAAGCAAAAGACTATGGTTATAGGATAACTATCCATGCAGGGGAAACAGGTATAGGAGAAAATGTTACTGATGCTATTAATTTGTTAGGAGCTGAAAGGATTGGACATGGTATATCTATATCTAATAATAAAAAAGCATATAATCTAGTAAAGGAAAAACAAGTGACACTAGAGATTTGTCCTACAAGTAATATACAAACTAAGGCTATAAAAAATTATAAAAAACATCCAATATATAATTTTTATAACGATGAGATCTTGGTAACTTTAAATACAGATAATAGAACAGTTTCAAACACTTCTATGAGTGAAGAATATCTTCAAATAAAAAAAGCTTTTAATCTTAAAAAGGAAGAATATAGACATATATATTTAAATAGTGTAGAGGCAGCTTTTATCTCAGAAAATGAAAAACAAAGATTAAAGAAATATTTAAAATAAAAATGTGGAGGAATCATGAAAATAAAAAAAATTATTTGTGGAATGATCGATAATAATAATTATATTTTAATAAAGGGCAATGACTGTTTGGTAGTAGATATAAGTGATTTTGATAAGATTGATGAGTTTATAAAAGATTCCAATCTAAATGTATTAGGAGTTCTTTTGACTCATACTCATTGGGATCATTTATTAGGAGTAGACAAATTTGTAGAAAAATATAAGGTCCCTGTTTATCTTAGTTCTAATAGACCTAATTATATATTAGATGCAGATTTTGATTATACTATAAAAAAATATGGCATGAAAATAAACTTTGATATGGAGAAAATTGATATTCAATATCTAAATGAAGGAAAACATAATATAGAAAATTTCGAATTTTTTGTGATAGATACTCCAGGACATACTACTTGTTCAATTGTATATTATTTTTTAGAAGAAAAAACTATGTTTACAGGTGATTTTTTATTTAAAGAAACTATTGGAATAACTAATACACAACTAAGTAATAAAAAACAGATGTTAGAAAGTCTAACAAAAATAAAAAAATATCCCAATGATATTAACATCTATCCAGGACATGGAGAAAATACAAATTTAAAATTTGAAAAAATTCATAATAGATATTTAAATCGATAAATTCTTATATAAAATCAAAGAGAGATAATCAAAAATTATTTTCTTTGATTTTTTTATTTTATAATTTATTTAAATTCAACTCCTTAAAAAATATGGTATAATATAGGTTAAGTAGGAATTAAAATCATCTGTAAAAACATTTAGTGCAACAGGAGGAAGTATGGAAAAATTATTAAAAGGTCATCAGAAATTTAAAGAAATAAAATTTAAAAAAAATAAAGAATTATATTTGAAATTAGTCAAAGAGGGTCAGCATCCAGAAACATTATTTATCGGGTGTAGTGACTCTAGAGTAATTCCAGGAATGATTACAGGATCTAAGCCTGGAGAATTATTTACTATCCAAAATGTAGGGAACTTTGTAGCTCCATATAAACCTGATGAAGACTATCATTCCACAGCTTCAGCTATAGAATATGCCGTGTCAGTCTTAAATGTAGAAGATGTAATAGTCTGTGGGCACTCCCATTGTGGTGCTATCAAGTCTCTTTATAAAGATTTAGATAAAGAAAAAGATCTAATTCATACAAAAAAATGGCTAGAATTAGGAAGTGAAGCAAAAAAAATAGCACAACTAGTAGGAGGAACAGATGAAGAAAAACTTATCAACACAGAAAAAATATCTGCAATGTTCCAATTAGAAAATTTATTGACATATCCAGCTGTAAAAAAAAGAGTAGATGAGGGATCGTTGCATCTTCATGTCTGGTACTATAAATTAGAAACAGGAGAGATAGAATACTACGATGATGTAAAAGGTTCTTTTCTTCCTATGGGAAATTAAAAAAATTTTCAAAATATATCAAGACTAAAAAAATATACAGAAATAATAAGAGAATTAAACTCCTTTATATGTTACAATATAAATATAAAAACAAGTGTTATTTATAATAATAAAGGAGGCAAGATGAAAATTATTAATCCATATTCAAAATTAGAAGAATATATGAGCTCAATAACCCATTTATTAGGAGCTGGAATGGCAATAAGTGGTTTAATTTTTCTAATCGTTCATGCTATACAAGAAGGTGGGATAAAACAGATTATAGGTTTTTCTATCTTTGGAATTTCAGCTATATTTTTATATCTTATGTCAGGAATATATCATATACTTCCTATTGGTAGATATAGAAAAATTTTTAAAATATTAGATCATTCAGCTATTTATGTTCTCATCTCTGGATCATATACACCATTTTTATTAATCTTAGGGGGTATAACCGGATGGATAATATTAATTGTTCAATGGACTCTAACAAGTTTAGGAATTTTATTTAAAATTAAATTTGCAGGTAAGTTTCAAACACTTTCTACTTTAATATATCTTTTCATGGGATGGATGATAGTATTTGTTTTTGGAAATTTGAAAACTAGTTTGAACTCAATATCATTAACATTATTAATAGCTGGTGGTATTTCTTATTCTGTAGGAGCAATCTTTTACTCTATGAAAAAAATTAAATATACCCACGTTATATGGCACTTTTTTGTAATAATAGGAACTACCCTTCATTATTTATCTATATATAATTCCATATAGATAAATTTACTAAAAAAAGGAGACTACTAATTAAATCTTAGTAATCTCCTTTTTTTATCTTATTTAAACCTTTGGAAGATACACTGTAAATACACTTCCAACTCCTTCTGTACTCTCTATCTCTAAAGTTCCCTTATGAACTTCTACTAAATGAGATACAATTGAAAGGCCCAATCCTGATCCTGATTTTTTAGTTGTTCTAACTTTGTCTTCTCTAAAAAATCTTTCTGTAATTTTTTTTAAATTTTCATTTTTAATTCCAATTCCTGTATCTAAAATTCGAATTCCAATCTTATCTTCTAAAATAAAAGAAGTAATATTTATTTCTCCTTTATTTTTATTATATTTAATAGAATTACATACTATATTTGAAAAAATATCTCTGAGTAAGGATTCTTCACCCAAAACTTCTATACCATAATCTTCTAATTCACAGTTTAAAGTTATCTCTTTTTCAAGGGTTAGTATATCTACAAATTCACATAATTCTTTAATCATCTTCTCTATTTTTATAGGTTTAAAATGCTCCTCTATAGACTCTGGATTTCTAGTAAATATCAATAATTTTTGAATAATATTATTTAACCAGTTAACCTCATCTAAAACCTTTACCATATCCTCTTGATATTCTTCTAAACTTCTTTCCTTACTGAGTTCTACCTCTATCATACTTTTAATAGACATAATAGGTGTTTTTAATTCATGACTGACATTATCTGTGAATTCATTTATTCGAATAAAACTTTTTTCTACCCTTTCTAACATTGAATTTAAAGTGAATATTAAATTTCCTATACTTTCATTTGTAGAAACAATTTCAATCCTTTCAGATAAATTTTTGCCTTTAATATCATTGGCAGAATTAGTTATTTCATCTAATCCAACTAAAAGATTATCTACTATATTATTTGTATTATAATAGTTCCAAATAATAGCTAAAAAACTTATTATTATAAAAGTTATTGTTAACCATGATAGGTATAAATTCATATCTGATATATCTCTAATAATAGCGTAGATATATGGTTTACCTCCATTACTAAAATTTCCTATTAAAAGTCGTTTATTTTCAACAGTGGTGTATAATTTTTTTTCTGAATCAAAGTCTTTTATAACTTTTATAAGCTCAGTTAAAACTTTAGAATTACTAAAAATAAAAGTGTCATCATTTATTTCTAGATACACAGGCTTTTTAACCTTTGCATCTATAACTACTATATCTAAACGAGCAGGAATGAAATCTAAATAATCTATGATTGTCTTAGTATCAAAGATTATTCCCTCCTCTTTTAAAAGATATTGAAAAACACCAGCTTCTTTGTCTAACTCTTTATCTACATAATTTTTAAATAAACTAAAAGTTAAAAAAACTACTCCTGTAAAAATTATTCCTAAGGCAATAAAATTTCGAATATTACTCCTAACTAAAGTAACAAATATTAAATTATTTCTTCTAAATTTACTTAATCTTTTAATATATATCCAACTCCTCTTACAGTATGAATTAATTTCTCATCAAAATTTTTATCTATTTTTTTTCTCAAATGATTTATATATACATCCACAACATTTGTGTCTGAAATGAAATTAATATTCCAAACTTTTTCTGTTATCATCATACGAGTCAAAATAGAATTTTTATTTCTCATAAAATATTCTAAGAGGTTAAATTCTCTTGTTGTAAGTTCTATCATCTGATCACCTCTAGAGACAACTCTTTTTACTAAATTCATCTTTAAATCTTGAATTACTAAAATATTATCATTTCCTTCATTATTTCTTCTAAAGATAGCTCTTATCCTCGCTAATAATTCTGAAAAAGCAAATGGTTTTATTAAATAATCATCTGCTCCTGCATCTAATCCAAGAACTTTATCTTGAATTTGATCCTTTGCAGATATAAGAATTATATGTGTGTTATCTTTTTGTTTTTTTAAATATCTAACTACTTCTATCCCATTTTTTTTAGGAATCATAATATCAAGTAATATTAAACTATAATCATGATTTGTAGCATAGCTTATAGCATCTTCGCCATTATCTACAGTATCTACATCATATCCTGCCTCTAATAAGCCCTTACTTATATAATCTGATATTTGTTTTTCATCCTCTACCAATAATATTTTCATCTTTTCACTCCTTTTTTCTCAGCAAATCAAACGTTTATTCTAAAGAGAATAATAATTTTCAAGTAATTTTTTCAGACTCATAAGATCTTCTACACCACATAACTCACGAATAGAATGCATTCCAATCATAGCTAATCCTAAATCTACAGAATTTATATCTAAATGAGTAGAAGAAATAGGCCCTATAGTAGAACCTCCTGGCGTATCTGATCTATTGACAAAATATTGATATGGAATTCCATTGGGTTCTAATATTTGTTTCACTACAGATAATGAATATCCATCAGAAGTATACGATTGATTAGCAGTAACTTTAAGAGCTATCCCATGATTCATCTTAGGTCTTATTATAGGATCTGTTTTTTGACTTTGAGCTGGATGAACTGCATGGGCTCCATCTACAGATAACATAAATGAATTTGATAATGCACAGAAAAACTCTTCCCTATCTAATTCTAAAGATAAAGATATTCTCTCTAAAATATTTAAAAGCATATTTGAATCTGCACCTTGTTTTGTACTACTTCCTACCTCTTCATTATCAAAACACGCCAATATATTTACACCATTAAAATCTTTAGCTTCAATAAATGAACCTAAACTAGCATATAGAGCGCCTAAATTATCTATTTTCGAAGCAGAGATCATCTCTTCATTTATCCCTACAAGTGATCCCTTTTCAAACTCATATAAATATAGATCAAAATCTAAGATTTCGTCTATATTTATATTATTTTCTTTAGCTATTAATTTTAATAAAAAGTTCTCTCTTTCTAATCCCTCATTTACCAAAGTAAGAATAGGTAAAGTATCGTTTTGTCTATTTAATTCAATCCCTTTATTTACATCTCTATTTTGATGGATAGCAAGATTAGGAATAATAAGACACGGCTTATCTATATTTACTAAAATTGTTTTAGGTTTAAAAATATTTTCTGATTTTAAAACAACTCTTCCTGCAATACTAAGTGGTCTATCTAACCATGTATTTAAAATAGGACCTCCATATACCTCTGTATTTAATCTGAGATATGAATCCCCTATTATCTCTGGGTTAGGCTTTACTCTAAATCCTGGAGAATCAGTATGATTCCCAGATATTTTAAATCCATATTTACTTAGATCTCTATTTCCTATGGAAAATGCAATCACTGAAGAATCATTTTTTATAAAAAAATATTTTCCATTGACTTCTAATTTCCATTTTTCAGATCCTAAAACTTCCTTATATCCATTTTTTTTCAATATATCAGCAGTATTTTTCACTACATGAAATACAGATTTTGAAGAATGAGAAAAATTTATAAAATCATTTGCAAGTTTTTTCATTTTATTCCTCCTAAATATATATACTTATTCTGTCTTTATATTATATATAATTTTTATTTTATTTTTTTATATCTTTAAAGGAAAGTTGATATTTTTTATTTTCATTTAAACTTCCCAAATTTATCCCTAATAACTTAACTTTATCTTTTAAACTAATTCCTTCTATTATTACAACCAATAATTTCCTTAAAATGTCTATATTCTGAGTAGACATATCTATACTTTTTGACCTCGTTATAGTTTTTCTATCAAGATATCTAACTTTTAAAGTTATAGTCTTCGTATAATAATTTTGATACTTCAATCTTTTATGGGTTTTTTCTAATAGAGTCATAACTTCAGACCATATGATTTCATCATCTTCTAAAGCTATAGAATAAGTTTTTTCATTGCTTATAGAATGTGTCTTTAGTTCAGCAGATACTTTTCTATTATCGATTCCCCTAGAATATTCATATATCATCTCACCTCTATTATATCCTAATATACTTCTAAGTTCCTGTAATGATATCTTTAAAACATCTGATACATCCACGAGATTTTTATTTCTAAGGATCTCTTGAGTTTTTTTTCCTACTCCCGGTATGAGTTTTATATTCTTATTCAAAATAAAATTTTTAAATTCATCTTGATTCCTTATAAAAGTTATTCCTCCAGGCTTTTTAGCATCACTAGCTAACTTTGCACTAAGTTTATTATAACCTATCCCAATAGAACAAGTTAATCTTGTATTTTTAAATATACCCCTTTGAAATTTATGAGCAAATATTTCATAAGATTTATAATCTTTAATAATATCTGTAATATCTACAAACCCTTCATCTAAAGCTATAAATTCTACCTTATTAGTCAATCTCAAAACTAATTTTTTTATTTGTTTAGAAACTCTACTATACTTTTCCTTATCAACTTTTAAATATATTCCATAGGGACATAACATCCTTGCCTTTGTAACACTCATTGCAGAGTGTAAACCATATTTTCTAGCTTCATAGTTACAAGTAGTTATAACACTAGTTCCTATAATTACAGGTTTTCCTGAAAGACTAGGATTATCTCTAATCTCTATAGATGCATAAAATGCATCCATGTCATAATGAAGGATAATTTTTTTATTCTCTTTCATACCCTTCTCCCCCTATTTCAACTAATGAAAATTCATTAATAAATGACAATATATTATATCATATGACTGGGCTCATTGGAAATATACAAAAAAATTACAATAATATTAAATAATATTAAATAATGTTGACAAATTAGTTTTATTGTAATAAGATATCAATGTGCATATGCACAAATGGAGGTATTATGAGATACAAAAAGAAAAGGTGTTGTCGATTTTTAGAAAATGAAATTGTTTATAAACCTGTAAATATTAATATGAAAGAGATTACTATAAATAATATTGAGGTTGACGAATTTGAAGCTATTAGAATTTGTGATTATGAAGGATTAAATCAAATTGAAGCCAGTTTATTAATGAATGTATCTCGAGGAACTATCCAAAGACTATTAAATTCTGGAAGAAAAAAAATTGTTGACAGTTTTTTAAATAAAAAAGCTATAATTATAAAAAATATGCATTAATATTTAAATTAAAATACAGGAGGAATAAATTATGGAATTAAGAATCGCATTTCCTACAAATGACAGATTAAACGTTGAGGAACATTTCGGACATTGTGCAGAATTTAAAATATTAAATACAAAGGGAGGAAAAATAGTTTCTGAAGAATTTCTTACTCCACCAGTTCATGAACCTGGGGTACTACCAAGATTTTTAGGTGAACACAAGATTACTACTATTATTACAGGTGGAATGGGAGCTATGGCTATCAATTTATTTAAATCACAAAACATAGATGTTATCTTAGGAGCTACAGGATCTATCACAGAAAATTTAAATACATTTTTAGATGGACAATTAGAATCTACAGGATCTGCTTGTAATCACGATCATGGAGATCATGACTGTCATTAATAAAAATAATATTAATTATAGAAAAGCCGAATTTATTTCGGCTTATTCTAAAAATATAAATTTTGATATACAAATATTTTATAAAGGTAAGTTTATAGTATATATAAGGAGGTTATCTATATGAAAGGTAATGGAAAAGGTCCCATGGACAATGGAGCAAAAACAGGAAGACAATTAGGTTATTGCTCTGGTTATAAAAATGCTGGATTTGAAAATACTGAATTTGGTAATGGAAGGTGTCAAAATCCTGGTTTTGGTTTTGGTAATGGTAGAAGAGGAAATGCTAAGTTTGGTAACAGAAACAGAAATAATTCTCTAGGAAGAAGATTTGTACAAGGTTTTTCAGATGATATTGAATATACTCAAGTAGAATTACTAAATTTAAAAAAATCTGTATTACAAGCAGAGTTAAAAATAATTGAAGAAAAATTAAAAGATCTTTAAAAAAAATAGGAGGAATAATATGAAAATATCAATATGTTCAAAAAATAAAGGGTTAGATAGTTTAGTAGATGAAAGATTTGGTAGGTCAGAAAACTTTACTATTATAGATTTAGATACAATGGTTGTTGAAACAATTGAGAATATAGCTAAAAATCAAGCTAGTGGTGCAGGTGGAGAAGCTGTAAAATTATTAGCAAAATATAATGTAGACATAGCTATCGTTCCCCATTTAGGACCTAAAGCTGAAACTGCTATGAAAGCCTTTGAGATAAAAACTATTTCTCAAGGAGACTATAAAAGTGTAGGAGAAATTTTAGATGCATACAAAGCTGGTAAATTAAAAGAAATAACAAAAAAGAAAGGATTGACTAGACTATGAGAATAGCTGTTTTAAGTGGAAAAGGTGGAACTGGTAAAACTACTATTACTTCTAATTTTGCTGTAAGTATAAAAAATTCTATAAGTATCGATTCCGATGTAGAAGAACCAAATTTACATATTTTTATGGATATGAAAACTCCAATTTCAGAACCAGTTTATACACTATATCCATCGATTGATAAAGAACTTTGTAATCTTTGTGGTAAATGTGGAGATTTTTGTAATTATAACGCTATCATTCCTGCTAAAAATCAAGTAGTTGTTTTTAGTGAAAGTTGTCATGATTGTGGAGGTTGTAAATTAGTTTGTCCAACTGGTGCTATAACATATAAAAAACGTGAAGTTGGAAAAATTTTTAAAGGGAAAACAAAATATGACACAGAGTTATACTACGGAATTTTAAATATTGGTGAGATGTCAGGAGTCAAAATTATAAATCAATTAAAAAAATATTCTGAATTAGACGAAAAAACTATTTTTATCGATTCTCCTCCTGGAACTTCTTGTGCTACTGTAGCAGCAGTAGAAGATGTAGACTATGCTATAATTGTTTCTGAACCTACACCATTTGGCGTTAGTGATATGAAGATGGTTGTAGAGATGCTTACTGAAATGAAAATTCCTTTTGGATTAATTATTAATAAAGCAGGATTAGGAGACAATGAGATCTATGATTATTGTAAAGATGAAGATATAGAAATTCTAGGAGAGATTCCTTTTAATAAAAAAATAGCTGAACTCTATGCAGATGGAAAAATTTTTAGTGATTCACTTCCTGAATATAAAAATTTCTTTAATGATATTTATAAACATATAACAGAAAAAAGGAGTTTATTATGAATATAAATGAAATCGTAGTTATCTCTGGTAAAGGAGGAACTGGAAAAACTACTTTAACAGCTTCTCTTATACCATATTTAAAAAACTTAGTCGTTGCTGATTGTGATGTAGATGCTCCTGATTTAGATATCTTACTAGACCCCCAAATAAGGTCTACACATAAATTTGTAGGTCTTAAAAAAGCTGTTATAGATAAAACTAGATGTATAAAGTGTGGTCTATGTGAAAAACATTGTAAATTTTTTGCCATCTCAAAAGATATAGTACTCAGTCAATCTAAGTGTGAAGGATGTGGAGTCTGTGAATTTGTTTGCCCTGTAAATGCAATATCTATGGTAGATGCTGTTGTTGGAGAACTTTATGAATCTAATACAGTCTTTGGAGATTTTGTTCATGCTAGACTTATTCCTGGGGAAGAAACTTCTGGAAAGTTAGTTGCTGAAGTTAGAAAAAAAGCTAAAGCATTAGCAATTTTAAATCATAAAAAAAATATTATAGTAGATGGATCCCCTGGTATTGCTTGTAATGTTATAAGTTCACTTACAGGTGCTAGCCAAGTTATCATAGTTACTGAATCAACTTTTTCAGGACTTCATGATTTAAAAAGAATATATGAATTAACTAAAAAATTTAATCTTAAGGTACAAGTAGTTATCAATAAATTCGATTTATCACCTTATCATAGTGAGATGATTGAAAATTATTGCTTAGAAAATAATATTACAGTTGGATTAAAAATTCCCTTTACTAAAAAAATTGTTAGATCAATAGTAAAGAAAACTATTCCTTCTATAGGAGAGCAAGATTTTTTCAGAGAAATTGGATTTTTTAAGTTTATAGAAAGTTTAATTCAATAAATATAATTTAGGGGCGTATTTTTACGCCCTAATTTTTCGAAAAAAGGTGGTTTAAAATGCAGACAACTTTATCTTGCATCCCTTGTCTTATTAAACAGGGGATAAAAATAACAAATTTTTTAAATATAGATAATTCAAAAAATGAAGAGATGATTAGAGAGATATTAAATTTATTAAAAGATGAAGACTATAAAAATACACCTCCATATTTAGCAAAAAAAGTATACTCTATAATATGTAAATTTACTGAAACTGACGATCCCTATAAGAAAATTAAAGAGCATTACAACAAAGAGATACTAGAGATGAGAAAAGATCTAAAAATAATAATTAAAGATTCTCCAGATAGTTTTAATACAGCTTTAAAACTTGCAATTACAGGAAATATTATAGATTTTGGAACAGAATATAATATTACAAAAGAACTTATTTTAAATAAATTAGAGGAAGTTCATAGAAAAAGTCTAAAAATAGATAACAGTATTGAAATGTACGAAAAATTAAAGAAATCTAAAAATCTCCTCTATTTAGGAGATAATTGCGGAGAGATAGTTCTAGATAAGATATTTATTGAATATATTAAAAATATTTTTCCAAATTTAAATATATTTTATGGTGTTAGAGGAAAACCTATTATAAATGACGTAACCCTAGAAGATGCTAAAATGGTTAAAATGGAAGAAGTAGCAAAAGTTTTAGACAATGGAGACGGAGCTCCTGGAACTGTTATCAAAGACGTAAAAGATGAATTCAGAAAACTTTTTTACACATCAGACATAATAATCGCAAAGGGACAAGGAAATTACGAAACTTTAAGTGGGATAGACAGAAATCATGTCTATATGTTATTTATGGCTAAATGTGATGTCATTGCAGATAAAATAGGTGTTGAACCAATGAGTTTGATATGTATGAAAAATATAAATAGTGAAAGTATAAGTTAAAATAACTACAAATAATTGGTTAAATTTTTTATAAAATAGTTTGTAAAAAAATTTAAAAGATAAGGGAGATATTTTTATGGAAATAATTACTTTAGTTGAAAATCTAGTTTATAATAAAGACTTAAAAGGGGAACATGGATTATCATTTTTAATTAAAATGAAAAATTGTAAAATATTGTTTGATTTAGGACAAACTGGATTGATCCTCGAAAATGCAAGATTGTTAGAAGAAAATTTAAAAGATATAGATTTTGTAATATTAAGTCATGGCCACTATGATCACACAGGAGGACTAGAAAAATTTTTAGAGATTAATCATACAGCAAAAATAATTGTGAAAAAAAATATCCTCCAACAAAAATATTCAAGTAGTACTGGAAATATAAGAGAAATTGGTTTTAAATTAAGAGATAAATATAAAAACTATCCAAATGAATTTTTATTCTTAGAAGAAGATTATATACTTAATGATAATATAAAAATTATTACTCAAATAGATGAATACACAAATTTTGAAAAGATCAAACAGAACTTATTTATTAAAAAAGGTGATGATTTTATAATGGATCAATTTCAAGATGAACTTTTTTTAACCATAATAAAAAATAATAAATTAAATATTATTACAGGATGCTCACATAATGGAATTATAAATATTATAAAAACAGCTATAGATAATACAAAAATAAATGATATAAATTTAGTTCTAGGAGGAATGCACCTAACTGGAATAAAACTTAACGAAAAATCTCTTCAGGATGAAAACAATAATAAAATTCAAAAAACAATTGAGGAGTTAAAAAAATTAAAAATAGAAAAAATTTATACAAATCATTGTAGTGGTATAGACGGTTTTATAAAATTAAAAAATTCTATGGGAGATAAAATTTCTTATAGTTATACAGGAATTAATATAAAAATTTAACTGTTTAGGAGGAGAGAATGAATATAGAAAAAAAAAGAAGTCCAATATCTCCAAAAGTAATAGAAAGATTAACTCAGTATCTTAGACATTTAGAAAATTTATCACCTGAAGATTTTATATCTTCAAAAGAATTAGAGATTAGAACAGGTTTTACTGCAACTCAAATTAGAAAAGATCTATCTTATTTTGGTGAATTTGGTACAAAAGGAAAAGGTTATTCTATTAGAAATCTTTATAACAATATAGAAAAAATATTAGGTATTCAAAAAACAAATAATATAATAATTATAGGGATAAGAAGACTTGGTGGAGCATTGGTGGAAGAATCTGAATTTACTAAGGAAAGTTTTAATATCATAGGAATCTTCGATAATTCTAAATCTAAAATTGGAACTGAAATAAAAGGAATCAGGATAAGAGATATCAAAGAAATTCCATTTTTTTTTCAATCAAAAGATAGGATAGATATAGCAATTTTAACGGTACCTAAAAAAGCAGCCCAACAAATAACAACATTATTAATAAAAGCAGGAGTGAAATCAATTTTAAACTTTGCACCAATTAATTTAGATATACCAAACAATATAGCAGTTCAAAATATAGATCTATATGCAAAGTTACAAGAATTAAATTACTGGAAGGAACATAGAATATAAGTTGTTAAAAAATAACTTTTTTTAAGGAGGAAAACAAAGATGTATACATGTGGAATCTGTACTATGGATGTCTGTAGAACAGGAGAGATAGAAAAAGGTCCAAAAAATTGTCCTTGCAAAGATGAGATAATAGAAGAGAGTAAAATAGAATATAAAAAAGAGGAAAATTATCTCCTAGCTAGAAATTCTGCTCTAGTAGAAGCAGAAGGTTACTGTAAAAAAACAAGGATAGAAGAGATAATGGATTTTGCTAAAAAATGTAAATATAAAAAAATAGGGATAGCATTCTGCATAGGATTTAAAAAAGAAACTAAGATTCTTCATGATATATTAAGTAAAAATGGTTTTCAAGTAGAATCAGTAATATGTAAGAGTGGAAGTATTTCTAAATCTATTATTGGAATTAATAGGGAAGAACAAGTAAGACCATACTGCGAACATGAGGCTATGTGCAATCCTATAGGTCAAGCTAAACTTTTAAATAAAGCAAATACAGATCTTAATCTAATGTTTGGACTTTGTGTAGGACATGATTCTCTTTTTATCAAATATTCAAAAGCTCCTATAACCGTTATGGCTGTCAAAGATAGAGTCTTAGGACATAACCCTATTCAAGCAATTTATTTAGCTGATAGCTATTATAAATCAAAACTTTTTCCAAAAGAATAAAAATTTATTATAAATTTATAATTGTAAAATTAAAAATACAGCCTTTCTATAGCTATAGAAAGCTGTATTTTTTATAAAAATTTTAATTTCTAGTTACTGGATATCCTAGTGCGTCAGTAAAACTATTGGTAGATATTTTTATCAAATCAATTATAGTTCCTATTCCAAATAATCCTCCTGTTGCTAGATATAATAATCCTGTCCATACCTTTCCTACATAAAATCTATGCAGTCCTCCCAGTCCAAAAAAACCAACAATACATAGTATTAGACTTAAAGTTCGTGTTTTATCACTTACATATCTTATGTTCATTTGAAACCTCCTAAATTAAATAATAATAAAATGATATATTGCAGACTTTAAAAAAAAGTTTGATCATCTAAGATAATCAAACTTCTCTCCCTCTATATTTTTTAATCCTTAAAATTCTGCACTCTTAGGAGTTCTAGGGAATGAAATTACGTCTCTAATATTTGTCATTCCAGTAACATACATAAGTATTCTCTCAAAACCTAATCCATAACCTGAATGAGGGAATGAACCATATTTTCTAAGATCAGTATAGAACTTATAATCTTCCTTTGGAAGATTAATTTCATCCATTCTTCTCTCTAACTCTTCTAGGTTATCTTCTCTTTGAGATCCCCCTATAATTTCTCCAATTCCAGGAGCCAATAGATCCATAGCTCTTACTGTCTTCCCATCTTCATTAAGTTTCATATAGAAAGCTTTAATATCTTTTGGATAATCTGTTACAAAAACTGGTCTTTTAAAATGTTTTTCTGCTAAAAATCTTTCATGTTCCGATTGTAGATCAATTCCCCACTCAACTTTAAATTCAAATTTTTGTTTTGATTTTAATAATATATCCACGGCTTCAGTATAAGTAACTCTAGCAAAATCATTTTCTAAAACATTATTTAATTTATCAAATAATCCTTTTTCTACAAATTTATTAAAAAATTCCATCTCTTCAGGAGCTTTTTCCATAACATATTTAATAATATATTTTACCATCTCTTCAGCTAGATCCATATTAGCTTCTAAAGCTGCAAAAGCAATCTCTGGTTCTATCATCCAAAATTCAGATGCATGTCTAGTTGTATTTGAATATTCTGCTCTAAATGTAGGTCCAAATGTATATACATTTCTAAATGCAGCACAATAAGTTTCTACATTTAATTGACCACTTACAGTTAAATTAGTTTCCTTTGCAAAAAAATCTTCTTTATAATCAATATCTCCTTTTTCTGTTTGAGGAATATTATTTAAATCTAAAGTAGTTACTCTAAACATTTCTCCTGCACCTTCAGCATCACTTCCAGTTATGATTGGAGTATGTACATATACAAACTCTTGATCTTGGAAAAATTTATGAATAGCATACGCAACTATTGATCTTACTCTAAATACTGCTGAAAAAGCATTTGTTCGAGGTCTTAGATGTGCTATCGTTCTTAAATATTCAAAGGTATGTCTCTTATTTTGTAACGGATAATCTAGATCTGCTTTTTGAAATATTTCTACAGAAGTTGCCTTAATCTCATAATTTTGACCTTTCCCCTCTGATTTTACAAAAGTTCCTGTTACATACATAGATGTAGCTATTGAAACTCTACTTATCTCATCAAAGTTTTCTAAACCATCTTCAAAAACTACTTGTAACCCAGTAAAAAACGAACCATCATTTAATTCTATAAATCCAAAACTCTTTTGACTCCTTATCTTTCTTACCCATCCAGAAATTTGTACTTCTTGATCTAGAAATTGTTCACCATTTCTAATAAGTTCTTTAATCGTTGCTTTTTTCATAAAATCCTCCCTAACTCAATTTAATTTTTTTTTTGGTTTTAATTTTACTTCTTTTCCATTTTTATCTACAACTTTGATTTGATCTAAATGTCCTTTGACTTGAGATTTAAACTGCTCTAAGTATAGAGTCCTATATTTTTGTCTTTCTATTATTTCTTCATCTGTCAATTGCTTTTTCTTAGCCAAAGCTGAATAATAGTTCACCTTAGCTATAATATCTTTCATTTCCATTCTAACCTCCTATCTAATAAAAAAACTTCCCACTACTAAAAGTGAGAAGTCAAAATTCATACAAACCCTAAAAAATAAAGTAAGCACGGAGACACACACAAGCAGTTCCTCGATACCCTTTGACGTTACGTGTCAAATACGTCTAAGCCTACTAAGATAAAAATCCTTTGGGTTAGCAGCTCCAAGGTGTTCTTCACAACTAATTCCACTACTAGTCTCTCACCGTCACTAGCTCGCTTTAGTATCTATTAGAAGTTACTCTCCTTATCTTCGCCTTTATAATTAAAAATATTATACTATTATGCCATTTAATTGTCAACTTTCTCATGATTTCTTTTATATTTTATTTGAGAATAATATCCATTTATTAATTTATTTTCAATAAAGATTCTGTAAGCATTTATTGAATAATAATATACAATAAGGTATACTTTATAATTAAATATGATTTTTTAAATTATTAAGATGATATAAAGGGAGAGAAACTAATGAATAAAGAATATTCCAAAATTTTTGATTTAAATAAACAAAATGATATGAGAAACTTTTTTTTAAATACTTTGGTTCCTCATGGGATAATAAATTCTTATCACAAAAACGATATTATTTGTCTCGATATTATAGAATCACTATATATTGTAGTCTCTGGAGAAGTCCAAATATTCCTTTGTGAAGAAAATGGTGATGAACAACTAATCTATACTTTGAAACCTGGAGAAATTTTAGGTGAATTTGAAATTTTTTCTAATCTTTCTGAAAATTATAATCTTTATTTTGTTACTGATTCAAAATTATGTAAGATTAGTAAGAAAAAAATAGATATATTTCTCCTAAAAAACCCATTCTATTATTCATATTTTATTCACAGTATGTCTAGAAAATATCATTTAGCTCTTTTTCAAATGAGCTTTAACAAATTTTATATAAATGAAGAAAGAATCCTTGAATTCTTAATTAGAATAGCAATCATTATTAATCCAAATCATAAAACTGACATAAAAATTTGTGGATATACCCATGAAAATATTGGAAACGCATTAAATATTTCTAGGATAGGCGTAACAAAAATCTTAAAAAAATTACAAGATAATAAATTAATACTCATTAAGAGAAAACTTATAACAATAATATCACTTTCAAATCTAAAAAATTATAGGAGAAGTATTGAAAAAAAATAAAACTTTATTTCAGATATAATTAAGATAGTGACCAATAAAATAAATAAAATGAGGAAGGTATTCAATGAAAAATGCTTTAATAACTGGAGCTACTAGCGGTATAGGAGCTTCCTTTGCAAGAAGACTGGGAAAAGAAAAATATAATCTTTATATTACAGGAAGACGTGTCGAGATTATAGAGAAGTTGGCCTGTGATCTTCGTAAAAAATATAATATTAAAGTTACTGTGATGTTAGTTGATTTCACTCTCCCACAAGAAGTGGATAATTTTCTAAAAAAAATAGAGATGATTCCTTTTGATTTTTTGATAAATAATGTTGGATTTGGTCATAAAAAAAAGTTCTTTGATGACACCTATAAAAAACAAAATGAGATGATAGAAGCACATATAATTTCATTTTGTAAAATTACTCACCTAGTATCTAAAAATATGATAGATAATAAAAGAGGAAATATTATAAATGTTTCCTCCCTTGCAGGTTTTTCTCCAACTTCTTTTAACCACCTTTATAGTGCTACAAAATCTTTTATAATAACATTTACAGAGTCTCTTCATCTTGAACTCTCATCTTTTGGGATAAGAGTTCAGGTTTTATGTCCTGGGTTTACAAGAAGTGATTTTCATAATTCTTTAGATATAAAGGAAAAAACTTTTAAAAATAGAGGTCTTATAAGGTGGATGGATCCAGATAAAGTAACCACACTTTCATTAAAATCCCTAAATAAAAAAGGTGGTCTCTATATCCCAGGATTATCTAATAAAATTATATATATAATAGTCAAGATCCTACCTAAAAGATTATATTATTTTTTAGCTAAGAAAATAAAGATATAAAAGAATAAAAACAAAATATGATCTTTTTTATTTGATGATTTCAATTTTGATAAAATTTCTTTATTTTTTTTCTGTCATATATAATTTCCAATCTCCAGAAGAAATATAAATTCCTAAATCATTATTTACAATTTCATCTTCTATTGAATTATAGATATACACAGGGAGGTACTCCCTACTCCCATCTAAGAATTTGACTTCTCTTATCTCTATATTGTATTCATTTTTAGGGTTATTAAGAGATATAACACCCTCCATTTGATTAATTTCTTCAAATATTTTACCATTATCTATAACGTCTAAAACTTGACCAGAAATAATATCTTTTCCAGAAATAACAGCAGGATATCCCTTCTTAGGAAGATGGAATAATTTTCCTTCAATAGAAGTTCCTGAAATTTCATTTATAGTTTTTCCTTTAAGAAATTTTTCATAGTTATAAAACCCTTTCATAAGGCTACCGTAAACGAATATTCTTTTGCTATCCAAAATAAATCAACTCCTTTATAAAAATATGTAAGAAATCTTTGAAAGATCTCCTACATATTTTTTAATTTAATAATTAAAATTCAGTTCCACCAGTTATTTTAATATCGTTATCGTATTTTCCTACTGCTTTAATAGCTGCTTCTAATCCTTTTACTATAGTTTTTAAATCCATAGAAGGCATATTTTTTTTATCTAGTACTTGTTGTGGTATAAAAGGAACATGAATAAATCCACCTTTTTTTGCTATAACATCTTTTTCTATATGATAAAGTACTCCATACATAACATGATTACATACATATGTCCCAGCAGTATTAGAAATTGAAGCTGGTATATTATTATTTTGAATTTCTTTTACTATAGCTTTTAATGGAAGACTTGTAAAGTATGCATCTTGTCCATCAGTATAGATAGATTCATCTATTGGTTGATTATCTTCATTATCTTTTATTCTAGCATCATCTAAGTTAATTGCAACTCTTTCTATTGTAAGATCATACCTTCCACCTGCTTGTCCTACACAAATAATAACATCAGGTTTATGTTCTTTGGCACCTTCTAAAATAGTGTTTATAGATTTTTTGAAAACTGTGGGAATTTGAAGTTTAATAACTTCTACATTTTCTATCTTTGATGGTAAAAGTTTTACAGCCTCCCAAGCTGGATTTATATTTTCATTTCCAAATGGATCAAATCCCGTAATAAGTAATTTCATTTTTATCCTCCTTAAAATGCCCAAAAATACATAAGTAAAATATGCACAACTAATAATGACAATGCTACTGGTATTTGAGATAGTATAACACCATTTTTATTTTTCATATCCATAATTGATGCCGGAACTATATTAAAATTTGCTCCCATTGGAGTCATTAACGTTCCACAATACCCTGCTGTAAGTGCTAAAGATCCTGCAATAGCTGGATCTGCTCCTAGAGCAAATACAAATGGAATTCCTATTCCTGCTGTAATAACTGCAAAAGCTGCAAAAGCATTTCCCATAATCATAGTAAAGATAGCCATTCCAAGACAATACATTACAACTCCAGCCAAAATATTTCCTTCAGGAACTATCGATCCCATTAAATCAGCTATAACATTTCCTACACCTGCCATGGCAAATATAGCTCCTAATGCAGCCAAAAGTTGTGGAAGAATTGTTGTAGATCCTATTTGTTGAAGTATTCTAGAACTTTCATAACCTAAGTATTTAGGTTTTTCCTTAGTTATAACAAAAGCAAGAATCAATGCTATTACAGAACCAATCCCTAATCCAACTAATCCACCTAATTTAGTAAATTGAGCAACAGCAAATGCTATAAATCCAATAGATAATGCTGGAATAAATATTTTATTCCCTATAATTTCACTTTTTTTAATTCTATATTCTTCAGAGGAATTTGTTTGAGATCCTGTTCCTACTCTCTTTAAAGCTGTTAAAAATCCCATAAATATTATAGCTCCGCCAACAATATGAGGTGGTATACTTTTTCCAAGGATAAAAATCAAACCAAATATAATCCAAAATGCTCCAGTACTAAATTTTGTCTTATGTTCTTTATCAGTTATAGCATATATTCCTGCAGCTATAGCCACCAAACCTGTTAACATATACATAATTTGAAGAATTATACTTTTCATTTTTTCTCCCCTCCAATTTTAGATATTTTCTTTTCTAAAAATTTATTTTGTATTATAGAAAATATTACTGCAATAATACCAATTGGAATAGCAGCTTTTGAAACAGCATAAGGAGTTACTATTATTCCTAATTCTTGTAGTGTCCCTACTATTAATAATACCCCACCACTGGCTACAAATATATTTTGACCAAAGAAGTTTCCATAATTTTCAATAGCACAAGCAACTCCTTTAATTTTTTCATTTTCATCTTCACTCAATAAACCATTTTTCTTTTCTCCCGCAGCTTGAGCCATAGGATAGATAAGTGGTCTTATAAATTGCACATGGCCTCCCAATCTAAGAGATAATGCAGCAAAAATTGTTCTTAAAATCATATACATACTTAAAACTTTACCTGTAGTTGCTGATTTCATCTCTCCAATACATTTAGCCGCTTGTTCTTTCAAACCATTTCGCTCTAAAATTCCTACAACCGAAAGAGTTAGAAGAAATACTGTCATATATCTCGTTTGAACAAAAGCTTCACCTAATTTAGTTAAGATATCGAAAAATCCAATACCTGAAACTAGACCTGTTGTAATTCCTGCAATAATAACAACTGCTATTGTATCCATTTTTAATAAGAATCCTATAACTATAATAAGAATTCCAATAAGCTTTAGTGTAACCATAAATTAATCCTCCTTTTAATACGTTAATTCAACTACTTGTATACTTATAATACAATATATTCAATTAAAGTTTTGTAATCTATTTTACATTAAAAAAAATATGTATAAGTATTTAATTATTTAAATTTTAATAATAAATATATACTTTCTTCTTTTAATCAAATACAGGATATAGAAAAAAGAATTGAATATTATTTTACAAATCCATATTAAATATGGATTCTTTTTATGGTATAATAATATTCGAGGTGATACATCATGATCAAACAATATGCCATTATTTTTATGGTAACCTATATAGGAGAGATAATCAGTAAATTAATAGATTTTCCAATTCCAGGCCCAGTCATTGGAATGTTAATATTATTTATTTTACTTGAAAGAAAATTAATTTCTTTAGATCTTATAGAGAAAGGAGCCACCACAATTTTATTAAATCTTGCTATATTTTTTATACCTCCTGGAGTTGCTATTATTTCTGCTTTAGATATGCTCCATGGAAATATTCTAAAAATAGTAGTAACTATGATATTAACTACTATAATTACTTTGGTGACTACAGGTCTTACAGTTCAATATCTAATAAATAGGAGGGAAAAATGATAGAGTTATTAAACAGTCCACTATTTGGCATTTGTCTGACAATAATCGCTTATATTATAGGTATGGAAATTTATAAAAAATTTAGACTTCCTATTCTAAATCCTATCTTAATAGCCCTTATAATTATAATCCCTATATTATTATATTTTAAAATACCACTAGAGACCTATAAAAAAGGTGGAGATCTAATTTCTTTTTTTTTAGCACCTGCAACTGTAGTTTTAGCAGTTCCTTTATATAAAAAAATTAATTTGTTGAAGCAACATTTTATACCAATACTAGGTGGGATTGTAGTTGGTGTTCTTACTTCTATACTCTCTTGTGTCTTTATAGGAAAAATTTTAAAGATGGATCTAGGTCTTATAAGATCTTCCCTTCCAAAATCTGTTACCACTCCTATTGCAATAGAGTTATCTCGACAAGTAGAAGGATTTATTCCTATTACCATAGTAATGGTTATGATAACTGGAATGACAGGAGCTATTTTAGCACCATTTATATGTAAGATATTTAAAATAGAAAATAAAATTGCACAAGGAATTGCTATTGGTACTTCTAGTCATGCTGTAGGAACTTCTAGAGCTATTGAAATGGGAGAAACTGAGGGCGCTATGAGTGGTCTAGCTATTGGAGTAGCTGGAATTTTTACAGTTTTCATCTTACCATTATTATTTTCATTATTATTTTAAAAAATTTATACATATTATAACCTATAGACTAAACATTGAAAAATATGTTGAATCTATAGGTTTTTTATATGAAATCTAATATATTTTGAAAAATCTTTCTTATTTGCCTTCTAAGGCCCCTCTAAAAAGTTCCCCTTGTATTTATATGTTGTGGAGAAATCTACCCCCTAGAATAAAGTCTTCTAACCATTGGTACTATTAGGATTGAGAGGAAAAAAATCAAAAATGTTAAAAAGTAGCCTTAGTGGTATCAGAAATAGCCTTAAGAGGTTACTCAGTGGCCTTATTTTATGACAAAATTACAGTAATTTTAAGTAATACTATTATTTAAAGGGAGATTTTTCTTCGTGTTAATTTGTGCAATTAGTGACTAGGTTTTATTTATTTTTCCTCTGTGTTCAAGGTTTTATTTTTTTTCTTGGTTAAACTCTGCCTCTATCTGTGTAATCTGTGACAAAAATGTTTTATAGAATATCATTTCCTCCTAAATTTACTAAATCTTCTCTCATTTGCCTTCTAAGGTACCTTTAAAATCTTCCCCTTGTGTTTATATGTTGTGGAGAAATCCACCCCCTAGAATAAAGTCCTTAAACCATTGGTATTATTGGGATCTAGAGGTTAAAAAATAAAAAGACTCAAAAGTAGCCTTAGTGGTATCAGAAATAGCTTTAAGAGGGTACTCAGTGGCCTTATTTTATGACAAAATTACAATAATTAAAAAGATGACTTCTGCAAAATACAGAAATCATCTTTTATATAACAATTTTTTTATTTTATATACTTAATATTTCAACAACTGTCAGAGCGTGATCACTAAGTCTTTTATAATGATTTAACATATCCATATATCCTGTAACTAATATAGGTGACTTAGCTACTTCTGTCATTCGATCTAAATGATTTCTTCTGATTTCATTATATAAACTAGAAATTTTTGCAGCTTTTTTAGTAGCTTCCCCTAAAATTTTATAATTATTATTCTTATAAGAACAATCTACATAATTAAAGAAATCAACAGTAAGGTTATGAATCTTTTCTAATTCTTCTAAGTTTATACTATTTAAATTTTCATTGTGGTCAAATAGTCTTTTATGAATAAATACAATTCTTTTTAAATAATCTGTAATAGATTCATATTGATCTGAGATTGCTATATTTTTTCTAGCTTCTTTTATAATTGGTGGTTCTACACCTAAGGTAAGAACCTTAGAATTCATAGAAGCAATTTCATCTTGTACTATATCCATTTTATCTTCTAAATCAATTACATTTTGAAATTCTTTAGAATCCGCAGGCAAATTTTCTTTAAATGCTTTTTTAATATCACCAAAGGCAGATATAATCTCTCTTCCAATTTTATTAATCTCTAATTTTGTTTGATATACTACAATGTTAGGAGTTTCTAACATTCTTTCATCTAATTGAGTTACACTCTTTATTACTTCTTCCTTCTCTACTATTATTTTTTCCAACACTTTGGCTATATAACCTATAAATGGTAAAAATAATAATACATTCGTCACATTAAAAATAGTATGAGCAGTAGCAATATATTTTGTAATATTTATTGTCGGATTAACAAAATTATTTAAAAACTGTAGATAAAAAGGAAATATAGATACTACCCATATTACACCTACAACATTTATAAAAGTATGAGCAAGTGCTGCTCTTTTTGCATTAGCACGAGCACCTAAAGAAGCTAACATAGCAGTAATTGTTGTCCCAACATTTTCTCCTAAAACTAATGCTACTGCTGTTTCAGAATTTATCATTCCTTGACTAGCTAATACAATTGTTATACCTAGAGTAGCTGAAGATGATTGTACTATTGCTGTAAGTAAAGCTCCTACAAGTGCTGCTGCTATTACACCACCAAAACCACTAGCAGCATCAAAACTATGAAATAATTCTATAAAGAAAGGCATAGTTCTAAGAGGTTTAAATCCTGAACTCATTAATTCAAGACCAAAGAAAATCATCCCTAATCCCATAAATGTTAAAAGTTTTGTCCTAACTTTATCATTTTTAGTGAAAAGATAAAGAATCGCTGAAATCCCTACCATAGGTAATCCATATTTTCCGATTTTTAATACTAAGATCCAACCAGTAACAGTAGTTCCAATATTAGCACCTAAGATCACACCTAAAGCTTGTTTCAAACTCATAAGTGATGCATTAACAAATCCAATAGTCATAACTGTACTTACAGAAGATGATTGAACCATAGCAGTAACCAATACACCGACAATACAAGCAATAACTCTATTTTTAGTTAGTAAACCAATAATACTTTTAATCTTAGTACCAGCAATCTTTTGCATTCCACCAGACATGTGATGCATCCCGTATAAAAAGATTCCCAGTCCTCCTATAACATTAAAAAATATCTCCAATCCCATTTTAATCCTCCTTAAATTTTTGTTTCTATTAATAAAAATTTAAATTTATTTTTTTCATAAATAATAAACTAATACTTTTTATTTATATACGTCTATTATAAACTAAGGATGTAAAATCTATGTTTATTTAATGTAAAAATAGTGTAAAAAAATATTCTTATAAAGAGAGAAATCAAAGCTATATAATACAAAAATTAATTGCTTTTTACAAAAAAATTATTTTCATTTGCAAATTTTTCGAATCTTTTGAGATATTTTTCTGTTTTTTCTTTATCTTTATGTGAAAGAGAAAATATAAGTGCATTAATAAGACACATCACAGCTGACAGATGATCCACAAAAAAAGCTTTTTTTACTGGAATAATAAATAAAAAATCGGCATATTTAGCTAAAGGTGATACAACGCTATCTGTAATTATTATAAGAGGAACCTTCTTTCTTTTTAAAATTTCTGCTATTGATAATACATTTTGTGGATATCTTGGAAATCCAAAAAGAATTGCTGCAGTATTTTCACTGAGATCATTTAAATAATTAAACCATCTTTCATTCCATTCATCTATAATTTGCACCTTAGCATGAATTTTACTCAGATTATATCCTGCATAACTAGAAAGACAATGAGAACCTTTAAATCCAACTGTAAGAATACTTTCTTTACTATAAAGAATATCCACTGCATCATTGAATGTTTCAAAAGATAACTCTTTTAATGTTCTATTAATAATTCCTACTTCTGATTCAAAAATATCTTGATAGACAATAGATGTATCTTCAACTTTTTCTATTGAAAATTTATCTAAAGCTGATAATTCATTTTTTAATGATTCCCTTAACTCTTGTTGAAATTCTGGATATCCCTTATACCCCATATATGAAGCAAATCTTATTACTGTAGACTCACTAACTTCTGCAGATTTTCCAAGAACTGTAGATGTCATAAAAGCACAAGGCTTTAAATTTTTTAAAATATAACCTGCTAGTTTTCTTTGTTTTGGTGGAAGATTTGATACCATATTTTGAATTTTTTTCTCTAAATTTAATTTATCTTTTTTCATATCTCCTCCATCTTAATTAAAATTCTAAAGTTACTACCTCATTATTTTTTAAACTTTCTTTGACATCAATTATTCTTTGGTTGCTACTCCCTCTAAAGTATAGATCTGGATAATAATTAATTTTTTGAAACTTCCCATCAACTAATACATCTATATAGTCTAAACATTCCTTCATTGTAGAATCTATTAATAAATTTTCAAAAGTATATCCAGTATATGACCATATATTTTTAGAAGTTCTAGCTTTTATTTCTTTTAAAAAATTCAATAGTTCATCTGGATTAAAAAATGGATCTCCTCCAGAAAGAGTAATCCCATCTAACATCGAATTTTTATTTATCTCATCTACTATTTCATTCATATATTCCTCATCTAAAAATTTTCCTATGTCACCTTTCCATGTCTCTTTATTATGACATCCTTCACAGTTGTGATTACACCCTGAAAAATATATAGAGTATCTGAATCCAATCCCATCGGAAATTGTTTCTTTAAATATTTTTATTACTTTCATATTATCATCCCTTTTATTTTTATTGTTCTTTAACTATCTCTTTACCTACTTTAAATTCTTATATTTATTAAAAGAAATCAAAAGAAAAAATTAGAATAAACTAAAGAGGGAATTTAAAAAAATTCCCTCTCTACAATAACATCTTATACTTTAATTTTTTTTATATTATCTTTATAGAAAATAAATTATTCTAATTATGCTTTATTCTATCTTTTTCTTCAGCTTGTTTATATGAGTTCCAACCGTCTAAATCTCCAGTTAAGTAACCTGTGATTCTTCTAGTTCTAGATATTTCATTACTTCCACAAACAGGACAAGTATTTTCAATAATACCTTTAAAACCACAAGCTTTACACCTATCTACAGGATGATTTATAGAACCATATCCAATTCCTTCTTGTTGCATCGCTCTTACAATTTTCATAATAGCCATTACATTCTTTTTAGCTTCTCCATCTAGTTCCACATATGTAATATGTCCTCCAAGAGTAAGTTCATGAAATGGAGCTTCCCTTTTTATTTTTTCTATAGAAGACATCTCTTCTTTTACATCTACATGAAATGAATTTATATAATAATCTCTATCATTTACACCTTCAAGAGTCCCGAATTTTTCACGATCAATCTTTGTAAATCTTCCAGATAATCCTTCAGCAGGAGTTGCCAATGCTGAAAAATTTAAATTATACTTCTCACTTTTTTCTGCAGCAATTTCTTTAAGATCTGATACAGCTTTATATAAAGTATCAAAAGCTTTATCATTTTTCCCATGACCTTCACCATAAAGAGCCATCATTGCATTATGACCACCAATAAAACCTATTCCTAACGTTCCAGATGCAACAGTCTCTCTAACTTCATCATGGGGTCCTAAAAGTTGTCCTCCATCCCAAATTCCATTTTCCATCATAAATGGAAATTGTCTAGCAATTGCTGATCCTTGAAATTCAAATCTATCCTTTAGTTGTGAAGCTACAAAATTAGCCATCTCTTTTACATTTCTATGAAATAATTTTACAGATAAAGATTCAACTTCCGATGAATTTTCACCTAGTTTTTCTATAGCTTCTTTTTTGGCTTTAATAGCTAATCTAGGCATATTAATAGAAGTAAAGGAAATATTTCCACGACCAATAGAAGTTTTTTCTCCTCTAACATTTTCAAATACTCTAGTTCTACATCCCATTGTAGCTACTTCATATAAATATCTGTTAGGATCATTTATATCCCATTTTTCATTGAAATTAAATGGTGTATCTAAAAATACAAAATTAGGAAATAATCTTTTTGAAGTAACTTCACACGCTCTAATAAAAAGATCAAAGTTTGGTGTTTCAAATTCTAACTCTCCCTTAGATGCTTTTGCCCAATTGTTTAAAGCTAACTCAAAATCTTTTTCAGAAAAAGATATCCCTGTTTTTACTTTAAATATTTGAATAGGGAATACAGGAGTTTCTGAATCTCCTAATCCTTCCTCAGTTGCTTTGAATAATTCCTCTATAACCATTCTTCCCTCAGCTGAAAAATCAGTACCATAGTTGATAGAACTAAAAACTACTTGATTTCCTCCTCTAGAATGCATTGTATTTAAATTATGGATAAAACCTTCCATAGCTTGATGTGTTTCATTTTTTGTATCTGCATATGCAATTTTAATTAATTTATCAACAGTTTTTTTATCCATACCTAATTTTTCAATTAATATATTTTTAACATCTTCACTTACACATATTGTAGTAATCGAATTATTTATAATTTCTTTTAATTCATTATTTTTATCTTCAATATAATCTGCATCTAAAAATGTTAATGATCTATATCTAAGATGTCTTTTAAATGATTTTAATACTCCTGGAGCCATAAAGAAATCAAATGCTGGTATAGCTTGTCCACCATGCTGTTCATTTTGATTTGTTTGAAATATTATAGTTGCCAATGTAGCATATGTTGATATAGATTTAGGTTCTCTAATCTTTCCATGTTTTGATTTAAAACCATTAGTAAATAATTTTTTTAAATCATATTGTACACAGGTAGAAGTTTTAGTAGGATAATAGTCTAAATCATGAATATGAATATCTCCAGCCATATGAGCTTTAGAATATTTAGGATTTAATAAATACTTATGCGTATAATCTTTTGTAGTTTCACTTGCAAATGTCATCATTTGACCAGCAGGAGTATTTCCTGCCATATTTGCATTTTCGTTATTTATATTATTTATTTCCACAGTAACTATACCATCGAAAGATTTTTTTATAGTTGTCCTTTTATGTCTTTCTATATTTCTCATATCTCTATACAAGATATAGTTTTTAGCTATATCAGGATATGTTTTCATTAATTCTTTTTCAACAAGATCTTGTATCTCTTCCACTTCTAAATCTCTATCTAAATCTACTATTTTATTTACAACTTCCAAAGCAAATTTTGTACTAACCTCTTCTCTAGAAGCTATAGCAGCTTTGTCTATAGCACATACTATCTTATTTGCATCAAAATTAACTTTTTGTCCATCTCTTTTAACTACTTTCATCTAACACCACTCCACTATATTTAGTTGATTACAACAAAAATATTACCACATATAGTAAAAACTGTCTAATAAATTTTATAGAATAGAGGTCATATAAAATATATATATCTATGTTTGAGATTGATAAATAAGGGATAGAAAAAAATAGAAAAAAATAGAAAATTTCTTTCTTGACAACATTTTTTTATTTTTGATTTTTTTAAAATAAAATTATATTATTTCCATATTTTTCTAAAATAAATATTTTAGTTTCTTCACTTTTAATTAATTCTGAAAATCGAATAATTTTTTTCTTTTTAAGTAATTTTTTTCTTGTAGCTATTATATTTATATATTTTTTATTAGCATCTTCTAAAAACAATGAATCTATCCTTGGAATACACCCTAGATCAAAAGCCAATGTATTATTTAAAATTACATAATCTGCCATTTTCAAAACCCTAGGTAACATACGAGGTTCTATACCTATAATCTTGATATTAAATAATCTTGAAACAATATTATCTATTGTAATCTCTTTTTTATGATCTAATTTAATAAGGCCTACTTTCTCTAAAAAAATTAGTGATCTTTTTTCGTTTGATAGATCATTAGGGATAGCTATAATATTTCCTTTTACTATATTTTTAATAGAGTTATGTTTTTTAGAATATATCCCTATAGACTCTAGATAAGTTTTTCCAATAGATATAATAGAACTATTATTTAAATTATTATATTCATTTAAATAATCTAAAGTCTGAAAAATATTAATATCAATTTTTTTATCTAAGAGATCCCTATTTAAATTATCCTTATTCTTATACTTAACTATTTCTATATCTAACGTTTCATCTTGTTTCATTATAAATCTTACTAATTTTTCATTAAAATCTGAAGCTACTCCTATTTTTAAAGGAGCTGAAAATATAGAGAAACTAAATAAAAAAAATATACTAATCCTTTGTATAGAAATTAATCTCTTTAAATTTATCACTTATACCACTCCTAAAAAAACAATCAAACTTAATTAAATAATATCTTAATAATTTTTCATTATTACTATATTTTTTACATATATCAACAATAGTTGTAACTGAAGATCTTATTAAAATTAAAACAAAATCTTCATCAATGTTTTCAGATTCAATATTATTTTTTTTATTATATTCTAAATATTTATTTGTTCTAATTTCTATTAATTCCTCTAAAAAATTTTCATATTTAGTTCCTATAGAAGAACTAAATAAAATAAAAAATTCCATAGATTTAGATGTAGCTAAATTTATATAGTTTTTTAAAAAAACTCTAGGATTTTTATTTAAATCAGAAGATATAGTTTCTAAATCCTCATGGATATGATTATATTTAATAGTAGAATACAACTCAAACACTATTTCATCAAAAAGTATCTCTTTATTTTCATAATATCGATATATATTTCCAATTGGAACTTTAGATTTTTTTGATATTTCTTTCATAGTTGCTTTACTGTATCCATTTTCTTTAAAAATTTCAATAGCTCCTTTATATATCTTATTCTTAACTTCTTTCTTCTTGATTTGCATCTTTGGGTTCCTCCCTTAGAGAATGTTTATTTATATTATAAAGTATTCCTATAGAAAATAGAGTAGTCCATAGAGATGTTCCTCCATAACTCATAAGAGGCAAAGGTATTCCTGTAACTGGTATAAGTCCTGTAACTACATATACATTCATTATTATCTGACTAAATATAGACCCTGTAATTCCAATAGCTAGATATTTTCCAAAATAATCACAAGTTGATTTTGCAATGGCTACTCCTATCAATAATATAATTATGTAAGCTAAAAGCATAATCGAAACTCCTACAAATCCCCATTCCTCTCCAACAGAAGCCATTATAAAATCTGTATGTATTTCTGGTAGATAGCTATATTTTTGAGTTCCATTTCCTAATCCCTTCCCAAAAAGTCCTCCATTTCCAATAGCAATTAAAGATTGTTTGATTTGATAACCATCACCATTATCATATTCATCATATATAACGCCATCTACATAGGCTATTATTCTTCTATTTCTATAAAAATCTTTATCCCCCATAAAATATACATAACTTCCATAGGTCATTCCTACTATAAAAATTATAGCAATAAATTTATATATATTTTTTAATTCTATCTCTGAAAAAAATAGCATTATTAATGATATGGCTATGTAGTGTAAGGCAGTTCCTAAATCTCTTTGAAAAAAAACAGATAAAACAAAAAATAAAATGATAGGAGTTACAGTCCATATCACATTCATATTTTTAAATTTTTTCGTCTTACAAGCATGAAGTCCCTTAGCAATCAATATAATATATCCTATTTTTAAAAATTCCGATGGTTGAAATCTAATAATTTTTAAATTTATCCAACGTCTACTTCCATTGACAATAGGAACATATTTGTCTAAATTAATTATCCCTCCTAAAGCTATAATTCCAAACAATAAAAATGTAATTATAAATATTAATGTAATTATAAGTTTTTTTTCATATCTTTTAAAATTAATTCTTAATCCTAAAAAGAGAGGAACGATTCCTAACAAAAGAAATATGGCTTGTCTTTTAACAAAAAAATATTCTGTCTTGTGCTTAATCATAGAGGTATAAAAACTAGCACTTGCAATGTTTAAAAGACTAAATATTGCCAGACTTAAAGTAACTATAATTAATATTGCACCTCTAATTTTAACAAATGAATTTATAGATCTATTACCTATCTCTTCCTCTATTTCAAAGTTTTTTTTATATAAACTTTGTTTTTTTATTTTCATAAATTTCCTCCTAAAATAACCCTCAAATGATGTAGTTTATATTATACCCTATAAAAAATTAGAATAAAACAAAAAATTAGATATTTCAATAGAATCAATATAAAGAAAAGAAATGAAAGTTATATATATAATAAAAAAACCAGTTGTAAACAACTGGTTTAAAATTATATTGGTGGCGGGAGCAAGATT
>DDQV01000037.1:9069-20780 GCA_002342785.1 Fusobacteriaceae bacterium UBA2433 | reverse complement strand
TCTACATCATCTAATAAAATATTTTTTTTCTGTAAATCATTTAAAAATTTAATCGCTTCACTTGGTTTTTTTGTAAAATTAGTAAACTTAGATTCAATCTCTAAAAGAACATAGATATCATTTTTAAAATGATATTTTAATCCTTCTAAAAGATAACAAAAACCTAAAATTTCTAATTCTTCTACAGATCTAGTTTTAACTTCTAAAAAATTTATTTTATCTATCTCTTCTTTAAACATCCCAAAATTATTATATAAAGTTCTTTCAATTCCATTATCTTTTGCACTTAATATTTTTTGACCTATTTCAGCTAAAGACTCATCTCCTTTAAAAAAATTTATCTCCACACCCAGATCAAAAGCAAAACCTATCAAAGTTTTATGTTCTAATATATCTTCTAAAAATTCTAAAGTTCCTTTTCCTATTCCAACTTCCTCAAGAATTAAAGGTCGTATATTTTTTAAAGCTTTTCTAATCTCTTGTACTGATATACTAATCAATTTAATCATATGAAAAACCACCTATTTCTTTTTAAGATATTTTCTTGTGTCTAAACCTACTGCTATAATAATAATTAATCCTTTTATGATATACTGCCAATATGGACTAATTCCTACATATGTTAATCCATAATTTATAACTGTAAAAATTATTACTCCTGTTACTACTCCACTAATTTTTCCTACTCCTCCACTGAAAGAAACTCCTCCAACTACGCAGGCAGCGATAGCATCTAGTTCATACATAAATCCAATATTGTTTGTTGCAGATCCAATCCTTCCTGCTTCTAAAAATCCACCAATGGCATAGAAAATCCCAGAAAGTATATACACTTTTAAAAGATTATTTCTTACATTTACTCCAGAAACTGCTGCTGCTTCAGGATTTCCACCAATAGCAAATATATTTTTACCAAACTTAGTTTTATTCCATAATACCCAACTGATTACAGTTGCTATCATAGCATAAATTATTAAATATGAAAAACGATATCCTGAAATTTTAAAAACTCCTTGAGTAAAATTTGAAAATCGTGGATCAAAAGATGCTACAGGGGAAGCTCCTATTAAGTCAAAATATAATGAGTTAGCACCATAGACAATTATCATAGAACCTAAAGTTGCTATAAAGGGAGTTACATGAAAAATTGCTATAACTACTCCATTTAATAATCCAACTATGGCACCTATTATTATAACTAATAATAAAACTAATATTAAAGGCATCTCTCCTAAGTTAGGAAATACCTTAGTTGCAGCATCAGTAGCTTGTAAAAGTGAAGCTGAGATTAAAGCTGCCATTCCAACTTGACGTCCTGCAGACAGATCGGTCCCTTGAGTTACAATAAGTCCTGCGACTCCTAAAGCGATAATTACTCTAACTGATGACTGAGTTAATATATTAGTTAAATTTCTAACTGATAAAAATGTTGGTTCCTTCATAACTATAAATACTAATAAAGCTACTAATACTAGATAGATTGCATTTTCTGTTCCCCAATTTTGTATTTTTTTCTTATCCATATTTCCTCCAAATATTATAAAAATTTAGCTGATAAGGTCATTATCTCCTCTTGTGTAGTTTTATTTGTATCTACTATATCTGCTATTCTACCATTACTCATAACTAAAATTCTATCTGTAGTTCCCATTAACTCAGGCATCTCAGATGAGATTATTATTATTCCCTTATCTTTTTTTGCAAGATCATTCATCAATTGATAGATTTCAAATTTAGCTCCTACATCGATTCCTCTAGTTGGTTCATCTAACATCAATATTTCTGGATTTGTAAGTAACCACTTTCCAATAATAACTTTTTGTTGATTACCACCAGATAAACTTCCAATATGAGTTTTTTGAGTAGGAGTTTTTACTCTCATACTATCTATAACCCACTCTGTATCTTTTTTCATCTTTTTGTCATCTAAAAAATATTTAGTTCCTTGGTATTCGTCAAGATTAGAGATAATAGAATTAAAAGTTATATCTAATCCTGCAAATATTCCTGTGGATCTACGTTCCTCTGTAACTAATGCAAATCCATTTTTTATAGCTTCATGTGGATTTTGATTAATAACAGTTTTTCCATCTAATATTATTGTTCCTTTTTCTCTCTCTCTCATCCCAAAAATTGATTCGACTATCTCTGTTCTTTTTGCTCCCACTAAACCTGCTATACCTAAAATTTCCCCTTTACGCAATTTAAAGTTTATATCTTTAAAAGAAGGTTGTTGTTTAGCAGTAAAATCTTTTATTTCCAAAATTACTTCTTTAGGAACATTAGTTTTAAGAGGAAATCTTTCACTGAGATCTCTTCCAACCATCATATTAATAATAATATCCGTAGTAAGATCTTTAGAATTATCTGTAGATATCCATTTCCCATCTCTCATGACAGTTACTTCATCAGCTATCTCGAGTATTTCTTCCATTTTATGGGATATATATATAATTCCACATCCTCTATCTCTTAATTTATTAATTATTTTAAAAAGATGTGATACTTCTTTTTCAGTTAATGAGGATGTTGGTTCATCCATTACTATAATTTTTGAATCATAGGACACAGCCTTAGCTATTTCTAACATTTGCATCTCTGAAACAGACAATTTTTCAACTTTTCTCTTTGGATCTATAGCAATATCTAACTCATCAAATATTTTCTTTGTGTCATCATACATCTTTTTTTCATCTATAAAAAAACCTTTTTGAGGATATCTTCCAAGCCATATATTATCCATAACATTTCTTTGAAGTACTTGATTTAACTCTTGATGAACCATAGAAACACCATTATCTAAAGCTTCTTTAGGAGAATTAAAATTTATTTTTTCTCCACAAAATGTAATTTCTCCATTATCCTTTTTATAAATACCAAAAAGACATTTCATCAAAGTAGATTTTCCTGCTCCATTTTCTCCCATAAGTGCATGGACACTAGATTTTTTTATTTGAATAGTAACTTTATCTAGAGCTTTTACCCCTGGAAATTCTTTGGTTATTTCCTTCATCTCCAAAAGAAATTTTTCTTCCATCTTTAAGATCCTCCTCTTTTTATAAAATAAAGCTGGGTTTTTATTCCCCAGCTAGAATGTATTATTTAAAATCTGCAAGATTATCTTGATCTACTCCTACATAAGGAACTCTTACAGCTTTTTTATCATCTAATTTCCAGTCTGTTCCATCTAAAACATCTTTTCCCATAGCTAAGTTATAAGAAAGATCAAAGGTAGCTTGAGCCTGATTTTTAGCATCGTTTAAAACAGTTCCCTCTAAATCTCCTCTTTCGACCATTGCAAGAGCTTCTGGAAGTGCGTCTATTCCAAAAATAGGTATATCTGATCTTCCTGCTGCCTTTAATGATTCAACTGCTCCAAATGCCATTCCATCATTATTTGCTATAACTACTTCTATCTTATCTTTATTAGGTCCAGCAATCCATGCGTCCATCTTATCTTTTGCCATTGCTGTATCCCACATTGCTGTATCTAAATGTAATACTTCTGTTTCTATTCCTTTTTCATTTAATGTTTTTTCTACCCAGTCAGTTCTTGCTTCAGCATCAGGATGTCCTGGTTCTCCTTTTAATAAAACAAATTGAATTTTTCCATCTTTATTTAAATCCCATTTATCAATGTTAGCCATCCAATGTTTTGCAATAAGTTCTCCTTGAATTACTCCTGACTCCTTAGAATCTGTACCTACATAGTATACATTGTCATATGAATTCATATCCTTTTGAGATGGTTCCTTATTAAAAAATACCACAGGCTTATGTTCTTCTTTAGCTTTATTAATAATAGTTGGGGCAGAAGCCGGATCGACTAAATTTATAGCTAATACATCCATTCCCTTAGATAAAAATACATCTACTTGGTCATTTTGAGTTGATTGACTGTTTTGTGAATCTACTAATTCTAGTTTTATTCCTTTATCATTTGAAATTCTATCTAAGTTTTGTCTTAATATAGCCATAAAATTGTCATCAAATTTATATACTGCTACTCCAATCTTAGGTGCTGCTTTACTCTCTGCAGTTTTTTCTTTTTCACCACAAGCTGTTATTGCTGCTAACATTGCCATTACTGCAAATATTTTTTTCATATTATTCCCCCTAAAAATTTATTTTTTTTAAATAATCTCTACTCTAAATCTACCTCAAGATTATTTAAATGTCAATTTAATATAAACATATATAATTTTTTTAATAAAAATTACTATATATAAATTAAATCACTATCTCTTCAAGTTGATTATTGTGTTGATTAATTTTAACTTTTAATAATATCTCTTTATTAATAATTGAAAGTATCTTTTTAGCTATAATCTTTTTTTATTTTTTTGTAACATAATCCATATAAAACAGTTTATAAACATCCTTTTTGTTCTGTTATTATAATAAAAGTATAGTTTTAAAACGTAAAAAAGTCAATACTTTTTTTCTTATTTCAATGTTTTTTTTTTAGCTCTTAACCCATACTTTGTTAACTTTTTTAAGGATGTTATATATATTCCTTATTTTTAAATAGTTTAAACTATTTAGCTTTGTTAATTTTTTATTTCTTAAAAAATAAAAAAAAGATCCCAGATTAATTTTAATCTTGGATCTTTTTTTATTTTTTTGAGAATTTTTTTTACCCTACATTTAGTCCTTTATTTCTAAAAATTTGTCTAGCATCTTTCATCTCTTTTACGGTTGGTTCTTTGACATCTTTTAAAGGATACTCAAGGTTCATCTCTTCCCATTTATGTGTTCCAAGTTGATGAAATGGAAGTAATTCAATCTTTTCTACATTTTTTAATTTAGAAACATAATCTGCTAATTTTTCTAAATTTTCCTTCTTATCTGTTATTCCAGGAACAACAACATGTCTTATCCACACAGGTTTTCCTATACTATCTAAATATTCCGCAAATTTTAAAGTATTCTCTAATTCTACTCCAGTTAAATCTTTATAAACATTTGGATTTATACTTTTAATATCTAATAATACTAAATCTACATATTTAAGAATTTCTTTTACTCTGTCATTAAAAATATATCCTGAAGTATCTACAGCAGTATGAATCTCTTCCTCTTTGGCTCTTTTTAATAGAGCTTCTATATAATTTAATTGTACAAATGGTTCTCCACCTGTGATTGTTAATCCTCCACCATTTCTAAAGAATGGTTTGTATTTTTTGATTTCATTTATAGTAAATTCAATATCTCTTTCATACTTAGCATTTTTTATATCCCATGTATCTGGATTGTGACAATATTTACATTTTAATGGACATCCCTGTGTAAATACAATAAATCTTATCCCAGGCCCATCCACGGTTCCACAACTTTCAAATGAATGTAGTTTCCCTGTTAGTAGTTCCATCTCTTTTACCTCCTTGTTTATTCAAATATTATCAGATAAAAATTTTAAAGTATGTAATTATCTTCTCTCTTTATACAATAACATAAAAGTGGCAGTTAAAATTAATTAACTACCACTTTTATGTTAATTGCAATTATGTTATTACATAGTTGAGTTAATAGTTCTTTTTATAACATCTAATTGTTGTTCCTTAGTTAATCTAACAAAATTAACTGCATATCCAGATACTCTAATAGTTAATTGTGGATATAATTCAGGTCTCTTCATAGCATCCTCTAATAAAGATCTATCAAATACATTAACATTTAAATGTTGTCCACCAGTTGGAGAGAAGTATCCATCCATTAATGAAATCAGATTATTTCTTCTAATTGAATCTTCTTTTCCTAAAGCTCCTGGAGTTATAGCAAATGTATAAGAAATCCCATCATTTGCATGTTCAAATGGTAATTTTGCAACAGATGACATAGAAGCAATAGCTCCTCTTCTATCTCTACCATGCATAGGATTTGCTCCTGGACCAAATGGTTCTCCAGCTCTTCTTCCATCTGGAGTATTACCAGTTTTTTTACCATATACTACATTTGAAGTAATAGTTAATAAAGATTGAGTAGGTCTAGCTCCTCTATACATATGGTGAGTTCTAATTTTGTTCATAAAGTTTTTAGTAATCATAACTGCAAATTTATCTGTTTCATCGTCGTTATTTCCAAATGGAGTATAATCTCCTTCGATTTCATAATCAACTGCTAATCCATCTTCATTTCTTATTACTTTTACTTTGGCATTTTTAATAGCTGCTAATGAGTCAGCAACAATAGAAATTCCTGCTATTCCATGAGCTTGAGTTCTATCTATTTCTAGATCATGTAACGACATTTGGAATGCTTCATAAGCATATTTATCATGCATATAATGAATTATATTTAATGCTTTACCATATACTTTAGATAACCATTCCATACTTTGATCAAATTTTTCCATAACTTCATCGAAATCTAAATATTCAGATGTTATAGGAGCAAACTGTGGTCCTACTTGTACTCCACTTTTTTCATCTTTTCCACCATTAATAGCATATAATAATGCTTTTGGTAAGTTTACTCTAGCTCCGAAAAATTGCATTCCTTTACCTATTTTCATAGGAGATACACAACAAGCAATTCCATAATCGTCACCGAATTGATTTCTCATAAGATCATCATTTTCATATTGTAATGACGACGTATCCATAGATACCTTAGCACAGAAATTTTTAAAATTTTCTGGTAAATTTACAGACCATAATATTGTTAAGTTTGGTTCAGGTGCAGCACCTAAATTATATAAAGTATTTAATGTTCTAAATGAAGTTCTAGTTACTAAAGTTCTACCATCTACTCCCATTCCACCTATTGATTCTGTTACCCATGTAGGATCTCCTGAAAATAATTCGTTATAAGCTGGTGGTCTTAAAAATCTTACTATTCTTAATTTCATAATAAATTGATCTATATATTCTTGAGCTTCCTCTTCAGTTATAATTCCTTTAGCAATATCTTTTTCTATATATATATCTAAGAAAGTAGAAACTCTTCCAAGTGACATAGCAGCACCATCTTGATGTTTAGTAGCAGCAAGGTAAGCAAAATAAGTCCATTGAATTGCTTCTTTTGCATTGGTAGCTGGCTTAGATACATCAAATCCGTATGAACTACACATCTTAATTAGTGCTTTTAAAGATACAATTTGTTGAGCTACTTCTTCTCTACTTCTTATAATATCTTCTGTCATCTCATTTGTATCTAAAGTTTTCTTTTGAGCTATCTTATCTTCTATTAATCTATCTACACCATAAAGAGCTACTCTTCTATAATCTCCTATGATCCTTCCTCTTCCATATGCATCTGGTAAACCAGTTATAATTCCAGATCTTCTAGCAGCTTTAATATCATCTGTATAAGCTGAGAATACTCCATCATTATGAGATGGCCTATTCTTTTTAAAAAATTCTACTGTCACTGGATCCATCTTATATCCATAAGATTCTAATGCATTTTGAGCAGTTCTAAGTCCACCTTTAGGAAACATAGCTCTTTTTAGAGGAGCATCAGTTTGTAATCCTACAATACTTTCTAAATCTTTTTCTATATAACCTGCTTTATATGCATCTACATCTGAAGGTATTTTAGTCTCTGCATCATAAACACCTTTTTCTATTTCGGTTTTAAACATTTCTGTTAATTTGTCCCATAATTTTTTAGAATTATCAGTAGCTCCTGCTAAAAATTCATCTCCGCCATTATATGGTGTATAGTTACTCTGTATAAAATCTCTTACATTGATCTCTTTTTTCCAAAGATCTCCCTTAAAGCTATTTAAATAATCACTCATTTTATTCCTCCTAAATTTAATAGTAGTCTTTCCATGTGAAAAGTATAACACTTATATTAAAGAAAGTCAACAACAATAATTAATCCTTGGTTCATAAAAATTAACAATTGTTAATTTTTAATTAACACCCTATTTTTACTTTGACTTACAAAATAATTCCTATTTTAACTTATAATCCTTTAAAATACAAGTTTTTTTTATATTTTTTATAATTTATTATTAAAATTGTCAACTTCTATACCTATATAGTATTAATAGTTCATTTTCCGAATACAAGTTTTATCATTTCATTAGATTGTGAAAAAATACAACTTTATATTTTTTAATTTTTTACTTCCAAATAATAATTTATTTTAAAATTCATCCCATCCATCTATAGAGGAACTCATATTATATGAAGTAACATTTCCTTCAAAAAAATTTGCTTTTACATTTCCCTCTCCTTCAGTATCAGCTAATTTTTCCAAATGTTTATATGGATTTTTGTCATACCCAATATAAAGTTTTTTTAATCCAAGACTTCTAAGTCTCTCATTGGCTAACCATTTAGTATAACCTTCAATGGTTTTTTCTGTAACTCCTAATATCTTTTTACCAATTATATGGTTACTCCATCTTATTTCTTGCTTCACCGCTACCTGAAACATCTCGTATATCTCTTCTTCATCGAAATAATTTATATTTTCTTGTTTAATTTCATTTATCATATTTTGGAATAAAACTACATGAGATAATTCATCTCTATTAATTAATTTAATAATATCAGAAGTTCCCATCATCTTATTTCTACTTGCAAGGAGATAGAAAAAATTAAATCCATTATAGAAGTACAAAGATTCTAATAAAAAATTAGCTATCAATACTTTAGAAAAATTTTTATTATTTGGAATATCTATAAAGTCTTGATATACCTTTGCTATATATTGATTTCTTTCAAATAAAACTTCATCATCTCTCCATTTATCATATATGAGATCTCTTTTTTCCTTAGGAAGGATACTTTCAATTATATATTGATAAGACTGTGAGTGAATAGCTTCTTGATATGTTTGAATAGCTAAAATTAAATTCACTTCTGGAGCTGTTATATAATTTGAAATATTTGGTATATTATTAGTTTGAATACTATCTAAAAAAACTAAAAATGATAATATTCCATCGTAAGCATCTTTTTCTTCATTTACTAAACTAACATAATCATTTTTATCCTGTGTTAGATCGGTTTTTTCAGGAATCCAAAAATTACCCATCATAGTTCTATATAAATTGTTTGCCCATTGGTATTTCACATTATTTAAATTAAATATATTTGTTGTATCTCCACCTATTATTTTTCTTTGTTCTAAACTATCTGTTCCTTTAGGATTAAATATTTTTTTCCTATCCACTGCAACTTTCACACTCCTCTTTTTCTCGTGCTATATTACTATTTTTTTGAATAGTTCTAGTATAATATATGGATTTACATTGGGTTTTCCATGCAGTCATTATAGTATCATATATATCTTTAGCTTTTATGTCTTTGTTTAAATCAAATAATAATTCCATAGAGACTCCTTGAGTGATCCATCTAGATATCTTACTCATTACATTAACATATTCTTTAGAATCAATTTTTTTAGCTTCACTGTAAAACCAAGATCTATTATTCAAATGTTTCACTACTCTTGGAACTGCTCCTTTTTGATTTTTTTCAATAAAAAATCTAGAAAATACTGGATTTACAGAAGCTGTTGCTCCCATCAATAATGATGTAGATGTATTAGGAGCCACTGCTGTTAGTTCACCATTTCTAATCCCATGAGTAGCGACCATATCAAAGACTTCTTTCCACTCTGAACTTAATTTTGAATTATCTATATAATATTGTTTTTTCTTTCCAAAAAATATTCCTTTATCCCAGTTAGACCCAGAAAATAACTTATATTTCCCTCGCTCCTTAGCTAATATAGAACTTCCTTTAAGAGTATAAAGTGCAATTTTTTCAAATAATTCATCAACTTCTTCTGCTGACTCTTCATATATAAGGTATCTATAAGCTAAGTAGTCAGATAGTCCCATTGCTCCTACTCCAATAGTTCTATATAACTCATTGTGTCGATCTGATTCTCTAATTGGTGATTTAGTAAGATCAATTGTATTATCTAATAATCTTACAGCTAAGATACTAATCTCTTCTAACTCACTATCTTCTATCTCAGCTAAATTTAAAGAAACTAGATTACATGTATGAACTTCTCCTAATGCATTTTTAGTTATTCCAACATTATCTTCTCTTATTTCACTAAATTTTCTAGTAGGAGAAAAATTTGAAAAACTTTCCATACAAAGATTTCCGTTACCTATCATTCCCCTATGAGAGTTATGATTTAATCTATTAGCTGTATCCTTGAAAAATATATATGGCATACCTGTCTCTATCTGAGTTTTCATTATTTCCTTTAAAAGTTCCCGTGCACTTATTTTTTTTATTATTTTTAGATTAGCATCCATTTCCAACTTTTCATAAAATTCTTCAAATTTTTCTCCATATAGTTCGCATAATTCAACATCATATTTTTTTCGAACTTCATATGGATCAAATAAAGTCCAAGATTTATTTTCTTCTACTCTCTTCATAAATAGATCTGAAACCACTACTTGTGGATAGACATCGTAAGATTTTCCCCTTTGGTCTCCATTTTCACTTTGAATTTCTAAAAATTGTTCCATATCTGTATGCCAAGTATCTAATGCTACAGTTACAGCACCTGCTCTTCTCCCTTGTTGATTTACAGCCACTGCAGTGTCATTAATTATCTTTATCCATGGAATAACTCCACCACTAGCATTTAAGTATCCGTTAACTTTAGATCCTTTCCCTCTAATTCTAGAAAGATTTATTCCTACTCCACCACCATTTTTACTTATTTTTGCTATAGAATCTATGTTGTAAAATATAGATTCTATATTATCATCTATAGCACTTATAAAACATGATGCAAGATTCCCATTTGCAACTCTAAGATTTGCTAAAATTGGTGTAGCTAAAGATATTTTTTTTTGTGATAGAAGGTCATAAAACTTTTTAACTTTATCTAATCTATCTTTTTTTTCATTGAGAGATAGCATCATAGATATAGCCATAAATACTTCTTGAGGTAGCTCCCATATTTTCCCACTATATTTTAATAAATATCTATTAATAAACATATTAGCACCAGCATAATCATAGTTCATATCTCTATCAGAAACTATATATTTATTAAGTTCCATAATTTCTTCCTTAGTATAATCTAATAGTCTATTATCATAGATACTATTTTTACATAGATCACTTATGGTTTTATAAAAATTATCATATGAATAACCTCTGCCATGATAAACTTCCCTTTCAACTTCCATCATTAAAAGTCTTCCTCCAACATTTGCCCAATGACTAGATTCGAAACTTATCATAGATGTAGTTAAGTTGATAAGAGATTCTTGTATTCTTTTAGTCGTAATATTTTCTTTATAGATACTATCTATATGACTCTCTAGTTCCAACATATTAACATCTAAGCCTTCACAAGCTTTAATTAATTTTTCTCTAATTTTATCAATATCTATTGGTTCTTTTATACCTCCTCTATTGATTACCATCCTATTCATATTATTTTACCTCTTCTAAGAAACTATCCATAGTAAAAAATTTACCATTATATTCAACTATTGGTGCAGACATTATTTTTTCTCTACTAGCAATAATTCTCAATTCTTTAATATCTTCTATGTATTCAAATTTTATACCACTATTGTTTAATTTAGATTTTAATTCCCCGCACTGTGTACAATTCTCTTTACCATATATTTTTATCATTCAAATACCTCCTGTTGTGATTGCAATTCAATTATATACTATATATAGTATATACATAAGTTTTACCATATATTTGTATAAATTACAAATATAAAATTGATATAAAAGAGTATAAAAAAATAAGAT
>DDQV01000037.1:0-9038 GCA_002342785.1 Fusobacteriaceae bacterium UBA2433 | reverse complement strand
ATCTTATTTTTTTATACTCTTCCTTAGTATCTATGTCTAAAAAATAATTTCCATAGAAAAAATTTAGATATCTCACACTATCAAGATTATTTTTTATTACTTCTTTTCCCCCAATATCCCCATCTAATTTTAACAGTTCATCTCTATATTTTTTTGCGAATATAACAGGACTCTTATTTTCATCTAAAAATCTAGGGACAACTATATATTGATCATCAAAAACATCTATTATTTTTTGTATGACTTTACTAGTAAGAAATGGTTGATCTCCAGTAAAAAACATAAAATTAGAATCTATATTTGTATTTTTAATTCCTAATTTTATACTTTTACTAATACCTATTTGAGGAGAATTATTTATAATAGGAGTGTACCCATAAGATTTAGCAAGTATTTTTACTTCATCATATTGGGTGACTACTATAACTTTAGAAAAATTTATCTTATATAATTCACGAAAAATATGTTCTATCATGGGGATATTGTCTTTTAATAACAAAAGTTTATTCTCTCCCATTCGCGAACTATATCCAGATGCAAGAACTATAGCGGTAATCATAAAACACCTCCTACTATTATTTCACCATCAAAATTTTTGCCTTTTAATTTTATCTTAATTTCTTCTATTATATTAAAATCTTTAATTAGATCTGATTTACTAAAAAAAATAATTTTTTTACCTTTTGAATTTTTAAATATTCCATCTTTTTTTAAAATAATTTTTATATAATCATCTATAGTAATTATATCTCCTATCTTCTTATCTACTAACTTACAAAATAACTCTATCCTATGGATAAATTTTTCATTGATTAATTTTCCAATATGGGTAATATCTATAACACCTATGGTTATTGTTGTATCATCACAGATAACAGGTTCATCTTCATTCCATCCCTTAAGAGGTTTCATATTAGACCCATCAGCTTCTATAAAAGTATAATCAAAATGTTTTATTAAACTTTTTAAATCTTTCAATGGTAAACTAGACAATTTATTTTTAAATTTAGAAGCTATTACATAGAGATTATTTTTTAGTGGAAGAGATACTATATCTAAAAAATTTATATTGTGATAAAGATAATCATAATTTATAGGAATAAATATTTTAGTAGTCGTAGTCATCAATACAGAATTATTTTGACTATATTTACTACTTAAATAATTAAGAAGGGTTGTTTTACCACCTGCTCCTACTATGGAGATGACATCTCCTTTTTTTAACTTAAAATTTTTCATAAAATACCTCTTCCATTTTTTTATTTTTTATTGATTATTCCCATAAGTACTTTTTCAGGTGTTATAGGTAGTGATCTTATTCTAATACCTGTAGCATTTGCGACTGCATCTGCAATTGCAGGAGCTGGTGTATTAATAACTACTTCTCCTATAGATTTTGCACCAAATGGTCCTGTGTGTTCAAAACTAGGTTTGAATTCTACTCTTATTTCTCCAACGTCACATCTAGACGGTATCTTATATTGCATAAATGTATCAGATATCATTTTACCTTTTGCGTCGTGTTTTATATCTTCAAATAAAGCTAATCCTATTCCTTGTGCAATTCCTCCCTCTACTTGAATACGAGCTAAATTTGGATTAATTACAGTACCACAATCTACCACTGCTACATAGTCTATCATATCTACCTTACCAGTTTCTAAATCTACTTCAACTTCTGCAAAACCAGCTACAAATGGTGGTGGAGAAGTATGTCCTCCCCAAGTACCAGTAGTTATAATTTGATTTTGTCCCTCATAAGATATAAGTCTAAATGCTATCTCATCTAAAGTTATTTCTTCTCCATCTTTTAATAGTAATGATTCTCCATTAAACTCTATATCCTCTTTAGGTATAGATAAAATCTTAGAGGCCCCTTCTATTATTTTTTCTACCATTAACGTTGCAGCTTTTATAACTGCGTTTCCTGTAACATAGGTTCCACTAGAAGCATATGCACCTGGATCATATGGATTTACATCTGTATCGGTACTATTTACTATTATTTTAGATGTAGGTACACATAATATTTCAGAAGCTATCTGAGCAACTATAGTATCACAACCTTGACCCATATCACTTACTCCTACTAGCAAAGTATAGAACCCATCATCATTTAATTTTAGTGTAGCAGACGCTGTATCTATACCATGAATTCCAGATCCTTGCATAGTTACAGCCATTCCTACTCCTCTAGCTTTTGTAGGAGATATCATTTGAATAGGATATTTTTTATCCCATCCTATCATCTCTTTTCCTCTAGTAATACATTCATCTAGAGTACTGCTGGCAAGTTTTATAGAATCTTCTCCTACAAAACTATTCAAAGTAGGGTTTATTTCTCCTTGTTTTACTAAATTTTTCTCTCTAAGAAGACTAGAATCCATACCTATTTTTTTAGCTAATTCATTTATTGCAGATTCTAAAGCATAAGTTCCTTGAGTAGCACCATATCCTCTAAAAGCTCCTGCAGTAGTCATATTAGTATATACTACTTCTCCATAAAATCTACGAGCTTTTGCTCTATACATAGGCAATGTTTTTTGTCCTACAACACTAAATACAGTCCATGCATGTTCCCCATATGCTCCTGTATTAGACAATCCATGAATATCTACAGCATTTATAATCCCATCTTTAGTTGCTCCTAATTTTACAGTTAATTTCATCTCATGTCTAGTAGTAGTACAAGTATGAGTTTCCCTTCTATCATATACTAATTTTGCAGGTTTTCCAGTTATTTTTGTTATAAGTGCAGGGTAGATCTCCATAGGAGAAGTTTGCTTTCCACCAAACCCTCCACCTACACGGGGTTTTATAACTTTTACCTTACTTCTAGGAATATCTAATATATTAGATATATGTCTTCTTACATGAAACGGAACTTGAGTAGAAGTAACTATATTCATCCTATCTTGAAAATCCATATATGTAATTGCTATATAATTTTCCATCATCCCATGGATTTGTGCTTGACTATGATAGGTATGCTCTATTACTATATCTGAATTTTTTAGTTCTTGTTCTATATCTCCCTCTACAAGAAGATTTTGAGCAGCTATATTTCTCATATGTTCATTTCCATAATCAAAACTTGTATATGGTTTTTCAGTATGTATTATTGTTTTATTATCCATAGCTTTTTCAAAATCTAATACAGGTTCTAATATTTCATAATCTACCCTTATTAATTTCATAGCTTTCAATACAGATTCCTCATCTTTTCCAGCTATTATTGCTACTTCATCTCCTACATATCTTACATATTCTCCTAATATTCTTCTATCGTGAGGAGAGGGTTCAGGAAAAGATTGTCCTGCTAAAGTAAATCTTTTATCTGTCACATCTTTGTAAGTTAATATACATTCTATTCCATCTATTTTAGAAGCAAGAGTTGTATCTATTTTTTTTATTCTAGCAAAAGCATGGGGACTACGAAGTAGTTTAATAGTTAGATAGTTATGTCCTAGCATAATATCTTCAGTGTAGGAAGACGCTCCTTTTACAAGTCCCATTCCATCTATTTTTTTTATACTATTTCCAACATATTCCATTACTTTACCTCCATATATTTTTTAACTGCCCTAAGTTGTCCCATATATCCAGTACATCTACATAGATTTCCAGTTAAATAATGTTTTATTTCTTCTATTGTAGGAGACTCTAATTCTCTTTTCATAGCTATTACAGTAAGAGTGAATCCAGGTGAACAATATCCACATTGATCTGCTCCTTCACTGGTTAAAACTTCAGCAAATTTTCCTACTTCAATACTTTCTCCTTCTAAAGTAGTAATCTCTTTTTCAACTGCTCTAATGGCTAGTGTAGAACAAGAAAGAATAGGTTTACCATTAAGTAATACTGTGCATAAACCACAAGATCCAGTTTCACATGCTTTTCTTACATTTAAATATCCTAATCTTTTTAAAACTGGTTGTAAATATTCACCATCTTTTATAGTCGTTACTTTATTTATGCCATTTACCTTTAATTTTATTTCCATTTCTATTCCTCCTACCAGTTTCTTTTTTTTAGTTTAATATATTATAGTATAAAAATACTAATTCAAAATAGAGCCTCTTATTTATAAAAATTTTATCTTAATTCTTCGATAGATCTTCTAACTAAAACTTTTGCTACCATCTTTCTATATTCTCCACTAGCTCTCATGTTTGTTCCAAATTTCATCTCATCAACTATTTCATCTATTTTTTTATTCATCTCATTATTTTCTATCAAATCTTTTTCTTTTATTATTTTTACTAAGGCTCTTCCAGGTCTAGCACCTATAGCAACTCTATATTCTCCATTTAATTTTGATACACCACAATTTAAAAGAGCATAATCACTCTTTGAATTCCTCATAGTTTTAAAAGTAGCTTTTTTCCTAACTTTTTTTATTATAATTCTTACTAAGATATCTTTCGGTACTTTTTCCTCAGCTAAATATTCTTCTAAAGATATTATACCGCCTTTATATAATTCTATATAAGCATCTAGAGATAAAAGTGCTGTTATAAAATCTGAAAACCCATATTTAGAAGCTACAGTAGCTCCTGCTGTAACAATAGATCTCAATTGAATACCAACGATTTCTTCCACTGATTTTGCTATTATTCCATCAAAATTTCTTTTTAATAATTCATTTGTTTCAATATTTCTAAAAGTAGTCATAGGACCAATTTCTATATTATTTTCATCTTCTTTTATATAATCTAGATCTAAATTAGAAAGGTCTATTCCAGTATTAATATTTTTATTTCCTAATTTTAAAAAAGCTGTCCCTCCTAAAATCATATTATTTCTATTTTTAATTAAAACTTCATACCCTTCCTCTATAGATTTCGCCATTAAATGTTGTTTTATTATAAACATATTTTCCTCCTGTTTTTATATTTCTATATCCTGTAAAAAAAACAGCTGAAAAGTAATTTCAGCTGTTTTACTTAATTTAAAACATCTATGCTCTTTTTAATTTTGTTTCTTCTTTACTTTGTATTTTTTGTTCTTCCTTAGGTAATATTATATTTAATAATACTGCTATACTTGCTGATACAACTATTCCAGATCCACCAAAAATTAATTTAAATGATTCAGGTAAATTTTGTAAAGCATCTGGAACACTTCCCATTCCAAATCCTACTCCTAAAGCTACAGCTACTATGACTGCATTTCTACCAACTAATTTTTCTTTTGTAATTAAATTTATTCCACTTATTGCTATCATTGCAAACAACATAACTAAACTTCCACCAATTACACTTGCAGGTATAACAGATATTAATGCTCCAATTTTTGGCATAAATGCTCCTGCTATTAAAAACATTGCTCCTGTTCCAACAACAAATCTACTCATGACTCCTGTCATAGCTACGATTCCTGTATTTTGACTAAATGAAGTTGTTGGTAAAATACTAAAAGATGCTGCTATAACTCCTCCGAAACCATCTGCTAATATTCCTCCAGATAATTCTTTATCTGTTACTTCTCTATTTGCTCCACCCATTGTAACTCCAGACATATCTCCTACTGTTTCAACAGCTGATACGACATACATCAACATCATTGCTAATATCGCATCTAAATGAAATTCTAATCCATATGTAAATGGTTTTGGTACTACAAAGTAACTGGCTTGACTTACAGCTTCAAAATTAATTTTCCCCATAAATCCTGCTATTATAATTCCTGCTACTGTTCCAACTGCTATTGCTGCTGTTCTCCAAATACCTTTTGCAAATTGATTGAAAACAATAACAACAATTAATACTGCTCCACCTAAAAATAAATTTGAAAGTGATCCAAAATCTTTTGCTCCAACTCCACCAGCTAAGTTTTTTATTCCAACTGGTAATAGTGATAGTCCAATAGATAATACTACTACACCTGTTACGATCGGTGGGAAAAATTTTCTGACTTTTCTCATGAATAGTCCAATAAATGCTTCAAATAATCCACCCATCATTGCTGCACCTAGTACACCTTCAAATCCATATTTTAATCCAATAGATATAGCTACAGGTACAAATGCAAAACTTGTTCCTACAACAACCGGTAATCTAGCTCCGATAGGTCCTATTCTATAGGCTTGAATCAATGTATTTATTCCTGATACAAACATAGTACACTGAATTAAAAATGTTAATTTTTCACTGGGAATTCCTATAACTCCTCCAACTATAAGTATTGGTGCTAAGTTACTAACAAACATAGCTAAGATATGTTGCATACCTAATGGTATCGCTTCCTTAAGTACTGGTACTCCATCTAAGTCATACGGTGATCTATTTTTCATTTTTTTCCTCCTAAAGTTTTATAGTTAACTCTAATATTAGAGAAGAATATACAAAAAATGTCTATCCTTCTCATAAGTGAGAAAAATAGACATTTAGTATATAACTACAAATTTAATAAAATCTAAAATCATAGTTAAAAAATAATGTTTAAATTTATCACTCATAGTGGGTCTTTTACGGCGACCTGTAGAAACGCTCTTCCTTATTAAGAGCATATACGAGTTAAGTTGTTCTTTATTATTTGATAATAATACTACATTATACATATGTTGTCAATAGGATAATTATTTTTCTAGTTCAAAATCTGATTTTCCACCAGTTTTTTTTATTAATTTAATATCTCCTATTATCATCTTTTTATCTATTGCTTTACACATATCATAGATTGTAAGACAAGCTATAGATACTGCAGTAAGAGCTTCCATCTCTATTCCAGTTTTACCTGTAGTTCTAACTCTTGCCTCTACCCATATTCTATCTTTATCTATGTTAAAATCTATATCTGCTCCATCTATCAAAATATTATGACACATTGGTATTAAGTCCCAAGTTTTTTTTGCTCCCATTATTCCGCCAACTTGAGCTACAGAAAGAACATCACCTTTTTTCATTCCACCATTTTTGATGGTATCTATAGTTTTAATATCCATAGATATATATCCTCTTGCTATGGCTATCCTTTCAGTTTTATTTTTATCTCCTACATCTACCATTCTGGCTCTTCCGTTATCATTAAAATGTGTTAACTCCATTTTGAACTCCTTTTTTATTATTTTCCAAAACTACAATTAGGATATCTGCAAATTTCACAGTCTTGACATAGACCTCCATGTCCATATCTCATTATATCTTCAACTGTAAGTTTTTCTTTTGCCAAAACTCTAGGTAAAACCAAATCAAATACAGTTTTTTTACAATACATAACACACCCAGGAAGGCCCATAACAGGGATATTATCTAAATATGAAAGTAAAAACATGGATCCAGGAAGTACAGGAGATCCATAAGTTACCAGTTCTCCTCCCAATTCAATTATAGAACTAGGAGTAAGATCATCAGGATCAACAGACATTCCACCAGTACAAATAACCATCTCAGCTTTATTTTCTATATGAGTTTTAATAGCATCTTTTATCATCTCTTTATCATCAGTGACAACAATTTGACCTATGACATCACAACTATATTCCAAAACTTTTTTTTCAACTACAGGTCCAAATTTATCTACTATCCTTTTATGAAAGATCTCACTTCCAGTGGTAACTATACCAACTTTCATCTTTTTAAATTCCTTTACATCTATTAATTTATCAAGAGTTATTTGTTTAGCAGAATTCATCTTTTCTTTTTTTATAATAAGGGGAACAACCCTTGCTCCACCTACTTTATCTCCTTTTTTTACAGGGATATTTTCAGGAAGGGTAGCAAATGACATCTCTCCTAACATATTTAATTCAAAAAGTTTTTCTTTATTTATTTTAAGGAGTCCATCAACTTTTGCATAAAATTCTATCTTTCCTTCTTTGATCTCCTCGCTTAAATATATATTTTCCCCACAACCAATCTCTCCTAATATTAATGCTGCATCATTTTCATGAAGTTCGTCTTCATTAATTTCAAAAATATAGATATGTTCCTTTCCCATTCTTAAAAGTTTTTCTATGTCTTCTTCTTTAATTATATGACCTTTTTTAAATGCTCTACCTTTAAACTTCCCTGGTATTATCTCTGTTATGTCATGGGATATAACATGACCAATTGCTTTTTTCGTATCTATTCGTTTCATAATAAACTCCTATAAATTTATAATTTTTACATCTTTCATATGTTTTCCTGTACCTTTATTTTTTACTTTTAATATCTCCGCCATTATTCCTAAAGCAATTTCACTAGGTTCTCCACTAGAGATATCAAGTCCTACAGGAGAATATATTTTTGATAGATCCTCTTGATCTATTCCTTCTTCTATAAGTGTTTTATAACTTTCAATTATTTTTTTTCTACTTCCAATCATACCTACATAGGCTGTTTTTCTTCCTACGACTGCTCTTAAAGCATTTTTATCACCTAAGTGTCCACGAGTTACTATAACAAGGTAAGAATTATCATCTAATGAATAATTTTTTAATATCTCTCCTATATCTCCACAGAGAAGTTCATCAGCGTTAGGAAATCTATCTTGATTTACATATTCCTCTCTATCATCTATTATTACAGTATACATGTTGAGATATTTTCCTAACTTATAGAGATCTACTCCAAGATGTCCTCCTCCTGCTATTATAAGTTTTCTTCTTCTTTGAAAAATTTTGATATATCCTTTAACTTTTCCTCCACATCTCATATCTAAACTACCATTTGCTTCTAATGAAAACTCAAATTCACTATTTTCTCCAATTTCCATAGCTTCTATAGCAGAGTTAATAACTTGAAATTCTAAACTTCCACCACCTATTGTACCTAATGTTGTTCTATCAAAAAAAACTCCCATTATACTTCCAGATTTACCAGGGCTAGATCCATTAACACCTATAAGAGTTACAAGAGCAACTTTTTCACCACTATCTATCCTTTTAGCTATTTCTTGCATTATTTTACCTTCCATATTACCCTCCTATATTGTTTATTCAACTTCTCTTTTATTTCTATCTAAATTTAATTTTATCTTTAAATTTTTCAAAAGTCAATTTTTATAGATAATTTATTTTTTTTAAATAATTTAAATTAATTATTTTTTTAATT
>DDQV01000036.1 GCA_002342785.1 Fusobacteriaceae bacterium UBA2433 | reverse complement strand
AATATTTAGAGCTGATAAAAAAATAAAATGATTTACTGCTATATTTAATAGATATATTAAAAATATATTATCTTAAATATAATCCAGGAAAATAAAGTTTACATCTATAAGGTGTTCTTTATTTTGCTGGATTTTTTTGTATATTAATTTATTTATATTTAAAATAAAAAAAGGGGGGGTAAAAATGATTGAGACAGGGTTTAGTTATTTAGCATTTTTAGTTTTTTTAGCAGGAGGTTTAAAATTATGGGAGTCAAAAAATAAAAATAAATTCTTTGAATATGTTCCTGCAATAGTATTATTGTATTTAGTTGTTATGCTTGGTTCAACTTTTAATGTTTGGACAACTGATGATGCAATAAAGGCAACTCGTGGAACATTAAAGAATACATTATTACCAGCAATGATATTTTTAATGTTATTAAAAAGTGATTTGAGACAGATAAAAAAACTTGGTGGAAAGATGTTATTAGGATTCTTTGCAGCATCAATTACAATTGGGATAGGATTTGTAGGTTCCTTTGCAATTTTTGGAAAATGGTTAGATCCATTAGCTTGGAAATCATTTGCAGCACTATCTGGAAGTTGGATGGGTGGAACTGGAAATATGGCAGCTATTCAAGGAGCTCTTAATTTGCCAGACAGTAGTATGGGGTATACACTATTAATTGATTCTATTGATTATTCAATATGGGTTATGTTATTACTAGCTTTAGTTCCTTATGGAAAAGTATTTAATAAAATTACTAGAGCTTCTACAGAAACTTTAGATAGAGTGAGTGCTGAACTATCCAAAAATAATGAAACTAAGAAAGAAATTCAATTTGTAGATATGATATTTTTGTTAGGATTAAGTTTAGCAATGTCTAGTTTTGCTATTTTTGCAGCTCAATATCTACCCCAGACATCATTTTTAACAGCTTCAACATGGAAAGTACTTATTGTAACAGTTTTGGGAGTAGTATTTGCAATGACACCAATTGGAAAAATAGCTGGGAGTTCTGAAATTTCCAATACAATGTTATATATTATTGTAGCTCTTATGGCTTCATCTGCAAATTTTGGAGAATTAACAAAAGCTCCTATATATATAATAGCTGGATTAGTAATTATATTAATTCATGCAGGACTTATGTTTGTTGTAGCAAAAATATTTAAATTAGATTTATTTACTTGTGGTGTAGCTTCTTTAGCGAATATTGGAGGAGTGGCTTCAGCACGAATATTAGCTGCTGCGTATTCGGAAGCGTTAATTCCCGTTGGAGTATTGATGGCTATGTTAGGATATATAATAGGAACTGGTGGAGGATTAATTGTAGGTAAAATTTTATCATTAATGATTTAGAAAGTTTAGTTTAACTTAAAAAAATAAATTGTAATTATAAATGAAAAAAATTTTAAAAAAAATTATAATAGAGGGAGGAGTTATGATAATAAAAAAAATAAAAATTGGTAAGATAAAAGTGCCATTGATTACACCATTTAAAACAGCACTTAGAACAGTAGAAGCTGTAGAAGATATTGTTGTTATAATTGAAACAGATAGAGGAAACAAGGGATTTGGAGAAGCACCTCCTACAGCAGTTATTACAGGTGATACACATGAATCCATTATAGGAGCTATAAACCTCATAGGAAAACAACTTATAGGTAAAAATATTGAAGACTTCAATAAATTAATAGAGATAGTTCAAGGTGCGTTAGTTAAAAATACTAGTGCTAAAGCAGCTGTAGAAATTGCACTATACGATCTATTTGCTCAATCATTAGGAAAACCACTGTACAAAGTATTAGGAGGAGGATCTAATGAATTAAAAACTGATCTAACAATTAGTGTAGATAGTGTAGAAAAAATGGTAGAGGATAGTTTGAAAGCTGTAGAAAAAGGATTTGATGAATTAAAAATTAAAGTTGGAAAAAATTTAAATATAGATATCGAGAGGATGAAAGCTATTTTTGACGCTGTTGGGCCTAATATAAAATTGAGATTAGATGCTAATCAAGGATGGACTGTAAAAGAATCTTTATATGCAATAAAAAAAATAGAAGAGTATGGAATTGTTTTGGATTTTGTAGAACAACCAGTAAAAGCTCATAATATTGATGGAATGATAAAAGTTACATCTGAAGTTTTATCTCCAATATTGGCAGATGAATCAATATTTTCTCCTAGGGATGCCATAGAGGTAATTACTAGAAATGCAGCAGATATAGTAAATATTAAACTTATGAAAACAGGTGGGATATCTAATGCACTAAAGATTATAAATATTTGTGAGATTTATAATATACCTTGTATGATTGGTTGTATGTTAGAAGCAGGAATAAGTGTGACAGCAGCAGCTCATCTTGCATCTGCAAAAAGTTCAATAATAACTCGAATAGATCTAGATGGTCCTGCACTATGTAGTGAAAATCCAATAGATGGTGGAATTGTTATGGAGGGCTCAAAAATGATTTTATCTGATGAATTAGGATTAGGAATAAAAGGTATAGATGGATTTGAACTTTTAATAGAATTAAATTAAATAATTATAGAAGGGAACTTTTAAATAAAGTTCTCTTTTTTTTAGCTGATAGACTAAAGGAAGCTATCTGTGATTAATTTATAAAATTTTTAAGAGAAGCTCACTATTAACTAAAATTTTTTATTATTTTCTTTTATTTAACAAGGGATGAGTTTTCTAACAAAATTTGTAAACTAAAGATTGTTATGCTATAATTTTTTATTACATATTTTGTAAAGAATAGCTATTATTGATATTTAGAGATAATAAAACAATAAAATAATTTACTGCTATATTTAATAGATATATTCTAAAAAAATATATTATCTTAACTATAATCCAGAAAAATAAAGTTTACATCGAGATGTTGTATTTTTTTTTTGATGGATTTTTTTTGAATATTCATTTATCAATTATATCAAGCGTATATAGATTTATATATAATAAAAACTAATGAAAAATTTTAATATAAAAAGGAGTGAAATAGTGAAGGAAAATAAGAGTATTAATAATTTTAAGTGGGAAAATATTGGAGATATTATAACGGGTAGACCTAATCTTGGGTTAGAAGTTCCTGTGGCAGTATATCGTCTTATGCAATATACTATGAGGGATGTTTTGGCACATGAATATGGAGATGAAAAAGCGAGATTATTATTTCATAGAGCAGGAAAGTTAGCTGGAGAGAGTTTTAGTCAAGAGAATTTAGATATAAAATTACCTTTTTCTGAGTTTACCTCACAGTTAAGAAAAATTCTTATAGAACAGAGAATAGGTATTTTGAGAATTGAAAAAGCAGATCTTTCTAGTAAAAATTTTGTTCTTACTGTCTCTGAAGATTTAGATTGTTCAGGACTTCCTTTCGTAGATGATGAAGTATGTGAATATGATGAAGGTTTTATTTCTGGAATTTTAAAAACTTATTTTAAAGAAGATTTTTTGGTAGAAGAGATTGATTGTTGGGGAAAGGGAGACCGAGTTTGTAGGTTCCAAATAACTCTAAAATCTAATTAGAATAAATAATAAGTATTTACAAAAACTAAAATATCTAGGGGTGAACATTCATGAATTATTGCAACAACTTAAAAATATACAATAAAATTTATACAACTTTAGATACCCTTTTAAAAGGAGATATTCCACCAAATATAATTGTAGAAGAATATCCCTATCAATATAGAGATTTAGTGAAAAAAATAAATCAGTTTATTCAGACTATTTATGAGATTGATAGTTTTATAGATCCTTTATCAAAAGGAATACTTACGTTGACTCCTCCTAAGTCTTCTAATCTAATGGTTTCACCATTTAAGGAATTACATTCTCAACTATCAACAATAGTTTGGCAAACGCAACAGGTAGCATTAGGAGACTATAGTCAGCGTATTTATTTTATGGGAGATTTTTCAAAAGCTTTTAACCAAATGGTTGAAAGTTTAGAAAAAAATAGAAAAGAGCAACGTATATCAATTCAATATCGAAAATTACTTGAACAGTCATATGAAAATATCTTTTTCATTAACAAAAATGGAGATATTTTTGATACAAATAAGTGTTCAGAAAAATCTTATGGATATTCCCATGATGAATTTTTAAAAAAATCTTTTTATAGTTTATTTTTTGAAGATGAATCAGATTCAAAGTTAATTAATCATAGTTTAAAAAATATAGAAGAGATTACCTTTGAATGTAAAGGGTTACGTAAAGATGGAACTTTTTTTCCTTGTGAAATCAATATAAAATCTCATAAAATGGATGGTCATGAGTATTTTATAGTTATTGTAAGAAATTTTACTGAGCAGAAGAAAAATGAAGAGAAATTAAGATTTTTAGAAACTCATGATTCCCTCACAAAGTTACCCAACAGATATTTATTAGAAAAAGCTCTGGAGAAAACAAATTTTTATAGTGCAATTTTGTTTATTGATGTAGATCATTTAAAATTATTAAATGATACTTTTGGTCACTCAATTGGAGATATTATTTTAATTAAAATGTCTGAGATTATTCAAAATAATCTTAAAAGTGAAGATTTTTTTGCTCGGATAGGGGGAGATGAATTTGCCATTTTATTGAGTAAAATTAGTTTAGGAGAAGCTCAAATTATTGCGGAAAAACTAAGAAAACTCATTGAAAATAACAAATTTTATCCATATTCCAATGATTCTCCAGTGATATTTTCAATAAGTATTGGAATTGCACCTATTAAATCTAATATGAAAAAAGAAGAGATCCTCACATATGCCGATTTTTTACTTTATCAAGCAAAGCTAAAAGGAAGAAATACCATTGTTACACATAAGGAAGGAAATCTTTTACAGAATAAATTTGTTGGTGTGAATCAAACTTTGGAATTAATTCATGATGGCCTTGAAAATAATAATTTTCAACTTTATTTTCAACCTATAGTTAATATTTTTTCTGGAAAAACTATCCATTATGAAGGTTTAATTCGTTTATTAAATAATGAAAATATTATTTATCCAAATGATTTTCTTCCAGTGGCTAAATTTTTTGGAATTATGAATCTTATCGATCGTAAGGTAGTAATTCTAGCGTTGGAGTCATTACATAAATATTCTGATATAAAATTATTTATAAATATATCAGCATCTAGTATTGGTAATGATGAATTTTTAAATTTTATTATAGAAAAAATAAAAGAAACTAAGATTGATCCATCTCGTTTAGGATTTGAAATTACTGAGACAGAATCTCTTAAGGATATGTCTAGTGGTCAAATATGGATAGAAAAATTAAAAGGGTTAGGCTGTCCTTTTGCTTTAGATGATTTTGGGACTGGCTTTTCTTCTTTCTCGTATTTACAATCTTTACCAGTTGATTTCCTGAAAATTGATGGAAGTTTTGTTCGTGACATTATCACTAATAAAAAACATCAAGTTTTAGTTAAAACAATGAATGAAGTTGCAATCTTACTAGGTAAAGAATCAATAGTTGAGTTTGTCGAAAATGAAGAAATATATCTAAAGTTAAAGGAATTAAATATAAAAAATGTTCAGGGGTATTATTTTGGAAGACCAGAACAAACACCAAAATATTAAATTAAAAAATAATATATGAAAGAGAGCTTTTAAGAAAAGTTTTCTTTCTTTTTTTTTC
>DDQV01000035.1 GCA_002342785.1 Fusobacteriaceae bacterium UBA2433 | reverse complement strand
CCAGAATTAAAAAAAATAAATCCTAATTTAGAAATATACTTAGGAGGGCCTGAAGTATCATATAACGCAGTTGAGGTAATGGAAAAATTTCCCCAGATAGAAGGAGTTCTGGTAGGAGAAGGAGAACTTATAGTAAAAAAATTATTGACTAAAGATAGGTCAAAAGTATTAGGATTATATTATAGAGATTCTCAATTAAAATTAAAATTTAATGGATTTGAGCCTCCTATACCTAATTTAGACATAATTCCTTTTCCTTATGAACAGTGGGAATTAGAAGATAACAAAGGAAAAATATTTTATTATGAATCAACGAGAGGATGTCCTTTTCATTGCTCATATTGTATGTCTTCAATAGAAAAAAGTGTTAGAACTTTTAGTTTACCTAGAGTAAAAAAAGATCTAATGACATTTTTAGATGCAGGAATCAAGCTAGTAAAATTTGTAGATAGAACTTATAATTTAGACAAAGATCATTATATGGAAATTTGGAAATTTTTAGTAGAAAATTATCAACCAAATTTAACTTTTCATTTTGAAATAAGTGCAGAATTATTTGATGAAGAGGTAATAGAATATCTAACGACTATTCCAAATGGATTCTTTCAATTTGAAATAGGAATACAAACTGTAAATAAACCAACGATGAAATTAATCAGAAGAGAAAATGAATTAGAAAAATTGGCTGAAAATGTATTGGCGATAAAAAATAATATTCATCTTCATTTAGATCTAATAGCGGGACTCCCAAAGGAAGATTTTGATACTTTTAAAGGCTCTTTTAATTATGTTTATAGACTGAAACCAGAGATGATTCAATTAGGATTTTTGAAAATATTGAGTGGGACAGAAATTTATACTCAATTAGAAACTTTTGGATATAAATACACATCATTTCCTCCATATGAAGTAATTTCAAACAATGATATTACATATGAGGAGCTCTTAAAATTAAAAGATGTAGAGGCAGTTTTAGACTTTTATTATAATTCAGGAGATTTCACAAAAAGTGTAAACTATTTGATAAATAATTTTTATAGTTCACCATTTGAATTTTATTTAGATATAGCTAACTTTTTTGAGAAAAATGGACACTTTAAAGTATCCCATAAAAAATTAGCAATCTTTAATTTTTTAGTAGATTTTTATAAGGAAAGAAAGTTTGAACAAGGTAGTGACGATAAAGGTATAAAGTTTATAGAATATTTAAAATTTGATTATATTAATCTAGGAAAACCTGGTAAATATCCAGAGTGGTTTGTATCTTCTAAAGATAAAGATCTCTATCATGAATTAATAGAAAATCTAGTAAAAGAATCAAAATTTAAAAATAATAGACAAGGATTTAAAAATACAGAGATTGAAGAATTTAACATAGATATTTTTACTGGGGAAAATAAAAAAACTAAATTTCTATTTATATATGAAGGAAAAGAAACTAAAATACGGGAGTTTTAGGATGAAATTATTATATATATTTTTATTTGTAGGATTAACTATTTTTGGTGAAGAGTATATACAAGATGATTTAATAGTAGGAATTAATCGTTTTAAAGGAAAACAAATATATATAGCTTCAGAAAATGAAAGTGCGATTATAGAGATAAAATCAGATAAATATTATACTTATGAGTTAAAGCCTGGAGACATTGAGACTATATCAGCCAGTGATAATATGATAAATTTTAAAGGGGAACTATCTTCAAAAATATTTTTATATAAAGGAACTCCTGAAACCATTATAAAAATTAGTTTAGATGGTAAAATTTTTAGTAGATATAGGGGAGATTTTGAGTTTATTAATTATAAAAATAACATACTTCCATTAAATAGTATTCAATCAGAAGAATATATTTATTCTGTAGTTCCATCAGAGATAGGACATTATTTTCCTGAAGAAGCAATCAAGGCTCAGAGTTTAGCAGCTAGATCATATTTATATTATAAACTAAAATATTCGAGATATGATGGATTTGATCTATTTGATAATATAAATTCTCAAATGTACCTTGGAATGGATAGGGAAAATTCAAAAATAAATATGTCTGTAGATACAACCCACGGAAAGATGATACTATATGGAGGAGAACCGATAAATGCTCTTTATTATTCTACAAGTGGAGGGGTAACTGCTAACAATGAAGATGTATGGGGAGGAAGTTCTACTCCATATCTTAGATCAGTAAATGATATTGGAAATGAAATTAAATCTCCTAGATTAAAGTGGGAAGTAAAAATTTCTAAAAACGAAATTTCTAAAAAATTTGGATTTAAAGTAAGCAATCTTAAAATTTTTGAAATTAAGAGTAATAGAGTTAGTAAAATTAGAATATATGGAGAGAAAAATAAAACTATAACAGGGGACAAATTTAGGAGTATAGTTGGATATGGAAAGGTATATAGTACACAATTTAGTGTTAGATCTAGTGGGAATTATTTTTTATTTACTGGAAAGGGATCAGGACATGGAGTTGGAATGAGTCAATATGGTGCTTATGGTTTATCTAAACAAGGAAAAACTTATGAGGAAATACTCAAACATTACTATAAGGGTGTAGAGATAAAAGAGTATAAGATGGAAAATTAATTCATTCGAAAAAGGAAGTGTATTATGGATTTAAGAAAATTTGAAAGATTAAATAAAGAAAAAGAATTGTTAGAATATGGAGATAAAATAATTGTGGCTATGTCTGGAGGACCAGATTCAATATTTTTATATAATCTTCTTAAAAAAATCAAAGATAAGATGGATATTAAAATATATTTTGCTCATATAAATCACGATTTAAGAGGAAAAGATAGTGATGGAGACGAACAATTCGTTATAAATTTAGGGAAGGCAGATAAGGTACCTACTTATACAAAAAAAGTTAATATCAAAGAGTATGCTAAACTTTCTGGTTTGTCTGAAGAGGAAGCAGGAAGAGAGGTGAGATATGGTTTCTTTAGAGAATTAAAAGATAAATTAGGAGCTACTAAAGTAGCTTTAGCTCATAATGAAGATGATTTAGTAGAGACTTTTATGTTTCGTCTTATACGTGGAACATCTTTTAAGGGACTAGAAGGTATACCAGTAAAGAGAGAATTTTTTATACGACCTGTTTTAAATTATAGAAAAGAAAAAATTTTAAAATATTTAGATGAAAATAAGATAGATTATTGTATCGATAAAACAAATTTTAAGGAAATTTATACTAGAAATAAAATCAGATTAAATTTGATTCCTAGTATAGAAAAAGAGTATAATGTAAATTTCAAAGAAAAAATAATAAATTTAATTTCAGATATAGGGGAATTTAATGGTATTATTAATAGTAGGTTGAAAAAGTATGAAAAAGATGATATTTTAGATGTAGAGGAACTAAAAAAAGAGGAAAAATTTATTCAACGGAACATTATTTCAGAATACTTACAAAAATATGATATATCTGTAAATAGAAATAAAATACTTGAAGTACAAAAGCTTATTTATACTGATGGAAGTAAAGAAATATATGGAAATAACAGATATCGTATCAAAAAAAAATACAATATTTTAGAAATAGTTAAAGTAGAAAAAATAAAATTTGATAATCAATTGGTCAAAAGATTAATTGTTCCTGGAAGTGTTATTTGGCATAATTATAAGATCAGTGCTGAATTAATTAACAAATATCAAAAATCAGAAAAAGTAAAAAATGAATTTTATTGTGAGATAAAAAAGGATGATATTTTAATAGTTCGTTCAAGAAAAAATGGGGATAAATTCTATCCTGTTGGTATGACTGGACAAAAAAAAATAAAAGATTTATTTATCGATTCTAAAATTCCAAAGGAACAGAGAGATTTTGTTCCGATTATTACTAATTCGGAAGAAATTGTATGGGTAGGAGGAATTAGAGGAGACAGGCGTTTTGAAAATTTAAGAAAGAATATTGCAAAATTGAAAATTGAAAAAATTGAGGAGGTAGACTTCGGTGGAAAATAACAACAACGATTTAAATGAAGAAAAAAAGAAGGAAAACGAAGAAAAAAAGAAGGAAAATTTAGAAGGAAAAGATACGGAGTATAATGAATTAGAGGAAAGAAAAAGTGAACTTAAAGAAAGATTAAAATATGGTATGAGAAAAAAGAAAAATAAAAAAAATGAAGATAAAAATGGAGATAAAGAACCAAAAAAAGATACTAAAAAGAAGTTTAACTTCAAAACTGTAATAATGTTACTATTTGTTGTAACTATAATTATGTCATTACCATCAATGATGAATAGTGCTAAAACGAAAGATCAACAGATAATAAGCTATACAGAATTTTTAAAAAAAGCTAACAATAAAGAATTTAAGATAGTTCAAGAAAAAGAAGGTTATATAATTGGAAAACAAAAACTAGAAGATACAGAAGGGTTTAGAGCTAGAATGATATCTAATAGAGTTTCTGAAGATCCTAATCTTATGAAAGCTCTAAATGAAACAAATGTTGAGATAAAATCTGAAGATCCAGCTAAAACACCACTTATTGTTCAAATACTTATTTCATGGTTCCCAATGTTATTACTTGTAGGAATTTGGATATTTATGATGAATAAGATGAAAGGTGGAGGAAGTAGTGGGCCTAATGTATTTAATATGGGAAAATCAAAAGCTAAAGATAATGGTGAGACTATTTCTAAAGTTAAATTTAAAGATGTAGCAGGTATAGAAGAAGCTAAACAAGAATTGGTAGAAGTTGTAGATTTCTTAAAAGAACCTGAAAAATATAAAAAAATTGGAGCGACTATACCTAAAGGTGTTCTGTTATTAGGAGCGCCAGGGACAGGTAAAACTTTATTAGCTAGAGCAGTAGCAGGAGAAGCAGCAGTTCCATTCTTTACTATATCTGGTTCTGAATTTGTGGAGATGTTTGTAGGTGTCGGAGCTTCTAGAGTAAGAGATCTATTTAATAAAGCAAGAAAGGCAGCACCTTGTATTGTCTTTATAGATGAGATAGATGCAGTAGGTAGAAAAAGAGGTTCTGGTCAAGGTGGAGGAAATGATGAGAGGGAACAAACTTTAAATCAACTTCTAGTAGAGATGGATGGTTTTAGTAGCGAGGAAACTATAATAGTAATTGCTGCGACAAATAGACCTGAGATCTTAGATAGAGCACTTACAAGACCAGGAAGATTTGATAGACAAGTCGTTGTGGATAAACCTGATATTAAAGGAAGAGAAGCAATATTACATGTACATATAAAAGGGAAAAAAATAGGCAAAGAAGTAGATTTACATACATTAGCTAAGAAAACTCCTGGATTTGTAGGAGCTGACCTTGCTAACTTGTTAAATGAAGCGGCTATATTAGCAGCAAGACAACATAGAGATATTATACTAATGGAAGACTTAGAGGAAGCATCTGAAAAAGTATCTATTGGTCCTGCTAGAAAATCTAGAGTAACAGTAGAAAAAGAAAAACATATAGTTGCATATCATGAAGTAGGTCATGCAATGATTCAGACTTTTTATAAAGATATAGTAGATCCCGTTCATAAAGTAACTATAGTTCCTCGTGGAATGGCAGCTCTTGGATATACAATGAGTTTACCGACAGAAGATAGGTATTTAAGAAGTAAGAAAGAATACTTGGCCGATATAAGAGGTTTATTAGGTGGTAGAGCTGCTGAAGAGGTTGTATTTGGAGATATTACAACTGGAGCTAGTAATGATATAGAAAGAGCCACAGGGATAGCTCATGCTATGATAACTAAATTAGGAATGTCTGATACATTTGGTCCAGTATTGTTAGATGCCACTAAAGAAGGAGATATGTTTGCAAATAAGATGTATGGGGAACAAACTGCGAAAGCTATAGACGAAGAGATTAGAAAAATAATCAATGATGCCTATGATGAAGTAAAAACTCTTCTTAGAGATAACTACGATATTTTAGACAAAATATCTAAATCTTTATTAGAAAGAGAAACAATAACAGGAGAAGAACTTAATATCCTCATGGATGGAGGGGAATTAGAACCATTAAAACCATTGGAGCCATCAGAAGATGTAGTAGCTAAAGGAATAGAAGAATTAAAGGAAGAGTTGATAAAGAAGGAAACAGAAGAAGATAAAGAAATAGAAATAATTTCTAATGATTCTTCTTCAGAAGTTGAAGAAACTATTATTGAAAAAAAAATTGATAGTGAAAAAGAAGAAAAAAAAGAAGAAAAATAATATAAAAGGGTTGCCTAGAAAAAGGTAACCCTTTTTCTAAAAATAAATAAAATGGGATGGTAAAAGATGAGGGAAAAATTAAAAGAAAAAATTTATGAAGCTTCTAAAATAGCTATAAAAATAGTCCTTACAACTAGGGAAGAAGAAAAAAAAATGAAAGAAGAATATAAAAAAGAAGGGATATTGATTGCAGCAGTTAATATAGGCGGAAAGATGCCAGATATAACTATAAAAATAATAGAAAGTTCAATAGTAGCGGCAATAAAAAATGGATTAGTAGAAGATAATAGAACACATAATGGAATTATAGTAGGAGCAGTAAGAGATGCATTAAATCAAGTAAGTGGTAAGACTAACGGTTTTAATGTAGGAGGGAAAATATCACTAGTAAAAATAGAAGAAGATATTTCTGTTGCAGTATTGTTAAATATAGGGATATTACATTTAAATGAAGTAGCTATAGCTACAGCACATAGAGTAGTAAATTCATAGGCAAAAAACATATCAAAATTGACGTATCTTCAAATTCATGATAAAATAATTAAAGTTTTTTATATTTGAAAAATAAAATAAGTAGTAGATAAAGTAGGGTAGAAGAAAAGTAGGAATAGTATAAAATTAGGAGTGTGGTATTAGTGAAGGAAATAAAAGAAATGAAATTAAAAGAAAAATATGGTCTTTCAGTTGCAACAACAATGGTAATAGGAATAGTAATAGGAATTGGAATATTTTTTAAGGCAGAATCAATATTGAAGGCAGCGAGTTTAAACCCAACTGTAGCAATATTAGCATGGGTATTAGGTGGAATAATTACTATTTTAGCAGGGTTAACAGCAGCAGAAGTTGCAGCAGCTATTCCAGAAACGGGAGGATTAGTAGCATATAATAGAAGAATTTATGGAGATTTTTTTGGATTTATGACTGGTTGGATGTATGTAGTTTTATATATGCCAGGATTAGTAGCAATATTAGCTTATTACACTGGTTTTTTCGCAACTATATTTTTAGGAATAGAAAGTAGTCCTATTAATGTTGCGCTTATATCTATTCCAGCATTTTTATCGGTATTTATTATAAATTTATTTATGGCAAAAGCCGGTGGGAAGTTACAAACCGTGGTCACTGTTATAAAAATAATTCCATTAGCTGGATTACTTATTTTTGGTTTTTTAAATGGAACAAATCCAACTCCATTTAGTGTTGCACAAGGAATAGGAGCTCCATTTAGTGTAGGTTTAGTATTGACGGCATTGGTACCGGTAATGTTTGCTTATGACGGATGGATGTTAGCTTGTAGTATTGGTGGAGAAATAAGAAAACCAACAAAAAACTTACCTAAAGCAATCATCTTTGGATTAAGTTTAATTATAATATTATATGTAGGATTAAATGTTGCTTTATTAAAAACTTTACCAGCTAATTTGTTGGCAGAGCAAGGAACTGTAGGAGCTGCTAATCTTTTGTTTGGATCTATTGGAACTAAAGTTATATTTGGTGGAATAGTTATATCAGCATACGGAACATTAAACGGATTAGCATTAGCAGGAATAAGATTTCCTTATACTTTAGCTGTTGAAGGACATTTTCCTATGAAAAAATATTTTTCAGAGGTTAATACAAAATTTGATACACCTTTAAAATCTGGTTTTTTAATATTAGTAATAAGTGGTGTATATCTATTAATACCTTTTGTAACTGGTATGAGTATTGATATACTTGCAGATATCCCTATATCTATAATGTGGGCATTTTATGCTATGTTATTTATAGGATTAATAATATTAAGAAAAAAAGAACCTAATTTAGTAAGACCTTATAAAGTACCTTTATATCCTATTATTCCAATATTAGCTGCGATTGGTGGAATGGGGATTGCAATAAGTGCTACGGTAAATAGACCATATTATATGTTATATTCTATAATTATAATTTTAACAGGGATTCCATTTTATAAAAAAAAATAAATAAAAATTTAATAAAATAAAGTTGATTTTATTTATTTTAATAGTTAAAGAAAGTAACCTGTAAGTAGATTTTCTACTTAGGTTGCTTTTTTTATTATTTGTATATATATTTAATAAATTTAATAAAAAAATTTAATTTTATTAAAAAATATTCTAGAATTAAAATAAGAAGAGAGGGCAACCTTTTGGATTTCTCTCTCTTCTTGATTTTATTTATTCTGTGAAAGCTTTTTTTATTTTAGTTATCATAACTTCATCTTCTAAAGAAGTTATCTCTTTTATTGCTGATGAAAGATCTTGACTATTTAATATTTTTTCTAGTTCAACTGCTTGTTCATCTTCATTATTTCTATATTTTAATGCTGCTCCTATACCTTTGATAAGTGAACTATTTTTTGTACCATATTCTATAGTTCCCCTAAGCGGTTTGATCAACCTGTCGTTATATCCTAATTTTCTTAGTGGTTGTCTTCCTACTCTATCTACTTCATCAATAAGATATGGATTTTTAAATCTATTTAATATTTTTTCTATGTATTTATTATGAGTTTCTCTTTCAAATCCATATCTATTGATAAGAACTTCTCCACTCTCATGCATAGCACTTTTAACTATCTTTTCGATATTGTTATCTTCAATACTTTCTTTTACTGTTTTATGACCTGCTATTACTCCTAAATAAGCTGTGATAGCATGACCTGTGTTAAGAGTAAATAATTTTCTTTCTATAAATGCCATTAAGTTATCTGTAAGATCCATACCTTCTATTTTAGGAGCTTCACCTTTAAATAATGGTGCTTCTACGATCCATTCTTTAAATTCTTCTACTCTAACTCTAAGGATGTCAGAAGATTTTGCCATTGGTGGTACAATTCTATCTACTGCTGAGTTAGGGAAACCAATAAATTCGTTCATATAATCTATTACTTCTTGATTTAAATGTTTTTCCACTTCATTTTTTAAGAAAGTTGTACCATTTATCATATTCTCACAAGCAATTATATTTAAGTTATTTTTGATTTTCATCTCGAATCTTTTTATTATACCTTGAGCAATAGATTTAGATATTATAGTAAGTACAGTAGGACCAACTGCTGTTGTGATAATTTCAGCTTGAGTAATGAGATCTATTAATTTAACGTCGTTTGATAATATGCCATCTACATTATTTACAAGAACTTCTGTTTTATTTTCTCCAACTACTTCAACTGTATATTCATTTTTTTCTTTTAATGTATTTACAATTTCTTTGTTTACATCTGCAAAGTATACTTTATATCCTGACTTTGAAAGTAGATTTCCTATAAATCCACGTCCTATGTTTCCAGCTCCAAATTGAATTGCTATTTTCATGCTTATCCCTTCCTTAATGTTATAAAACGAATCTACTATATATTTCTTCTACATTAGTTGTTTTAGACAATAATTTTACTGTTTCTTCTTCTTCTATTGCGTCTGCAATATTTGAAATTATCTCTACATGTTCATCATTTTTTCCAGCTATTCCAATTAATAGATAAGCAATATTTCCATTACCAAAATCTACACCTTCAGGATATTGATTAATAACAATTCCTGTTTTCAAAACTTGGGATTTTCCTTCAAGTGTTCCATGAGGAATAGCCACATTATTTCCTATATATGTTGTAGATTTTTCCTCTCTTTCAAGCATATACTCATAGTAAGTATCTTTTACATAACCCATTTTAGCCATTTGAAGACCTATTTTTTTTATAGCTTCATCTTTTGAAATTGTAGGAAGACCTAAAGTGATTCCACTTTTAATTAAAATAGTAGTATGAGAATCTGTCTTTACATTTTCTTTAGATTGAGTGTTATCAATTTTTTCTGTATTAGTTTTTTTTTCTAATTCTTCAACTAATGAATCATAAAACTTTCCGTCCATAAAATTATCTATAGACATATGAACAGGATTTTTAACTACTTTTTTTGCTCTAGATGTAAGGTCTCTATGAGTTATAACTATATCTATATCTTCAGTAAGATTATTTATAGGCATATTTGTTACATCTATATTTAAACCTGCATTTTTAATTTTTTTTCTTAAAAGACTTGCTCCCATTGCACTTGAACCCATACCAGCATCACATGCAACAACAATTTTTGAAATGTTTTCTGATAATTTTGTTGATACAGAATCTGATGGTTTGTTTTTCATTGTTTTCATATCTTTTGTTGCTTCATCAAGATCTTTTCCATTATTTGTTTTTTTAAGAATAATCATAGATACAAAACCAGAAACTAATGCTGCCAAAATTATAGAAACTAATGTTGCAAAGAATCCACCTTTAGGAGTCATAGCTAATACTGCAAAGATACTTCCAGGAGATGCTGGAGCGATAAGTCCTCCATGTAATAAAACATTAGTAAAGACTCCTGTCATTCCTCCAAGAATAGCAGCTATAATAAGTAGTGGTTGCATCAATACATATGGGAAATAAATTTCATGAATTCCACCAAAAAAATGTATTATTGCAGCACCAGGTGCAGAATCTTTTGCCATACCTTTACCGAAAAACATATAAGCAAGAAGTATTCCAAGTCCAGGACCAGGATTTGCTTCTATAAGGAAAAATAATGATTTTCCAATTTCGCTTGACTGTTGTATTCCAAGGGGTGAAAAAACTCCGTGATTGATTGCGTTGTTAAGAAATAAAATTTTAGCTGGTTCAACAAGTATAGATGTCATTGGTAATAAATTCATATCTACAAGTGCTTTAACTGCATTCCCAAGACCAGTATTTAACATTTCAACTATAGGACCAATAACTTTGAAAAATACTAGTGCTAAAGCCATACCAATTATACCTGATGAAAAGTTGTTTATAAGCATCTCAAATCCTGCTTTAACTCTACCTTCAACAGCTTTATCAAATTTTTTAATAGCATATCCTCCAATAGGACCTGCTATCATAGCTCCCATAAACATAGGAATTGACGTTCCAATAATTACCCCTGAAGTAGCTATGGCACCTACTACTCCTCCACGTTCTCCAGCTACTATTTTACCTCCACTATAACCTATTAATAGAGGTAATAGATAAGTTATCATTGGACCTACTAGTTTTGATAAAGCCTCATTTGGAATCCAACCTGTTGGGATGAATAAAGCTGTAATAAGCCCCCAAGCTATAAAAGCTCCTATGTTCGGCATTACCATTGCACTTAAAAATCTTCCAAAAGCTTGGACTTTTACCTTCATACTTTGATTTTCTGTTGTACTACTCATAATTTTTCCTCCTCATTATTTAAATATTATATTTTGTATCATCTTATATTATAATTCTACTTTTATTATTCAATTTGTTCAAAGTCCAAACACTTCATAGAAAACTATAAAATAAAATTTCATTTTTTTTATAATATATAATTTCACTTTTTGTGAAAGAATTTATACCTTATAAAAAATAAAACAAATTAAATTTTCATTGTAAATAAAGGCTTAAGTGAATACCATTTATTTTTTTATAAAATAAAAAAAAGATAGCATATAAAATATACTATCCTTAATTTCTATTTTTTATATTTTTATTATTATTAAATTATTTAAATAATTTAATAAATT
>DDQV01000018.1 GCA_002342785.1 Fusobacteriaceae bacterium UBA2433 | reverse complement strand
TAGATATTTAGAGTGTGGAAACCTTCCATTTACAGATGAGATCAAAGCATTTAACAAAGCTGAATTACAAAAAAGAGCAGATTTTGAAGGAAGAGAAGTAAGTTTCCAAATGACAGTAGATGATATATTTGCAGTAGGAAGAGGAAACTTAATTGGAAGACCAGAAAAAAAATAGTTAAAAAAATAGAGGTATAATTGATCCCCCTTACAGTTAAAATAGTATTAAAATAAGTTTTAATAAATTAATCGATATAAAAGGAGATGTATTACATGAAAATTATTGATATCATTTGTTCAGCAGGGAAAACAGGATTTTATTTTGACGACCAAAGAGCTATAAAAGCAGGAGCAGGTCATGACGGATTTGATTATGTTGGAGAACCAGTTACTGAAGGATTTAAAAGAATTAGACAAGCAGGAGAATCAATCTCTGTAATGTTTATCTTAGAAGATGGTCAAGTAGCTCACGGAGATTGTGCAGCAGTACAATATTCTGGTGCAGGTGGAAGAGATCCATTATTCTTAGCATCTGATTTTATTCCAGTAATCAAAAATGAAATTGCTCCAAAATTAATTGGAAGAGATATAAATGAATTCAGACCATTAGCTGAAGAAGTAGATACAATGGAATTAAATGGAAAAAGATTACATACAGCTATAAGATATGGATTAACTCAAGCGATCTTAGATGCAGCTGCTAAAACAAATAAAGTAACAATGGCAGAGATCATAAAAAAAGAATATGCAACTGATGTAGCAATCAAAAGATTACCATTATTTACTCAATCTGGAGACGACAGAAAAGACAATGCAGATAAGATGATAATTAAAGGTGCAGATATCATGCCACATGCATTGATTAATCATGTTGAAACTAAATTAGGATTAGACGGATCTATTTTAAAAGATTATGTAAAATGGTTAAGTGATAGAGTAATCAAATTAAGAGAATCAGAAGATTATATGCCAATATTCCACATCGATGTATATGGAACAATTGGAGTAGCATTTAATCAAGATATCGCAAAACAAGCTGACTATTTAGCAACTTTAGAAGAAGCAGCAAAACCATTCCACTTAAGAATTGAAGGTCCTATGGACGTTGAAGAAAGAGAAGCTCAAGTAGAAGCGTTATCAGCTTTAACTGCTGAGTTAGATAGAAGAGGAATTAATGTAGAATTAGTTGCTGACGAATGGTGTAACACATTAGAGGATATTAAATTATTCGCTGATAAAAAAGCAGGACATGTAGTACAAATTAAAACACCTGACTTAGGTGGGGTAAACAATATAGCAGAAGCAGTGTTATACTGTAATGAAAAAGGAATAGGTTCTTATGTTGGAGGAACTTGTAACGAAACTAATAGATCAGCTGAAGTAACTACAAATATAGCAATGGCTTGTGGAGCATTACAAGTATTAGCTAAACCAGGAATGGGTGTAGACGAAGGAATCATGATCGTAGGAAATGAAATGAATAGAGTAGAAGCATTAGTAAATAACAGAAAATAATTTAAAGTTTTAAGGGAAGGTAGTTTTTAAAACTACCTTTTTCTTAGTTATTTGGGATAAATAGATAACAATAAAAATAGAGGTGAAAATAATGAAAATATTAAAACCAGCTAAGGCCGGGACATTGGAATCGAATGATATTTCAATAATGTTGATGCCTGGTAATAGTGGTATAGAGATAGAGTTAGAAAGTATTGTTGAAAAACAATTTGGTATAGAGATAAGAGCTTTGATAGAAAATAGTTTAAAAGAACTAAAAGTAGAAAATGTTATAGTAAAAGCTATAGATAAAGGTGCTCTTGATTATACTATAAAAGCTAGAATTGAAACAGCAGTAACTAGGGCAGGTGAGATGTAATGCTAAGAAGAAGTATGTTATTTATGCCAGGAAATAATCCAGGGATGTTACAAACAGCAGAAGTTTTTGGTTCAGATTCAATTATATTAGATTTAGAAGATGCAGTGTCATTAGGAGAAAAAGATGCAGCTAGAATTTTAATAAAGGGAGCTTTAAAAACTTTTGATTATGGAACTACAGAAGTAGTAATAAGAATAAATCCATTTTCAACTCCATATGCATTAGAAGATATAGATGTAATGGCAAGGCTTAAACCAAATGCTATTTTGTTACCTAAAGCAACACCTGAAGATATGAAAAAATTAGATGAGATGTTAGCAGTTATAGAAGAAGAGGAAGGATTTGAAAAAGAATCTATCAGGATACATGCCCTAGTAGAAACTACATATGGGGTAGAAACTGTTTATGAAACACTTCAAATGAGTAATAGAATAGAATCAGTTTGTTTAGGAGGAGAAGACCTAGCAGCAGATTTAGGAGTTGCAAGAACAAAAGATTCAGAAGAGTTATTTTATGCTAGAACAAAGGTAGTAAATGCATGTAGAGCATCAAAAATAGATGCAATAGATACACCATTTACAGATACTAATGATGAAGCAGGATTATTAGCAGATACAATTCATGCAAAAAAATTAGGATTTACTGGTAAATTATCTATAAACCCTAGACAAATAAATACTATCCACAAAATATATTCTCCTACAGCAGATGAAATAACATGGGCTAATAGGGTTATGTATGCTAAAGATGAAGCAGAAAAAGAAGGATTAGGAGTATTTTCTTTAGACGGTAAGATGATAGATGCGCCTGTTATAACTAGAGCGGTAAATACACTTAATACAGCTAGAGTAATAGGCTTGATAAAATAAAAAGGAGAATTAAATATGAAAAATATCTTAGGTAGAGAAGTACCTGATAATATAAAAGGTTATGGAAAAGTAAAACACTATGGTGGATATTTAGCATCTAAAGGAGTAGTAACTAAAAGAGCAATAAAATTAACTAATGTGCTTCCTGGAGATGAAAAATTACATGATAATTTAGATCTAGTATTAGATAAATTACCATTAAAAGATGGGATGATAGTTTCATTTCATCATCATTTAAGAAATGGAGATTTTGTTTTAAATATGGTAATGGAAAAAATAGCAGCTAGAGGATATAAAGATATAACAATAGCAGCAAGTTCAATTTTTCCGTGTCATGGAGAACTAGTAGAATTAATGGAGAAAAAAATAGTAACAAGTATATATGCAGGATATATATCTGGACCTGTAGCAGAAGCTATATCAGCAGGAAAATTAGAAAATCCAGCAGTTATGCATACTCATGGTGGAAGAGCTAGATTGATGGAATCAGGAGATTTAAATGTAGATATAGCCTTTATCGCAGCGCCTACATCAGATGATTATGGGAATTTAAATGGTGTAGATGGAAAATCAGCTTGTGGAGCATTGGGATATGCTTATACAGATGCAGAAACTGCTGAGATTACAGTTGCAATTACAGATAATTTAGTAGAATATCCAAATACAACTATAGATATTCCTCAAACACTTATAGACTATGTAGTAGTAGTAGATGCTATAGGAGATCCAAATGGAATAGTATCAGGAACTACTCAGATTACAAAAGATCCAATTGGATTAAAGATTGCAAATATGACAACAGAATTAATAAAGAACTCAGGATATTTTAAAGATGGAATGAGTTTTCAAACTGGAGCTGGAGGAGTATCTTTAGCAGTTGCAGCAGATATGAAAGCTGAGATGATGGAAAATAATATAAAAGGAAGTTTTGCTTCTGGAGGTATAACAGGATATATAGTTGATATGTATAAAGAAGGTTTATTCAAAGCTTTATTTGATGTACAATGTTTTGATTTAGCAGCTATAAAATCAGCAAAAGAAAATGCAGGACATCTAACAATGTCAGCGTCTATGTATGCAAATGCAAATAACAAAGGATCATTAGTAAATAAATTGGATATAGTAATATTAGGTGCAACAGAGATAGATACAGATTTTAATGTAAATGTAACAACAACTTCAGATGGAACTATAATGGGTGGATCTGGTGGACATGCAGATACATCAGCAGGAGCAAAGTTAGCAATAATAGTAACACAATTAGCAAATTCTAGAATATCAGCAATAAAAGATAGAGTAACAACTTTAACAACTCCAGGAGAAACTGTAGATGTAATAGTGACTGAAAGAGGAATTGCGATAAATCCTAAGAGAATAGAGTTGATAGAAAGATTAAAAGAAACAAACTTACCAATTATGACAATTGAAGAATTAAAAAATATTGGTGAAGCTATGACAGGAAAACCAAGAGAGATAGAATTTACAGATGAGATAGTTGCAGTAGTTGAGTATAGAGATGGAACTGTAATAGATGTAGTAAGAAAAGCAAAATAGAGAAAAAAGACTAGGTTATGGACAATATGTCTGTGATCTAGTTTTTTTTGTTTTCTAATTTATATATTGTGAAATTGATGTTAATTTTAATAATATTTAAATTATTGTTGTAAAAAAATACATAATATTAATTTATCAGAACAAATATTAAAATTGAATATTTAATAATTAATTTAAAATTAAAAAAAGGTTATTATTCGTTGACAATTTTTTAAATCTAAATTATCCTTCTAAAGGAATAAATAATGGAGGGATAGAAATGATAAAAAAATTAACAAAAATGAAATATACTTTAATATGTATATTTTTAGTTACTACAGCTTTACTCTTTGGAGGATGTAATAACAAAAGTAATGAAAAAATTCAAGATGTAACTCAAGAAAAAAACAAGATTCAACAAAATTTAATTTTTTAGATCAAAATGGTCATGAAGTGAAACTAAAAGGGACCGTTAAAAGAATTGTTTGTTTAGAACATCATACATTAGATACTTTAACTATGCTTGGTGATCAAGATAAAATTGTAGGTGTAATACAAAACTGGGAGAAAAGATTAGGACCTTATATAAAAGATGTTTTCCCAGGAATTGAGAGTTTACCAACACCAGGAACATTAGATAGTTGTAATGTAGAAGAAGTTGCAAAACTAAATCCAGATTTAGTGATTGTTGCATCTCAATTTAAGTCAGAATATATAAAACAATTGGAAGATCTTGGTATTCCAGTTATGGTAGTAACTCTTCATGATGGAGGAAAACAAAAAGAAGCTTTAAGTCCAGAATTAAATAATGCTGATTTGTCTTATACTAGAGGTATGGAATGGGCAGTTAAGAAACTTGGAGAAATAACTGACAAAGAAGACAGAGCAAATAAATTATGGAATTTAACAATAGCAGATAGAAAATATGTAGAAAATGCTTTAAAAGATACACCTAAAGATAAAAGGGTTAGAGTATTAGTAGTTAACCCAAATAATAAGACATATGGTTCAGATAAATATGTTGGTTGTCAATTAGAGAGAGCAGGGGCTGTAAACGTTGCTGCAAAAGATATTAAAGGATACAAACAGGTTAATTTTGAAAAGATAGTACAATGGAATTCAGATGTTATTATTGTTCAAGATAGATATAAAGGTGTTTATGATAATATTTTAAAAGATCCAAAATGGGCAGATATTGAAGCGGTCAAATATAATAATATCATTATTTCTCCTTACTGGACAAAACCTTGGGGACATCCGACACTTGGTGGTATTGCTGTTGGGGAATTATGGTTAGCTCATAAATTTTATCCAAATAAAATAACTAAAGAGGAAGTAGAAAAAAGAGCAAAAGAATTTTACAAAAGATTTTACGGTGTTGAATTTGAAGGGACTATTTAGTTAAGTATAGGAGAATATAAAAATGAATAAAAGATTAAAAGATATAAGTTTTTTTATAGCATTAATTATTTTGCCAATAATTTTTTTTCTCGTTTCATTAATGTTAGGACCATATAAAATTGGTCCTTTTGATGTTATTAATATAATTATCGGGAAGATTATAGGAAGGGATTTAGTAAATAACAAATTGGCTATTAATATGATTTGGACAGTAAGGATGCCCAGAATTTTAGGTGCAGTATTAGCAGGTTCAGGATTATCTGTTGCAGGAGCAGTATTTCAAGGTCTTTTTAAAAATCCACTGGCATCACCATATACTTTAGGAATTTCTCATGGTGCAGGATTTGGTGCTGCCATTGCTATTCTTTTAAGTACTAGTGCTTTTACTAGTTCTTTACCTATTCAAATATCTGCATTAATATTTGGATTAGTTGCAGTAAGTGTTACATTTTTAATGGGAATGAGAGGCAGAAAATCCACTGTGACATTGGTATTGTCAGGGATGTTAGTGGGATCTTTGTTTTCATCTTTAGTGGCTTTAATCAAATATGTTGCAGATCCTTATGAAAAATTACCTGAAATTGTATTTTGGTTGATGGGAACACTATCAGCAGTTACTTATCAGAAGTTATGGATGATTTTACCACTATTTACTATTTCAATGGCAATAATATTTATGATGTGTTGGAGAATTAACGTTCTTAGTTTAGGAGATCAAGAAGCTAAGTCGTATGGAATAAATGTGAAGAAAGAAAGAACACTAATTATTTCAATTTGCTCTATCATAACTGCTTTAGTAGTATCTATATCAGGAGTTATTGGCTGGATTGGTATTGTTATTCCTCATTTGGCAAGAATTTTAGTAGGACCTGATTTTAGAAAATTAATTCCTGTAAGTTTTTCTTTGGGAATTTGTTATACTTTATTAATTGATGATATTTGTAGAAATTTAACGGCAGGGGAGATCCCATTAGGAGTAGTGACAGGGATCATCGGAACGCCAGTATTTATATATTTTATTTTTAAAGGGAAGGTGAGATGGGAATGAAGTTAGAGGTAAAAAAATTATCCTTTTCTTATGATGATAGTCGTGTAATATTTGATAATATTTCTTTTAAGTATCAATCACCAGATGTATTTTGTATTTTAGGTTCAAATGGAACAGGTAAAAGTACTCTATTAAACTGTATTATTGATGAATTAAAAATAAATAGTGGTAATGTTTTAATTGATGGTGTAGAAGTTAAGGATTACAATGCAAGGGAACTTGCAAGGAAAATTGCATATATTCCACAAAATCACTATCCAACATTCCCTTTTCCTGTAATTGATATTGTTATGATGGGTCTAACCTCAAAAATGGGGTATTTATCAAATCCTGGGAAAAAAGAAAAAAAATTGCATTGGAAAAATTAGAATTTTTAAAAATCGGTCATCTGAAAGATAAACCATATACAGATATATCAGGGGGAGAAAGGCAACTTGTAATGATAGCTTCTGCATTAGCTCAAGAACCTGAACTTTTGATTCTCGATGAACCGACAGCTCACCTCGATTTTGGAAACCAATATAGATTTATTCAACTTGTAAAAAAATTTACTGAAAATGGGATGGGTGTTTTGATGACAACACATTTTCCTGATCATGCATTAGAATTAAATGGCCTTACATCCATTTTAAAAGATGGAAAAATGAATTGTATTGGAAAAGCTGAGGAAATAATAACTGATGAAAATTTATCAAATTTATATGATATAGATGTGAGGGTAGAAGAATTTAAAGGAAAAAAAATTTGTATACCAGTAGAGTTACACGGGGAATTTAAGTAGTTGATCTAATGATTTATAAAACTAAAAGATGGTTTCTGTATTTTACAGGAATCATCTTTTTCAAATTTTTTAAAAATTTAATTTTAGTTTCTAGTTTTTGTTTTTTTAGATATCTTAGCGCATTAATTTTTATTTTTAAGTATAGAAAAACCTGTAAACTTTGACAGTGTATCTTCTAATGTCAAGTTTACAGGTTTTGTAGTAGTAGATCTAATTTTTTTAATTTCCTTTTTTGATACTTTTAGGTTTTCTAGCAGGACCTTTTTTACCTCTTTTAGAAGGAGCTTTCCTTCCAACAGAAGTTCCTTTAAAGTCATATTTTTTCTTATTTCTTTCCTCTCTAGCTGTTTGTAAATCAGAAAAAGAAGGTTTTGTATCTCTAAGGTGATAAGGATGATCTTTTTCAACATAGATAGTTTTCTCTATTGTTTTTTGAATATTTCTAAGAAATCTTTTTTCTTCAAGATCACAAAATGAAATTGAAATACCTTCACTACCTGCTCTACCTGTTCTACCAATTCTATGAACATAAGTTTCAGGGATACTAGTAAGATCATAGTTTATAACATGGGAAAGGTGGTCTATATCAAGACCTCTAGAAGCTAGATCTGTAGCCACTAGAAATTTAATATTTCCACTCTTTAGATCTCTTATAGTTCTCTGTCTAGCAGATTGAGATCTTTCTCCATGGATAACATCTGAGCTAAAACCTTCATTTAATAACATCTCATTAATATCATTAGCTCTAAATTTTGTTCTAGCAAAAATAATTGCAGAACTTATCTTATGTTTTTTTAAAACATGAAGTAGTAGAGCTGGCTTATTTCCTTTATCTACTAAGTATATACTTTGATTAACAGTATCTACAGTAGAAGATTTAGGTGATATTGAGATCTCTATAGGATCAATTAATGCAGTTTTAATGAGATCTTTTATCTCATCAGGCATAGTAGCAGAAAATAACATAGTTTGTCTTTCTTCAGATAATTTTGAAATAATCTTACGAACTTCTATAATCATTCCCATATCTAACATACGATCAGCTTCATCAATTACTAATTGATCTACTAATTCTAAATTGATATAACCTTTTGAGATTAAATCAAGTAGTCTACCAGGGGTAGCCACGATGATATTTGGTCCTGTTTTAAGTTTGTGTATTTGTTTTATTGGTGAAACACCACCAAAGATTACAGTACTAGTAACTTTGGTATTTTTTCCATATGAACGAACACTTTCTTCTATTTGAAGTGCTAGTTCTCTAGTAGGCGCTAAGATCAATGCAGTCAAATCTTTAGATCTACCATCTAAAGCAATCTTTTGCAAGATTGGAAGGGAAAAAGCTGCTGTTTTACCAGTTCCTGTTTGTGCTGATCCAATCAGATCTTTTCCGTCCATAATAAGTGGAATAGCCTGTTCTTGTATAGGGGTAGCTTCTATATAACCATTTTTTTTAATGGCTTCTAATAATGGTTCAATCAAATTTAATTCATTAAATAACATGTTTTTTCTCCTTGATATATAAAAATTTATTACTTAATATTTTATCACAGAAACGTTAATAAGACAAAATTAAATAAATAATAGTAAACTGAGAGCCATGACTCCCATACCACTAATTAATCCATAGATAGAAAGATGGTGCTCTCCATATTTTTGTGCTGCAGGGAGAAGTTCATCTAAAGATATAAAAACCATTATTCCAGCGATTCCAGAAAAAATAATTCCAAATACTGTATCAGATAAAAATGGCATTAAGATCAAATAACCGACCAAGGCCCCTACAGGCTCAGCTAATCCAGAAAGAAAAGAATAAAAAAATGCTTTCTTTTTATTTCCAGTTGCAAAATAGATAGGAACTGATATAGCTATTCCTTCGGGAATATTATGTATAGCTATGGCAACTGCAATTGGTAATCCCAATGATGGATCTTTTAATGTAGCCACAAAGGTAGCTAATCCTTCTGGGAAATTATGTATACCAATAGCAAGAGCAGAAAATAAACCCATTCTCATCATAGCTTGATTAAAGTCTTTATGATCTTCTGAACTTTTTTCCTTTACTTCTAATTGCTCTAAATCATTTTCTAGATTAGAGATTTCCATCATTTCTTCAACACCTTTTAATTCATGAGGATTTTCAAAAGATGGAACCAATTTGTCGATAATAGCTATGAGAAGTACTCCACCAAAAAATGAAATAACAGTAACCCAAGTTCCCTTTACCATTCCTAAATCTGCGATTAAAAATATTTTTGCTTTGACAAAGATCTCAACAAAGGAAACATAGATCATAACTCCAGCAGAAAATCCAAGAGATAATGACAGGAATTTTCTGTTAGTTTGTTTTGTAAAAAAAGCTAAAGCACTACCTATTCCAGTAGCTAACCCTGCAAATAAAGTTAGTCCAAAAGCTATATAAAAATTTTCATGCATAAAAGATCTCCTCCTAATAAATTCTATATATATAATACTCTTTAAGAGGGAAAAATCCTTTTATATATTTATATATCTATACTTTTATTTATTCTTCAAATTCTTCAAAACCTTCATAGATTTCATCATCATAAGAAAAATTTTCTAATATTTCTTCAATATTTTCTTTACAATTTTCTAGTTTATATTTAGCTGGTAGAGGAACAGAATCTAAAAATTTAAAATTATCATCCTCTAAGATAGGTAAAAATGCACTGATAAGTGGTCTATCAAATTCACTGATATAGGTATTAGAACCAAATTGGCCACTGTTTTTCATCTTATTGATCTCTCTAGCATATTTTGTATGATTAGAACAGTCATGAATTAACATATCCCAATTTTCTTTTACAGCAATTTCCATAAATTTAAGGGTGATTTTTCTAGACCAAAGTGGAGACATATATCCATTTCTATATGTATAAAAATTTTCACCCATATAATTATTTAAATTTTCTGTTCCTAGGTGTAGCTCTGCACAGTTCATAAAATCTAATCCAATAGAAAGAATTTTATCTTTTTTTGCCATGAACTCCTCAAAAAATTCAGGACTCATAGGAGTTTCGATGCCTACCCATTTAAAATATTTACGGGCAGATCTCATAGCTTCTATAACTTGGTCACTAGTGTTACTTGCACTTAGATTAAATCTTATTTCATCTAATCCAGCTTCAGCTAATTTTTTTAAATTATCGTCTGTACATAAAACACCGTTGGTATATATATGTTGATGAACTCCTGCATCAGAGAATTTTTTTACCACTTCATAATATTTTTCAATTTCCATAAATGGTTCTAAATATACGTAAGCGATTCCAGATGGTTTTTTTTGAATGGAAAGTAGTAGATCAATATCTTTAGTTTCATATAGTTCTTCTCCTATATCCCACATATCTTCTGGAATAGGTTCTACTGAATCTAAAGTATCGTGGTAGTAACAAAATTTACAACTAAGGTTACAGGTATGAGTTTTTCTAATTCCACCTAATCCATCACCAAATAGACAAGAGATACATCCTGGAGGAAATTTCTCTTTTTTTCCAACATAATATGTACGACCTTTCATATCTTTTAATCCATCGATATTACTTTGGATCTCAGCTACCTCATTCATATACGATCTTTCTATCTGTCTTTGGGTAGATCTAATTATATCTTTATACTCATCAAAAACATCTTTTGCATCTACAGGAATATCTGCTAGATAATTAAACCATTCTAATGCTTCAATCTTACTTATTTTCATCTTTACCTCCAAATTAACTCTTTTTTTTTAGTTGTAATAAATTTTAATATTTATTCATAAGAAAGAGTATTTTTATCTCACCATTAATTATATCACAAATAAAAGATATTGTTTACCAAAGAACTTGTTTTATCTTTAGAAAAAACCAATAGATTAATTTCAATTATTATTTTGAAATTAATTTTTAGAAAGGTATAATAATTAGTATTAAGACTTAAAATAAAAAAACTACTGGAGAATTTAATTAAATTTTTTGAATAAAAAGGAGATCAACTATGAAT
>DDQV01000017.1:6569-6859 GCA_002342785.1 Fusobacteriaceae bacterium UBA2433 | reverse complement strand
TTAAAGATTATATTATAAAATAGAATGTTTTAAATGAGAACTCCTAATATTAATAGGAGTTCTTGTTTTTATCTTTATGTAAAAAAAATTAAAGATAAAAGATTTAAATTTTTTCAAAAATAAAAAATAAAGAATAAAATTTATAATAAATTGACATTATTTATTTGGTTTTGTAACATACATTATAACCAAATAAAATTATTAAACTTAAAAAATATATAATAGTGTCTATATAAACTATAAAAATTGGAGGAATAAAATGAAAAAAGTATTAGTGATTAATACAGGTG
>DDQV01000017.1:0-6551 GCA_002342785.1 Fusobacteriaceae bacterium UBA2433 | reverse complement strand
CAGGTGGAACCATTGGAATGGTCAACATTGAAAAAGGAAATCCACTTAGTCCTTTAAAACCTGCAGAGGACTGGAATGAAATTGCAGCAAGTTATCCTCTTTTAAATAATTTTGAAACAGAATATATACAATTAAAAAAACTTATAGATTCTTCCGATATGAATCCAAAAATTTGGATTGAGATAGCTCAAATAATAGAAAAAAATTATGAAGAATATTGTGGGTTTGTTATTTTACACGGAACCGATACCATGGCCTTTACAGCTTCTGCTCTCTCATTTATGCTAAACAATTTAAGTAAACCTGTGATCTTAACTGGATCACAAGTACCTTTAGAAGATCCTAGAAGTGATGCTCTTCAAAACTTAGTAACGGCTATTCAAATCGCAGGTTCAAAACTATATAATATCGATCTAGTTCCAGAGGTAACTATCTTTTTTAGAGATCACCTTCTCAGAGGAAATAGATCTAGAAAATTAGATGCAACTAACTATTATGGTTTTTCAACTCCAAACTATTCAAACTTAGGAGTTGCAGGATCGGAAATAAAGATTGATTGTTCAAAGATAAGAAAATTATCAGAGAAAAAGTTCTTTGTAGATTATTCAATGGATACAAATGTTTTAGTCTTTGATATATTTCCAGGATTTAATCCTGAAATATTAGAAAATATATTTAAAACCAGTAATATAAAGGGACTCATTTTAAAAACATACGGTAATGGTAACGCTCCTACTAGCGATAATTTTATCTCAGTTATTAAAAAAATAATAAGCTCTGGTGTTACTGTTGTAAATATTACCCAATGTTCTACTGGGATGGTTAAGATGGGTCTCTATGATGCTAGCACAAGACTTTTAGATGCCGGTGTAATCAGTGGAATGGATCTTACTCCAGAAGCTGCCATAACAAAACTCATGCATCTTTTAGGAAAAGGAATGGATAATACATCTGTTGGAAATGCTATCCAATTAGATATTTGTGGAGAGCAGAGTTTAGATCTGCTTAGTTACCAACTAGATAAAGAAAATAAAGAGATCCTTTCAAAATCTTTTGAAATAGTTCTTCCAGAAAAAATAGATTTTTCTAAGATAAAAAAAACTAGGTTTAGAATAAAAAATATAAGTTCTACCTATCCAATCGATTTAACAGTTTCTATTCAAGGAGAAATGGAGCTATCTCTCAATAATTCAGTAAAAACTCTGACTAGAGATAAAGGTGTCACAGATTTTTTAATAAGTTTTGATTCTTCTACAGCACAAATTTTAGAAAACGGTAGAAATATATATTTCAATATAGAATCTAAAAAAAATATCTCTTGGGATAAAGTAGTCTTCGAAGTTTTTATAGATAAATATTAAAAAAATAAAATGAGGTGAATAGATGAAAAAAGATATAGGATTAGTTTGTGAAGGTGGAGGTCTTAGGGGAATGTACACAGCAGGTATATTAGATTATTTTTTAGAGGTAGGATTAAATTTCCCAAATCTAATAGGAGTGTCAGCAGGTGCAATCTATCTTTCATCTTATATTTCAAAACAAAAAGGTAGAAATTTTGAGATTCAAAAAAAATATATTAATGATCATAGATATATGAGTTTTAGAAATCTTATAAAAACTGGTAATTTTTTTGATCCAGATTTTGCTTACTTTAGGATGGCAAAGGAACTTTTCCCTTTTGATTATGATACTTTTAAAGTCTCTGAGATGGATTATAAAGTTGGAACTTTTAACTGTCTTACTGGTAAAACCGACTTTCATTCAAAAGAAAATTTTTCTAATTTAGATGAAACTATCACCGCTCTTCTTGCCTCAGGAAGTCTTCCTTTTTTGTCAAAGGAGGTAATAATAAATGATACTCCATATCTAGATGGTGGTATAGGCTCCCCTATACCAATTGAAAGATCCATTGCTGATGGAAATAAAAAACACCTTGTAATCCTTACCCAAGGTGAACATTATAGAAAAAAACCATTAAAATATTCTAAGTTCACCAAATTCTTTTATAAAAGATATCCCTTTGTAGCTAATGCTTTGATTAATAGACACAAAATTTATAACGATACTTTAAATAAATTATCTGAACTACAAGATGAAAAAAGTGTTTTTATTCTTAGACCTAGTATAGATGTAAAAGTAGGTCGATTAGAAAAAGATAAAACAAAAATTGAAGATCTTTATAATCTAGGATATGAAGATGCTAAACAAAATTATAATGATATTATTAACTGGATTAATAACTAAAAAAATAATGTAACTTAAGTTACATTATTTTTTATTCTTCATCGAGTTCATAACTTATTCTATTTATAACACTTCCATCTGCTCCATAGGTTATAGCGTCTCCGATCATATTGTCATCTTTAAATCTAACTTCAAATTTAATAGCTGTATTTTCATAATATTCTGTTAATATCCCATCTAATCTTCCATCTTTATAATTTTTTATTATCTTCTTATTACCATTGGGATAATATTCATATTTAACCCCATCTAATTTATTTTCAATGAATTTCATCTTTGATCTTAAATTACCATTTTCATAATAAGTTAAAAACTCTCCATAAAATTTTCCATCTTTAAAATTTCCAAGAACCTTTTCATTCTTATTCTCATAATAAGATCTAGCCTCACCTGTATAAAGTTTCTCATTTTTATAATAAAGACCATTATTTTCTTCTAGGTTATTAAACTTTGTTTCCTTAATAAAAAAATTAAAATTACTACATCCACCTAAGATTAATAATATTAAAATAACAATAAATTTTTTTGATTTCATCTTTTATCACCTCCAACTTATTATATAGTTTTTTTTTAATTATTTCTATATTAATTTAAAGTTGAATTTTTTATTTTTTTCAACTATACTTAATAGTAGGGAAAAAAATAAAAAAATATGGAGGAATATATGAGTTTATTTGGAGTTAAGGAAAGAAAAGAAATTGTTGAATTAAATATCCTAATTGATAGTTTACAAAAAAAAATACTAGAGATGAAAGATAGGGAAGAACAACTGCTAAACATTATCCAAAAAAGAGATATAGAGATAGCTAATTCAGGAAATTCATCTAAATCTCCCTATGATAAACAACTTGAAAAAATATCCTTGGAATTTGATAAAGTTAAATCAGAAAATTTTAATTTGAAAACTGAAAATGACACTTTAAAATTAAATAATCTATCTCTAATTACTGAAAACAATGAAAAAATTGAGGAATATAATGAAATTATTAATAACTTAAAAATTGAAAATCAATTCCTAAGACTCTCTAAAAAAACTGATATAGTTGTAGAAGAACCTCAATATAAAATTTTGATTAAGGACCTTTATTCTGCAAGAAAATACTATGAATTTAAAAAAGTTTGTGATGATTTAGGATATATTTATATGAGTGAACTTGAAAATTTTGATTTTGAAAAATTAAAAGACAATAGTATATCTGAAACAAAAATAAATAACGCCAAAAATGAATATATTAAATTTAAAAATAATGAATTCAGTTTAGAAATAAAAGAATATTTAATGTGTGGCCATAAAGTATCTAAGATCTTTTTTAGATATAGAAAGTTTATTTCTTTTTTAGAAAAAATGAAAATAAGTTTTATCTCTCAATTAGAAAATTTTGATTTTGAAAGTCTAAAAGCAGAAAACTTTAGCCCAGAACAAATAGAAAAATTAAAAGAAAAAACTATTGAATATAACAAATTGAGAAAAATATAAATCTCTAGGAGGATAAAGATGAAAAAAAGTTTTGCAAGTGACAACTATAGTGGAGTACATCCTAGTATCATGAGAAGTTTGACAGAGGCTAATAGTGGTCACCAATCTCCATATGGAGGGGATGAGTATACTACAAAAGCTAAAAAAAAGTTCAATGAGATCTTTGGACCAGTAGAAACATTATTTATATATAATGGAACTGCTTCAAATGTTGTTGCTTTAGATATAATGAAGGAGATAGGTAGTTCAATTATTTGTCCTGAGACTGCTCATATCTTTACAGATGAAACTGGTTCAACAGCTAAATTAACAGGAATGCAAATGTTAACAGTACCAAGTACAGATGGTAAATTAGATATTGAAGAAGCTAAAAAATATCTATTGTTTAAAGATAATTTTCATAAACCTAATCCAACTATTGTTTCAATTAGTCAGGCTACAGAAAACGGAACTATTTATACCTTAGATGAGATTCAAAAAATTGCTGCTTTTGCAAAAGAAAATAAGATGTATCTTCATATGGATGGTGCTAGAATCTCCAATGCAGCAGTTGCCCTAGGATGTTCTTTAGAGGAGATAACTAGAGGATGTGGAGTAGATATCCTTTCTTTTGGTGGAACTAAAAATGGAATTATGTTTGGAGAAGCACTTGTTATCTTTAATGAAAACTTAAAAAGTAGGATCAAAGAGTTTGAATATCTTAGAAAACAAAATTTACAACTTCATTCAAAAATGCGTTATATAGCAGCTCAATATATAACTCTTTTTGAAGAAAATATTTGGTATGAAAATGCTAAAACTGGAAATGAGATGGCAAAATATTTAGAAGGTGAACTTTTAAAAATTAATATTCCTATAACAAACGAGGTAAAAGGAAATACTTTGTTTGCTATTTTACCAAAATCAATTATAGAACCTCTTCAAGAGTTTTGTTATTTCTATGTTTGGAATCCCAATACTTCAGAAGTAAGATTTGTTATGTCTTTTGATATTTTAAAAGAAGATATAGATCTCTTTATAGAAAAAATAAAAGAATTAACAACTAAATAAAAATAAAAGGAAAGTTCAAATGAACTTTCCTTTTATCTTTTTATGCTAAACTATCGTCTGCAACATGATAGTTTGGATCTTCCATTACATTTACCTCTATTATTTCCTCTGCATTTTTTAATAATATTAAACAATCTGAACTCAAATGTTTTAATATTATTTTTTTTCCTAACTCTCTATATTTTTCTGTAATTGCATTTATTGCTTCAATAGCAGAATGATCACTCACATAAGAGTGTTTAAAATCAATATATATTTCTTTTGGATCTTCATTTGGAGTAAATAGTTCTTTAAAACTTAATGCTGAACCAAAAAATAATGGTCCTTCCAATCTATATATCTTTATATCATTTTCTTTAAACTCGATTTTTGCACTAATTTTTTTACCTTTTTCCCAAGCAAAAGTCAAGGCTGAAATTATAATACCTACAATAACTGCAATAGCTAGATCCTCTACAACAGTAATTGTTGTAACAACTATTATTATAAAGACATCTTTTTTAGGTATCTTATTAAATAATTGAAAAGATTCCCATTCAAATGTTCCTATAACTACCATAAACATAACCCCTACAAGAGCTGCTAATGGTATCATTCCAATAAGTCCAGATGCAAACATAACAAACATCAATAAAGAAATTGCAGCAAAACCAGAAGAAATTCTAGTTTTTCCACCTGAAGTAACATTTATTATAGATTGTCCAATCATTGCACATCCACCCATACCGCCAGTGAATCCACTAATTAGATTAGCTATTCCTTGACCTATAGTTTCTTTATTACTTTTTCCCCTTGTATTAGTTAGTTCATCTACTAAAGAAAGTGTAAGTAGTGATTCTATCAATCCTACAAAGGCTGCTGTTATAGCAAATGGAAATACAATCTTTAATGTTTCTAAATTAAATGGTACTACAGGAAGATGAAACTTTGGTAATCCACCAGAAATTTCTCCTCCAGCAAAATCTTGAACATTTGGAATATTAAAACCTAACTTAGTTAATTTTAAAGATAAAAGTGTTGTTACAATAATTGCTACAAGTGTCGAAGGTACTGCTTTAGTCAATTTTGGTAAAAATTTGATAATAATCATAGTTAAGATTACTAGGGCAAACATTATATACAATTGATTACCGCTAATCCAAACAGAATTTCCATAACTATCTATAGTTTTAAATTGACCTAACTGAGCTTTAAATATTACGATAGCAAGTCCATTTACAAAACCAAGCATTACTGAATGTGGTATAATTCTTGAAAATTTTCCTAATTTTAAAACTCCCGCAAGAACTTGAATTAATCCCATAAGTATAACAGTTGCAAATAAATATTCTACACCATATGAACTTACAAGAGCTGCTAATACTACGGCTATAGCTCCAGTTGCTCCAGAAATCATTCCAGGTCTTCCCCCTAAAATAGATGTAACGATTCCCATAATAAAAGCTGAATACAATCCTACTAATGGATCTACCCCTAGAACAAAAGAAAATGCAATTGCTTCTGGAACCAGTGCCAAGGCTACTGTAAGTCCAGATAAAATTTCATTTTTATAATTTATTTCTTTTGATAAAAATTTCATTTTTCCTCCCTAATTTATTAAAAATGTATAATTGTACATATAAAGTTAATTATAACATTTTTTCCATTATTTTTCTATTATTTTTAGAAAATTGATTGCGTCAAGTAATTGTAGTATACTAATCTAAGATAAAACATTTTAATAATAATATTATTAATAAATTACTTATTAAATTCTATCTAGGAGATCAACTATGAATAG
>DDQV01000077.1 GCA_002342785.1 Fusobacteriaceae bacterium UBA2433 | reverse complement strand
AAAAATACTATAAATTTTTATTTTATTTATTTATAGTATAAAAAATAATAAATTGATGGTATATTATAGGAGTGAAAAACACAATATTTAGTTAAAATCATAAAATATAAACTATATAGTGGGGTGGGATTATTTTGAATGAAACAAAGTGGTTAGGAGAAAAAAATATTTTAGGTCAAGACATTTGGAAAAAAAAATATAAGTATGGTGATGAAAGTTTTAGAGAGTGGCTAGACAGAATTTCTGGAGGTGATTCTCTATTAAAAGAAACAATAGTTAATAAAGAGTTTATTTTTGCTGGAAGAATACTAGCTAACAGAGGTCTTCATAAATTAGGGAGAAAGATAACTTATTCTAATTGTTATGTATTAACACCACCAGAAGATAATTTAGAATCTATATTTGAAACAGCAAAAAATCTAGCTCGTACCTTTTCTTATGGTGGAGGATGTGGGATTGATATATCTAATCTAAGACCAAAAGGAACTAAAGTTAATAATTCTGCTATGGAAACTACAGGATCTGTATCTTTTATGGATCTATACAACCTTACAACAGAGATCATAGGACAAAATGGAAGAAGAGGGGCACTTATGATGTCTCTTTCTATAGATCATCCAGATATTTCTGATTTTATAAAGATAAAAGGTGATCTTTCAAAAGTTCAAAAAGCTAATATCTCTGTTAGAATGACCGATGATTTTATGAAAAAAGTAAAAGAAGATAAATTATTTCCGCTAAAATTTGAAGTTTTAGACACAGATCAAGTTGTAGAAAAAAAAATAAGAGCAAAAGAATTATTTAAAGAATTAGCACGTCAAAATTGGAATTATGCTGAGCCAGGAATGTTATTTTGGGATAGAATATCTAGTTGGAATCTTTTAAGTGAAGATGAAAATTTTGAATTTGCAGGAACTAACCCTTGTGCAGAAGAACCTCTTCCTGCTGGAGGAAGCTGTTTATTAGGTTCGTTGATTCTTCCTAGTTTTTTAAATAAAGCTAAAAATGAATTTGATTTTGAAAAATTAAAAAAAGCTGTGAGAATAGGTGTAAGAGCTCTTAATGATGTTTTAGATGAAGGTCTACCATTACACCCATTAAAAGAACAAAGAGAGTCTGTTACCGATTGGAGACAGATAGGATTAGGCATTTTAGGATTAGGAGATCTACTTATTCAATTAAATCTAAGATATGGTTCTCCAGAATCTATAGAATTTTCTAATATTTTAGGAAAAACAATTATTATTGAAGCACTAAAAGAGAGTTCTCTTCTTGCAAAAAAATATGGAAGTTATCCTAAATTTGACTCAGAAGTAATTTTAAAATCACCATTTTTAATTGAAAATTCAGATGAAGAGGTCATAGAATTAATTAAAAAATATGGTTTAAGAAATTCTCAATTGCTTACGATTGCTCCTACAGGATCTATTGGGACCATGCTACAAATAAGTACTGGGATTGAACCTAATTTTGCATTTTCTTATACAAGAAAAACAGAAAGTTTACATGGAGAAGATGTTTTTTATGAGGTCTTTACGCCAATTGCCAGAGAATATATGGAAAAAAATAATATTAATAATATAAGAGATCTTCCTGAATTTTTTGTGACAGCTCAAAATTTAGATCCCATTGAAAGGTTGAAGATGCAGTCGGTTTGGCAAAATAGAATAGATGCGAGTATTTCCTCTACTGTAAATCTAATCAAAAAAACTACTACTGAAGAAGTTGAAAATATCTACTTAAAAGCTTGGAAACTAGGATTAAAAGGTGTTACTGTATATCGATCTGGATGCGCTCGTGAAGGAATATTAACATTAAAAAATCAAAAAGAAAAAGAAATCTTAGAACTGCCCAGAGGAAAGTTAAAAAGTATAGCTGAAGATACAATCTATTATCCTAAAAATTTACGTATTGGTTGTGGAAAATTAAAAGTAATGATTGGGTATTCTCCTAGTGAAAATAAAATTCAAGATTTGTATGTAATAAGAAGTGGATCTGGTGGTTGTGAGAAAAACATTCAAGCAGTTGCTATATTTATGTCAGGTATGTTGAGATTAGGTGGCAATTTATTTATGTTAGAAAAATCTATTGAAGGTATCAGTGGTTGCCCTGCTTTTGCTAGAGGAAATGCTTTAGGAAAAGAATTATCTAAAGGAGATACTTGTCCACTTGCAATTTTAAACATATTAAAAGAATTTGAAAAAGAATTAGGTTTAAAAGATTATGAAGCTGCTCAAGTCCTTATAAAACAAAAAGAAGAAAAACTCAGTGAAAAAAACAATGAAATAGATACTCATGATGCAGTTTGCCCTGATTGTGGAGAAATATTAGAAATATCTGGTGGTTGCTATTCTTGTAGAGCATGTGGTTATTCAAAATGTGATTAAGTTGAAAACCTTTTATTTTTATAGTACTATATATAAAACAATAGGAGGTTTTTTATGAAAATTTTAGTTATAAATGGTCCCAATATAAATATGTTAGGAATTAGAGAAACAAATATCTACGGTAATCTATCATATCCTAAATTAGTAGAGATGATCGATGAAAAATCTAAAAAATTAAAGATTCAAGTTGAATTTTTTCAAAATAATATCGAAGGAGAAATTATAAATAAAATTCAAAGTGCATATAGTAAATACGATGGTATTATTATTAATCCTGCAGCATATACTCATTATAGTATCGCAATTTTAGATGCAATAAAATCTGTTTCAATCCCAACAATAGAAGTTCATCTCAGTAATATCCATTCTAGAGAAAAATACAGACACCATTCTGTCACTGCTTCTGCTTGTATAGGTCAGATATCTGGATTTGGTCCTTATGGTTATCTTATGGCGTTAAGTTATTTTAAAGAGTCAGGAATTCTTAATGAATAAATTTTTAATGAAATTAGATATTATTTTTATAGTTGTGTTTATTGGATCTCTATCATTTTTCACATTTTTTAAAATAAAAAACAGTTATAACATTTCATCTTTATCTAGTATAAACAAAAATCTTACTATCGTTAGAAAATCTATAGATGAATTTTATAATACATATGATAAATATCCCAATGAAAATGAGATAAGAGGAGATGATATCAATAAAAAATTTTTCTCTATCTTATCTAAAAATACTGATGATAAGTTTAAAATTTTAAAAAACTTCAAATTTCCAGAAACGCCTAAATATATAAAAAAAGTTGATGGCATTCCTATCGAAATTGAAGCTAATAATAATATTAAGATTTGTAGTAAGTTAGAAAATTTAGGTTTAGACAATGAACTCTATACTTCAAATGGAGGTTGGATCTATTCACCTAAAAATGGTGAGTTTAGAGCAAATCTTCAAGATCCTCAAGGCAAAGATAAAAAAGATTCACCCAGCAGACCAAAATGGGGGGATAAAATAGATTGGTATTATAAATAGGAGGGGTTCCCCTCCTATTTATATATCTTTAAAATTTTCCTTTTTAAACTATCAGAAACTATATAATCATCTCTAGAAATATTTTTTATAGCAATAAATGGTTTATTTTTGTAATTTTTTTTACCCCTATCTTTTCCTTCAAGTTCTTCTTCTATATCATTTCTAAATTCAACAACTTCTCCTATATTTTTATTGATTAATTGTTTTAATTGTCTATTGTCATGTCTACTTTTAATTTTGTTTTCCTCGTCTCTCCATAGATGTTCATCTCTATCATATACAGCTACATATGGGATTTTATATTGATTCAATAATCTTATAAATTGAGGTATACTACTTTTACTACCACATTCAATAATAGAATATTCGTATTTATACACTCCTAATTTTTTAGCTAAAAATGGGATTATTATTTTATCGGTCTGTCCTTCTACTAAGATTACTTTTTTGGCAAAAAAAAGTTCTCCCCTATCTGGATTTATCCAATAATTCATATTAAAGTTTTTTACTTCATCACCCTTAAATAAATCTTTTTTATGTTGTATTACATGAGTTCCGTTATCATTTTTTCTAACCAAACATATAGACTTATAATTATTTAATTCTATAAATGAACTAGAATGTGTAGTTACATAAATTTGTCCACCATATCTCGCAATATTTATCATAACAGAATGTAATTCTCTTTCAGCTTGCGGATGAAGAAATAACTCTGGCTCCTCATACATAATAATTGTATTTCCTAATAAATTATATCGGGTACTCTTAGTTACACTAGCTATTCTTCTCATCATCTTGAACATTACTTCCCTTTGAAGTCCTCTACTAGCGTATCTTTCCTCTAAATATCTAATTTCTAAATCTAATTTTTCTATTAATTTTTCTACATAAACAAGTTTATTATTATTACTTAAGACCAAAATAATTTTTTCGTATATATCTAAAATTGTTTTATTAGTTGAAGCAGAAAATGAAGGAATAAATATAATTTCTATATTTTCTCTTATATAATATTCTAAATGTTCTGATAAAGAAATAAATATATTATTTTTTTTATAAAAATATTCTTTTTTTCCCTCTGAAAAAATTTTTTTTATAATAATTTCGTCTTCTGAATTTTTAATATCTTTAAAAATATTTAATTCTTTTAATCGTAAACTATCAAAAGTTATAGTAAGCTCAGTAGGAATATTCATTTGATAACTGTGTTTATTTTTGAATGTAATCTTATCAAAAAATAAAAGTATTGCAGATAAAATATTTGATTTACCGTGGTTACTTTGTCCTATAAATAATAAAAAATTTTCAAACTCTATTTGAGTTTCATCTATAGACTTCCAATTTTTAATTTTTAATTTTTTAATATGCATTTTTATCCTCCTATCGTATTTAAACTTACTATTAGTATACCTAATGTTTTATAGAAATACCAGTAATACTAAATTTAAAAGATTTTAAAGAATTAATTTGTTATAATAGAATTGACTATAATATTATTAGGAGGTATAGACATGAAAATAGGTATAATAGGTTTAGGAAAAATGGGAGGAAAGATTGCTCTAAGATTATTAAAATACAATCATGAAGTTCTTGTATATGGGCATCATCAAGATAAAATTGATCTTATCACAGAACATGGAGGAATTGGATTTAATGATATGAATAAATTCGTAGAGAAAATAAATACCCATGAAACTCCTATAGTTTGGGTTATGATTCCATCTGGAGATATTACAAATAATGTGTTAATAGATCTTGGAAATAAATTAAAAAAAGGATCAATAATTATAGATGGAGGAAATTCTAATTATAAAGATACTATTCATACTGCATCTTTATTGAAGCAGAAGTCTATAAGTTTACTCGATATAGGAACTAGTGGAGGACTTTGGGGTTTTGAAAATGGATATTGTTTAATGGCTGGAGGATCAAAAGAATCCTTTGATATAGTAAATCCAATTTTAAAAGATCTCAGTGCAAAAGATGGATATGAATATATGGGAGAAAATGGTAGTGGCCATTTTGTAAAAATGATACATAATGGTATAGAATATGGGATGATGCAAGCTTATGCTGAAGGATTTGAAATATTAAAATCAAAAGAAGAATTCAATATAAATCTTGATAAAGTCGCTAATGTTTGGCAGCATGGAAGTATTATTGAATCATTCTTATTAAACTTAACTAAAGATATGTTTAAAGAAGACCCTGAATTAAGTGGTGTCAAGGGTTGGGTAGAAGATTCTGGAGAAGGTCGATGGACAGTTTTAGAAGCACTGGAAAATAATGTTTCTGCTCCTGTTATTACTTTATCTCTTATGCAAAGATTTAGATCTAGAAAAGAAGAAACTTTCACCGATAAAGTATTAGCAAGTCTTAGAAATGAATTTGGTGGCCATAACATAAAGAAAAAATAGGAGGAATAAAATGAATTTAGAGATGAAAACACTATGCGAGCCAGATGGCATTGATATAAATACTCAACCTTTTATTTTAATTATTTTTGGAGGAGGTGGAGATCTTAGTCAAAAAAAATTACTTCCAGCCCTTTACAATCTTTTTAAATTAAATAAATTAAATAACGATTCTCATATTATTTCTTATGGAAGACAAGCTAGAACGCAAGATGAATATAAAGATTTAGTTAAAGTTTCTATTAATAAAAATAATTCTGAAGAAAAAATAGATATTGAAGATAATTTTTTAGACAAATTTATTTATCTTCGTGGTGATTCAGAAAAATTAGAAGGAATAAACGAGATAAATAGATATATTTGTAATTTTAAAAATATAAAAGAATATCAAATAATATTTTATTTGGCGACTCCACCAAATTTAGCAAAAAATATATTAAACTTAATTCAAAAATTAGATCTATGTGGTGAACCTTTTAAAAAAAAGATTATTATGGAAAAACCTTTTGGAACAGATATGGAATCGGCAACACAACTAAACAAATGTCTCAATGAAATATTTAAAGAAGATGAAATATATAGGATAGATCATTATTTAGGAAAAGAAACTGTACAAAATATACTATTTTTCAGATTTGGAAATAGTATATTTGAGCCTCTTTGGAATAGAAGTTTTATAGATCATATTCAAATTACAGTAGCTGAAGATATTGGGATAGAATCTAGAGGAAATTTTTATGAAAAAGCCGGTGTTTTAAAAGACATAATACAAAACCATATGATGCAACTTATAGCATTAGTAGCTATGGAGCCTCCTACTAATTTTAATGCTAACTCTATAAGAGATGAGAAAGTCAAAATATTTAAAACTATTTCTAATATGACTGATGAATATATGTCAGAAAATTTTGTTTTAGGTCAGTATAGTGCTGGTAAAACAAATAATGAAGATGTTATCTCCTATAGAAATGAAAAAAATGTGGAAGAAAATTCAAATACTGGAACTTTCTTTGCTGGTAAATTTAATATAGACAACTGGCGTTGGGCTGGTGTTCCTTTTTATATAAGAGCAGGTAAAAGATTAAATCAAAAATTATCTGAAATAGTTATAACTTTTAAGACACCACCATTAAAGTTATTTGGAAATGCTTGTAGAGATATGTTAGCTAATGAACTTATTTTTACTATTCAACCAGAAGAAAGAATATCCCTATCAATGAATATGAAATATCCTGGTATTGAAAATTATCCTCATCCAGTAGAGATGAACTTTAATTATTCTAAACTAAAGTTAATCTCTATTAGTGCTTATGAAAGGTTAATTATTGATTGTATCAAAGGCGATCTTACACTCTTTTCAAGACAAGATGGAATAGAAGAGATGTGGAGAATTTTAGACCCTATCGTTAATCATTTTAATAAAAATAAGTCTGATCTACTAAGATATCCTGCGGGATCTTGGGGGCCTGAAAAAAGTAAATTACTACTTGAAAAAGACAATCGGAAGTGGCGAATATGAGTTTTATAAAAATATTTGAATCTGAAATAGCTATGACTATAAAAATTATAGATATAATCAAATTAGAATTGAAGAAAAAAAAGTACTTATCTATAGCTTTTTCTGGTGGAAAAACACCTATTACATTATTTAAATCATTAGCTACTAGTAATATAAATTGGAAAAATATTCATATTTTTTTAGTAGATGAACGATGGGTCCCATTAGATCATACAGATAGTAATTATTGTATGATCAACAAATTTTTATTAAAATATATTGATATTCCTATTAAAAATATACATCCTATCCCTTATTTGTTATCTATAGAAGACTCAAAAAAAAAATATTTATCTGATATTTTTCAATATTTTAAAGATGATATAGTTTTTGATATTATCTTCTTAGGAGTTGGGAGTGATGGGCACACTGCTTCTATTTTTGAAAAAAATGAAGTTAATTTAGTTGAAGATGTCATTATAACCTCTAGTAAAAGACACCCTTATAAAAGAATTTCCTTGGGAATGAATACGATTAATAACTCCAAAAGAAAGATCTTTTTAATAGGCCCTGAAAAAATTCCTATTATAAAATCTTCTTCTTTTAAAAATTTACCAGGATCTCATGTGACAGATTCCCAAATTTTTTCTTATAAAAAATAATAAGAAAAGGGCGACTCATATATACTGTAACCTGTAAACTA
>DDQV01000056.1 GCA_002342785.1 Fusobacteriaceae bacterium UBA2433 | reverse complement strand
TTTTTTATTTATCCTTTTAAATACTCAGGAAAATTTTTCTCAATAAAATTAGTTGAATAATTTCCACTTTTAAACTCTTCATTATCTAATACTTTTTCATGAAATTTAATTGTAGTCTCTACTCCTTCTATCTTGTATTCTTCTAATGCTCTTTTCATTCTAATAATAGCTTCTTCTCTATCTACTCCATGAACTATTAATTTTCCAATCATAGAATCATAATATGGAGGTATACTATACCCTTGATAAGAATGAGAATCTACTCTAACTCCTATTCCTCCTGGAACAATATATCTTTCTAATGTTCCTGCTGAAGGCATAAATCCATTTTCTGGATCCTCTGCATTTATCCTACACTCAATAGAATGTCCATGAAGTTCTATGTCCGATTGTTTTATAGGCAGTTCATGTCCTGATGCTACAATTATTTGGGCTTTAATTATATCAAAACCTGTAATAGATTCAGTAACAGTGTGTTCAACTTGTACTCTTGTATTCATCTCCATAAAGAAAAAATCATTATTTATATCTACTAAAAATTCTAAAGTACCAACAGAATCATAGTTTATAGCTTTTGCTAATTTTACAGCTGCTTCTCCCATCTTAGATCTTACATCTTCTGGTAGAGTAGCAGATGGCGCTTCTTCTACTAGTTTTTGATGTCTTCTTTGAATGGAACAATCTCTTTCTCCTAAATGAACTACATTTCCAAATTTATCCCCTACAATTTGAATCTCTACATGTCTTGGATTTTCTACATATTTTTCTACATAACAATCAGGATTTCCAAATGCTGCATCAGCTTCATTTTGAGCGGCTCCAAAATTAATTGCAAATTCATCATCGTTTCTAGCTATTCTCATTCCTTTTCCACCGCCACCAGCTGTAGCTTTTATCATTACTGGATAACCAATTTTTTCATGTACTACTTTCATGGCATCTTCCATCTTATGAATTATTCCAGTTCCATTAGTAAGTGGTACTCCATTTGCTACAGCTGTAGCACGAGCAGTAGCTTTATCTCCCATATTATTTATACAATCTGGGCTTGGTCCTATAAATACTATCCCATGAATTTTACATATCTTTGCAAATTCAGCATTTTCAGATAAAAATCCATACCCTGGATGGATTGCTTCTGCCCCTGTAACTTCTGCTGCTGCTATTATATTTGGTATTTTTAAATATGATTCAGAACTCATTGCAGGCCCTATACATATAGATTCATCAGCTAACATTACATGCAAACTTTCTTTATCTGCAATAGAATATACAGCAACTGTTTTTATCCCTAATTCTTTTGCTGCTCTAATTATTCTAACCGCTATTTCTCCACGATTAGCAATTAATATCTTCTTAAACATCTTTTTTCCTCCTAATTATTATACTAATTTAACAAATACTTTTCCGTACTCGGCTAATTCTCCATTTTCTATTAAAATTTCTTTTATTTCACCATCAAATTCACTCTCTATGTCAGTTTTAATACCTATAGCTTCTACATAACCAACTTTCTGACCTTTTTTTACAACCATACCCACAGTCATCATAGGATTTTCTTCTCTATCTATAAAATAAAATCTTCCAACGTTTTTAGAAACAATATTTTTTTCCTCTTCTATTTCAATTTTTTCTCCTATCACTTCGATCTCTTCATCTTCTATATTTTCCTCTAATACTAATTTTGGTTTTTTTATAAAAAGTTTAAATTCTTTTTTCTCTATAGACATCTCCGTGAGTTGTGACTCACCTATAATTTTTATTATTTCATTTACTGTATGCATATCGTTTTTCATCTTGCCTCCCAATAATCTCATTTAGTCGCTCTAAATTTTAACACATATAATATGTTCTTTCAAGAAATAAAATACACCTGTTATTTAATCTTTATCTTATCCATACCTAACAGTTCTCCTACTTTCCAAATAAACTCTACACTAAGTTCTATTCTATATTTTTCTCCTAACTCTATTACTCTATTGCCATCTTTTTGTCGAAGTGCAATATAGACCCTGTGTTTCCCTCTATAATTTAAGAGTATTTCCTTTAATTTAGGTAATTTTACCTTAGTCTCTTCATCGATTAATATATAAGTTTTAAAACTAGGAACTTCTACTATGTCTTCTAAATATTTTAAGTTTTTAACAATTATTTTTTTTTCTTCATTCCCACCAAAAAAATCTAGCTGTACACTTCCTTCTAAATATACAGCATTTCCTTCTACAAGATAATTAGATAATCTCTCAAATTCATTTGGAAATACAGTGCACCTAATGGCTCCAAAATTATCTTCTAAAGTAAAGATAGCCATCATCTGTTTATTTTTTTTAGTTATCATATTTTTTATTTCACTAATTATCCCACAAGTTCTAGCATGATGGGGTCTATCAGCTTTTAATTCTACTATTTTATCTAATTCATAAACATTCAATAATTTATTAAATTTATCCAATGGATGTCCTGTAAAATAAAATCCAAGATATTCTTTCTCTCCCTTTAGGATATTTTCTATACTGTATTCTTCCATGCTTCCCATAGAAAAACTTTCTATAGTTGCACGAGCCTCTCCAAATAAATTCATTTGTTGAATTTCATCTTCCTTAGCTATACGAGTCGCATAAACCAAAGCTTTTTCTATACAACTATATTTTTCCCTTCTATTCCCTGGGAGACTATCTAATGTTCCAGATAATACCAAAGCTTCCAAAGCTTTTTTATTCATTCCTATCTTCTTAGTTCGAATAATAAAATCTTCAAAAGTTTTAAACTCACCAAATTCTTCTATATCTTTACTGAGTTTATCTATTATACCTTCACCTAAATTTTTTATAGCAGACATTCCAAATCTAATTTTATCTCCATCTACTATAAATTTACTATTAACTTTATTTATATCTGGTAATCCTATATCTATCCCATGACTCTTGGCATCATCTATATAGATAGCTAGTCTATCGTTATTGCCTCTTTCAGAAGTCATAAGAGCTGCGTAATAATACTTGGGATAATATTCTTTGAAGTACGATGTCCAATAAGCTATTAAGCCATAGGCAGCTGAATGAGATTTATTAAATCCATATCCAGCAAATTTATCTATAAGATAAAATACATCTTCTGCTATTTTTTTTTCATAACCATTCTTTATTGATCTTTCAATAAAAATATCTCTGTTTTCTTCCATAAGTTCTGCTATTTTTTTACCCATAGCCCGACGAAGTAGATCTGCTTCTCCCAAGGAATAATTTGCCATGATAGAAGCTATCTTCATTACTTGTTCTTGATATAATATTACTCCATAAGTTTCTTTCAATACCTCTTCTAAACTTTCATGGGGATATTTAGCATCCTTTAATTTATTTTTTACACCTATATAATCATCTACCATTCCTGATCCCAAAGGTCCAGGACGATATAAAGCTAAGACTGCAATTACATCTTCAAAATTATTAGGACGCAACTTTTTTAATAATTTCCTTACTCCTCTTGATTCTAATTGAAATACTCCTAAAGTATCCCCTCTCTGAAGAGCATCATATACTAATGCAGCATCTAATGGTATATCACTAAGTTTTATTTTTATTCCTATTCCATCTTCTATATAATCTATGGTTCTCTGAAGTATAGTTAAGTTTCTAAGCCCTAAAAAATCCATCTTTAAAAGACCTAGATCTTCTAGTTCTTTCATCTGGTACTGAGTACAAACTTGCTCACCCTTGGAATCAGAATATAATGGTACATCATCTGTTAAAGGATTTTTAGTAATGACTACACCTGCTGCATGGATAGAAGCATGTCTAACTTTATTTTCTAATCCTTTGGATATTTCTATTATTTTTTTAAAATCCATATCTGTATTATAAGCTTTTCTAAACTCATCTATCTCAGCTATCGTTTGATCTATCGTATAAAATTGAGGAATCAATTTAGCTAATTTATCTACCTTATATAAAGGCATATTTAAAGCACGACCAACATCTCTCACTGCAGCTCTAGCTTTCATTGTTCCAAAGGTAATTATTTGAGCTACCCTATCTTTACCGTATTTTTTCCCTACATATTCTATAAGTTCATGTCTTCTTTCTTGACAGATATCTATATCTATATCTGGCATAGATATTCGTTCAGGATTAAGAAATCTTTCAAATATAAGATTATATTTTATAGGATCTAATTCAGTTATTCCTAAAGTATATGCAACCATACTTCCTGCTGCTGATCCCCTTCCAGGACCTATAGGTATATTTTGTTTTTTTGCATAGTCTATAAAATCCCATACCACAACAAAATATTCCTCATACCCCATCTTATTTATAATTTTAAGTTCATATTCCACTCTTTCTACTGTTTTTTCCTCTACGCCATTTGGATATCTTTTATTTAATCCATCATAGACTAATTTTCTTAGATATTCATTTATATCTTTAAAATTTTCTGCAACTTTATATTCTGGAAATTTAAATTTTCCTAATTCTATTTCTAAATTACATCTTTCAGCAATCTTTACTGTATTTTCTAAAGCTCCCTCATATTTTCCTAATTTTTCTACAAGTTGATCTCTACTCTTCATAAATAGTTCATCTGTATGGATCCTCATCCTTTTTTTATCGTCTATCTTACTTCCAGTTTGAATACAAATTAATACATCTTGTAATCCATGTTGTCCATAGTAAGTGTAATGAACATCATTAGTTCCCACTACGCTAAGATCCTTTTCCATTGCTAGTTCATATAGTTTATCATTAATTATATATTGTTCAGGAATTCCATTGTCTTGTAACTCTATATAAAAATCTTTTTTTCCAAATATATCTATATAAGAATCTATAATATCTTTTAACTCTTCATTAGTTTTTTCATCTCTAATCCCACAAGCTATCTCTCCTTGCATGCAAGCTGATAATCCTATGAGTCCCTCACTGTATTTTTTTAATAGAGTTTTATCTATCCTAGGCTTATAATAAAATCCATCTAAATATCCTATTGAAGATAGTTTCATAAGATTTTTATAACCAATCTCATCTTTAGCTAAAAGTATTAGATGATAAGTTTTTTTTTCTTTATCCTCTATAGAACCTAAACTTATATATGCTTCCATTCCTAAAATTGGTTTTATCCCTCTTTTTCTAGCTTTTTTATAAAATTCCATAGCACCAAACATATTTCCGTGATCTGTTATTGCTACTGCATCCATCTTTAATTCTAAGGCACGATCTAAATATTCATCGATCTTACCCACTCCATCTAGGAGGCTATATTCTGTATGTAGATGTAAATGCACAAATTTATTTTTCATAGTTCCCCCCTATTTTTTAAACCTTAAAATTTTTAATATAAAGTAATTAATAATTTATTAAATAAATTATTTCTAACAAATTTATTTTTTATATTTCCTTTTTTATATTATTATTTTATCACATTTTAACTATGAAATCACAGTTAATCTAACTCAATATAAAAAAGACCTTCTAGACCCTAAAAAAATTTAGTTCTGTAGGAGGTCTTTTATATTTTTTCTATCTCTATCTCAAGTAGTAATATTAATTTTTTATAGTTACAATTATATGCTAATATCTCTGCTTCTAATCTTTCTGAAGCTTTAGACTTAGAATAATCTATTTCATATCCTGTTATTAAAAGTAGTTCTCTTATAAACTCCCTTATAGTCCTACCATTTCCCTCTCTAAAGGGATGAAGATGAATTAAATTTCCTATCAATATAGCAATTTTTTCTATATATTCTTTTTTTTCTAAATCTTGATAGTAATTTTCTTTTTGTATTTCATTTAAAATATCAATTCCTTGGTCATTTAAAAATCTAGTATAACAAAATTGACTTCCTTTTTTAGATATCTCAATTGTTCTCAACTCTCCAGCAAAATAATAGATATCAGAAAATAACTTTTTGTGAATTTTTTTTAAGTGCTCTAAATCAAACTTACCGTCTATAGGATATTTTTCTAAATCCATCTGTCTTAACTTAGTTATATAACGCTCAGCTTCCTCTAATTTTTCTTTATTTTTTAAATTCAACTTATTTTTTAAAATTTCAGTATTTTCATAACAATAAATCTTATCTGTAGTTGTATAATCTTTAATATTCATATTTAAAATTCTCTGTTATATTTAAAATTTTTTCTTTATATTCTTTAATTAAAAGGTCACTACTTAACCTTCCTTGAGCTACTTCTTTTAGAATTATTAAATCTTTTTTAGATAATCTAAACCCCTCTATTTCCATCGTGGCTTTTACTCGTCTAACTGCTCTGTCAGCTTCTTTTGAATCCATAAACACTACCTCCCTTACCTTAATCCCATAGAATATTATACCATGTTTTCATATAATTTTTTAAAAAAACTCCTGCAAAATTAGATCTCTCTAAATTGCAGGAATTAGGTTTCTTTCTATATTATTTTATCTTCTTTAAAATATCTCTCACTGCTAATATTCCCATTACTGCAGCAATATTTAGTCCACTTCCATAACCTGAACTATCTCCTGCTGAATAAAGACCTTTTATAGTAGTTTCCATATTTGAATCTATAGTCATCCTTGTACTTCTAAATTTGATCTCTGGAAAATATAACAACAGATCGTTAGATGCAAATCCAGGTGTTACCTTGTCATGTGCTTCTACAAATTCCATAATATTATCTAAAATTCTTTTTGGACAAGCTAATGAAATATCTCCTGCTACATAATCTTCTGTGGTAGGTTCAATATTTAATCTCGATATTCTCTCATCTGTAGATCTTCTTCCTGCTTTAAGATCTCCATATGATTGACACAATACTTTTCCACCTGTAAGCATTGTAGACATCTTTGCAATAGAAGCTGCATACTCAAATGGTTGATTAAATGGTTCTGTAAATGATTTGGTACATAAAAGTGCCAGATTTGTATTTGTTGATTTTTTATTTTTATATGCGTGACCATTAGCTAACATAATATCATCATTATGTTTTTCTACAGCTATAAATCCACTTGGGTTACTACAAAAAGTTCTCATCTTATCATTATATTTTTTTGTATAAAATACCATCTTTGCTTCATAAAAATTTTTATTTATAGTTTTCATTACTACATCAGGGATCTCGACTCTAACACCGATATCTACAGATCCTGAACTATAACCTATTCCATGATTTTGACACATTCCCATCATTTGTTTAGCTCCACTTCTACCTAAAGCAGTTATTATATTGTCACTGTAAAAAGTTTTTTCCTCTTTACCTTTTTGAACAATCGCTCCTTTTACCTTTCCATCTATAATTATTAAATCTTTAAAGTCTGAATTTGAACTAAACTCTATACCTTTTTCCAAAAGTTTTTCTATTAGTTTCGAATATAATTCTCTAGATCCATCAGTTCCTAAATGCATAGTGGGAGTGTCTACTAATTGAATATCATTTTCAATACATCTTCTCTTTATTAGTTCCATCTCTTCATTGTAGAGTAAACCTGTAGGTTCATCATCAAATCCAAAATCCTTATAGATATTTGCGACATATTGGATAGTTTCATTAACTAAACTCTTACTTGTTATTGTATAAACATCTCCTCCTACTCTATAATCCATATTAAACTTTGAATCTGAATAGGCCCCTGCTCCACTTACACCATAGATGATAGCACAAGTAGGACATTTTACACATCTACCTAATTTTTCTTTAGGACATACTCTTTTATCCAACATTTGACCCTTATCAATCACTAATATCTTAAGATTTGGATTTTTATTGATAGCTTCATATGCTCCAAAAATACTAGCTTGTCCACCACCAACAAATATAATATCATATTTCATTTTATACCTCCTAAAAATTAAAAAAATCTAAGTATATACATATAGATTAGTATACACTTAGATTAAATTTTGTGTTTTCAAAGTTGCAACTATCAATCTCATATTTGAATATGAGATTATTTAAACCTATATAGTTTAAATCGAGTAGTTTTTTTTTCATTTGTTCTTGTATGATAAGTATATA
>DDQV01000124.1 GCA_002342785.1 Fusobacteriaceae bacterium UBA2433 | reverse complement strand
TTGCTAAAGAAAAAATAAGAATAAATGAATCATTTTAATTCCTCAAGAATTTAAAATAAATTTAATAATAAATTATTTTAAATGATTTAATAGGAAATAATAGGAAAAGAAGGTATAAAATATTACTTAAATAAAATGATGATAAGGAGGAGCTGACAATGTATGCACAAGAAAATAATAGCCAATTAATTAACGTAGAACATATTTTACCAGAAAATTTAACTATTTTACCAATGTTAACAAGACCTATATTTCCAAATATTATGATTCCTATAACTTTTTCAGGAGAAGTTTTTTTAAGAACTATTAAGATGGTGGAGGAAACAGAAAATAAATTATTAGGTTTAGTTTTTGTAAAGGAATTAAATCAATTTGATATATTTAAATCAGAATTATATGAAGTTGGAACAATAGTAAAAATTCATAAGATAACACCTATTTCAGCTAATACAATTCAAATAATAGTTCAAGGATTAAATAGATTTGAATTGTTAAAAGTAATCAAAAAAGAACCAAATCTTGTTTGGAATGTAAAATATGATAAGGGAGAGGATGGTTCTCCAAATGATGAAATACGTGCTTACATGTTAGCAATTATGTCATCTTTAAAAGAAATTTTTAAAGTAAATCCGATTTTACAAGAGGAATTAAAGTTACTTATGACTCAAGTAAATTATGAAAAACCAGGAGTACTTATGGATCTCATTACTTCTATGTTGAAGACGGAAAATAAAAATTTGCAAGAAGTTTTAGAAGAGTGGGATCTTGCTAAAAGAAGTAGATTAGTTTTAACAATGTTGAAAAAAGAGTTAGAAATATCACATTTACAACAAAAACTTCAAAAGCAAATTGAAGAAAAAGTAAGTAAACAACAAAAAGAATATTTTTTAAGAGAACAATTAAAATTAATAAAAAAAGAATTAGGAATGGAAAAAGATGATCAAGAGAGTGAAGTTGAAAAAATATTACAGATGTTAGAAGGAAAAACTCTAAGTGAAGAAGCTTCAAAGACTGTAGAGGAACAAATAGAAAAATTAAAATTATTGGATAGTCATTCTCCAGAATATAATGTAATAAGATCTTATCTTTTAGCTATAGCAGAATTGCCTTGGGGAATTTATTCAAAGGATAGTTTAGATATTAAAAAATCTAGAAAAAAATTAGATGAAGATCATTATGGATTACAAGATGTAAAAAATAATATATTAGAATTTATTAGTACAATTATGAAAACAGGTCATGTAAGTGGAGCTATACTTTGTTTAGTAGGGCCTCCAGGAGTTGGAAAAACTTCCATTGGAAGGTCAATTGCTAATGCACTAAACCGTGAATTTTTTAGATTTTCTGTAGGTGGAATGAAAGATGAAGCTGAGATAAAAGGCCATAGAAGAACTTATATTGGTGCTATGCCAGGAAAAATACTGCAGGCTATAAAAAAAGTTAAAACAGCAAATCCAGTTATAATGTTAGATGAAATAGATAAAATTGGAAATAGTTATCAAGGAGATCCAGCATCAGCTCTTTTGGAAGTATTAGATCCAGAACAAAATATAGAATTTTTAGATCATTATTTAGATGTAAGATTCGACCTATCTAAAATTTTATTTATAACTACAGCCAATCAATTAGATACTATTCCTAAACCACTTTTAGATAGAATGGAATTGATTCAATTACCTGGATATATATTGGAAGAAAAAGAAGAAATAGCAAAGAAATATTTAATTCCACATCAAATGAAAGATCATGGATTATCAAAGAAAGAAATATCTATATCTTCTTCAACACTTAGAGAGATAATTGATAAATACGCAAGGGAAGCAGGAGTGAGAGGATTAGAAAAAAATATAAAAAAAATTATGAGGAAAGCTACTTTAAAAATAGCTGAAGGGGAAGAGAAGAAACTAAGTGTAAATAAAAAAAATATGGAAGAATTTTTAGGAAGACCCATTTTTATTACTGAAGAATTATACAATAAAAATATACCAGGAGTTACATTGGGACTTGCTTGGACATCTATGGGAGGGGTTACTTTATATATAGAAGCAAGAGTTATAGGTCATCAAGGTGGTTTTAAGCAAACAGGTCAATTAGGAGATATAATGAAAGAATCATCTATTATTGCTTATTCATATGTAAAATCTTTAATGTGTAAAGAAGATTGTGATAAAGATAAAAAAGATTTTTTTGATAAACATAGTATACATCTTCATGTACCTGAAGGTGCTACTCCAAAAGATGGACCTTCTGCTGGAGTGACCATGGCACTTGCATTATATTCATTAGCTAAAAATAAACCAATAAAAAATAATTTAGCTATGACTGGTGAGATAACTTTGACTGGGAAAATATTACCTATTGGAGGAGTACGTGAAAAAACAATAGCTGCGAGGAGAGTGGGCATAAATACATTACTATTTCCAAAAGATAATAAAGCTGATTTTGATCGATTACCTGATTATATAAAAAAAGGAATAACAGTTCATTATGCTAATTATTTCGAAGATATTTTGAAAGTAGTTTTTTAATATAATAAAAGTCGTATTAATTTTAGGGTAGACTCTTTGATTAATACGATTTTAAAATTTTTGTATTTAAGTCCTATAATTAAATGATACGAATTTTGTTTCATAAATAAATAAATTGTGATATAATATTATTATGATATAATAATATAAAAATATGGAGGTTTAAAATGATATTAATTCAAGATAAATTAAAAAAGTATATGTTAAAAAAAGATCTTAATATTATAAAAGTAACTATTGAAATTGCTAAAGGTGGTTGATGTAGTGGAATGCCTATGCTTCAGGTTGAAGCAATAAAAGAAATGGAAAATGAAAAATCATTTACAAAATATGAAGTAGATGGAATAGATGTATATATCTATAATGGACTCGAACTATCAGATGAAATAGAAATTAAATATTTATACTCAATACCAATGTTAGGAACTGTACTTAGTACTAGTGGAATTAGGATAAAAGATTAAAAAAATTATTTT
>DDQV01000125.1 GCA_002342785.1 Fusobacteriaceae bacterium UBA2433 | reverse complement strand
CCTTGTGCCACACCCTTAAAGTATGTGGTGTAATTCCTATTAATTCTGCAAATTTACTAATTGCATACATATAAATCCCCTTCCTTTATTATAGTATGCCTTAGATTTATACAAAAATTAATAAAAATCTATAAATTTTTAGTTATTATTACCTACTCCTTTAATTTTACAAAATTTATTTGATAATTCCTATGACAACTCCTACAAAATAATCATTTATATCTTGTTCATTAAAATATATAGGCTCATACTCATGATTTTCACTAGATAATAATATAGATGCCCCTATCTTCATATATTTTTTTAAGACTGATCTATCTTCCATTATTACAACTATGATATCATTGGTCTTAGGTTCTTTTTTTTCTATCACAACCATATCTCCATCACAGATCAAAGGTTCCATACTATCTCCATGGTTTTCAATTATATAATTACAATCTTTTCCTATCCATTCTTTAGGTAATAATACTTCATCTTGAGGATCATCATAATCTGTATACATATTTATCCATTTAAATTTAGGTAATGAAATTAAATCAGATTTATTATATGTAATATCTCCATCTTTATCCTCTGCAATAATTGTATCTTCATCTATTACAAGATATGGTATCTCTAAATCTCTTTTTAGATCAGAATATATAAACTCCTCTCCTAGAATTTCTTCTATCATCTCCAGTGTAAAATCAGGTATTTCAGATATTTCAAAAAATTCAGAATTATATACTTTTATATCTCTACCATTTGTAAGTATTCCATATTCTACAGATTTTTCCATGGTCATATAACTTTTTAATTGTTCAAAACCATCTGATAGTTCTACTTCTTTTGATTTTGTTTCTATGAATATATATGGTTTTTTCTTATTAAAGATAACTATATCTACAAAATATTTTTTAGATCCTAGGGTCAATGGATATTCAATATCTATAAGATCGATCTTATATCCATAGGTAATTAAAAGTTCCTTGACTACCCACTGCCTTATTTTTTCCTCTTTAGAATGAATATTAATTAATCTATCTTTAAAATAATAATCATCTATAGATATATTATAAAATATTCTCATTTTTTTATCGGTATCGATCTGTAAATATTTATATCCTATGTCTCCAATAAATTTACTAGGAGTTCCAGAAGACAAAAGATATAATTCTTCAATGGCTCTCGTCATCCCTACATACATGAGTTTACGTTCTTGTATATCTTCATATTCCTTTAATTCCTCTATATTAGAAGAATAAAATGGAAGTACTTTATCATTTAGAGATATCATAATTATTACCTTAGTTTCAATACCCTTTATAGAATGCATAGTAAATAATTTTATCTCATTAGAATCAAAATCATTATTTCCACGATCCATAAATGTTGTTTTTACTCCTAATTTTTCCATTAGAAGTTTAAAATTTAATAGTTGATTTTTAGTTCTTCCAATAATAGCTATATCACTCTTGAGAGTTTTTGAAAATCTTTTATCTAATAGTTCTTTTACATAGTTTGCCTGTTCTTTTTCAGATAAGAACTCCTTAAATATTGGATAGTTTCCATATCTATCGATAAGATATGGTTTTACATAATCAGAATTTCCTATAATCATCTCATTTTTATTTAAGAGACTATAGGCTGCCTTAGATATTTGGGTCGTTGTCCTAAAATTTTTACTAAGGGTCTTACTCTTTCCAATCATATTAAATCCTATACTAGCAAATGTTCTTTCTCCTCCCATTCCCAACCACGAATGAGAATATATACTCTGTGCACTATCAAATAAAAAAGTAAAACTAGAATGACTCTTATCAGAATATAATTTTCTTATAAATTCAAGTTGTACTTTAGATAGATCTTGACACTCATCTATCAATATATGAGTATATTTTTTTCTCGTTTTATTTTCTAATTCCCCTAAAGCAATAAGTCTCATATCATTATAATCTATGGTATTTTCTTCTAGAAGATTTTTTGTATAAAATTCCATAAGTTCAAATATTGCCTTTCTAACTATGGAATTTTTAGGTAATTTTTGAGTGGTCACTCCTAATTTTAGACTACCAATCCTATTAGCTTCTTGATATTCTGCTTCATCTATATAGTTACAAGCTTTGATCCAATTTATCTCTTCCAATAAAAAAGCTGTATTTACATCTTCAAATATTGAAACTTCACTATACTTTTTTCTTAATTTTTCTATCAACTCATTTAAAATACCATGTTTTTTATGGTTGGTAGGATTGAGTTTCAAATCTCCTTTGGATTTTTTTTGATATTCTAAAAAATATCCATACATCAAACTGTCAACTGTTGTTATCTTCACCCTATCCTTTGGAAATCCAAATAAAGAGTGCATATTATACTGGGTTATATTATCAACCTTATTATAAAAATAAGATACATAATTAACCAAGGTCTTATTAAATGTTATAAATAAAACACTGTCATCTTTATCATGACAATAATTATTTAATAAATATGATATCCTGCATATCCCTACTGTTGTCTTTCCACTTCCTGCTATTCCCTTTATAAGCATATGCCCGTTAGGCTTTGTATATGCTATTTTTTCTTGCTCTTTATTCATAAGCAATTTTTATCACCTTCTTATTATTGTATCTCTAGAGTATAATACCAATCATATCTTTATTATACAATAATATCTTACTATTCGTAATTATTATTTATTGTTTAAACAACAATTTAAATATAACTTATTAAAATTAAATTTTGAATAAGCTAACTTTATAAGATATAATATTACTGTAACGTTTATATAATTTATATTAAGGGTGGTCCTGCTATGTTAAATACAAAATTTTTTATTAATCTTATAAGAATATGGTCCCGCCCTAAAAAAATATTTTGTTTTTATTCGGTTTCATTTGTTTTTATATTAATTTTTTCAGTTTTAGGAATTGTCTATATGACTGGGGGAACTAAATATGTTTATATGCACTTAATGTATATTCCATTGATGATTGCAGTATTTAATTTTGGATATATAGGAGGGATTGGTTTTGGTATTCTCGCTGGTTATCTCACTAGTTTTATTCCTTTAGATGTTGCAACTATGGAGATGCAAACTACTGAAAATTGGATATATAGACTCTTATTTTTTGTTCTCATCAGTACTATAAATGGTTTTATTCTAGATACAGTTTTAAAAACTCTAAAAGAAATTGAAAAACTTACATTTTGTAATCGTATTACAAATATGTCTAATCGAAAATATTTTGATACTTTTTTCCCTGAGAAGATAGAACTACAAGATAACTATCTAGCTATCTTTGAAATCGAAAATTTTAATCAAATACTAAATGAATATGGCAATTTTATCCTAGAAGATTTTATAAAAAGTCTCTCTTTAAAATTTAAAGATATCTCTGAAAACGGGATCGAACTTTTTCATTTCAGAGATAATACTTTTGCTCTATTGATGAATGATTATAATCCTCTTTCTTTTAGAAAAAAAGCAGAGATATTAAGAAAAAAAATTTCTGTCAACAATATTTTAATCTACCCTGAGTTAAGTATTGGTGTAGCAAAATTTGTTGAATCTCAAAAAAAATTATTAGAAGATGCAGAGATAGCAAGGGCTCATGCAAAAAAAAATCTGTCTTCATTTTCTTTTTTTAACGATAAGATTAATAAACTTCATAATAAAAAGCTTTCTATCTTAAATGAACTACCTGCTGCTATTAAAAATAAACAATTCCACCTCTATTTTCATCCTAAAGTAGAGATGAAAACTAATTTAATTACATCAGCTGAAGTTTTAATAAGATGGATCCACCCTACAGAGGGACTTATTAAACCAGAGTTATTTATTCCCTATTTAGAAAAAACAAATCTAATCAATACTTTTACAAAATGGCTACTTGAATCTTCCCTTGAGATCCAAGAAAAATGGAAAAAAGATGGATTTATTATGAAATTAGCTATAAACACCCCCATAGTATGTTTGAAAAATGAGTTAATTATCAGTACAATAAAAAATTATAAAAAAAGTTTAAAAGGTTTAGAATTTGAGATCTTAGAAAGAAATTTAATCGATGATTTTGACGAGATGTTTTTAATTATGAACTCTCTTAAAAAATATGGTATAACCTTTGCCTTAGATGATTTTGGAACTAGTTTTTCATCTATATCATATCTAAAAAAATTACCCTTTGATAAATTAAAGATAGATAAGATGTTTATAACAGATATATTTACCGACAAAAAAGACTATAACATTGTTAAATCTTCCATTGCTTTAGGTAGGTCTATGGAGTTAAAGATTATAGCTGAAGGTGTTGAGAATATGGATACTTTTAATCTTTTAAAAAAATTAAACTGTGATTATGCCCAAGGATATTTTTCTACAAAACCTTTAGAAACAAAAAAATTCAAGAAATTTTGTATTGAATATAATAGCCGTGTAAAGGAATCTATAAAATAAAAAAAGAAGCTAATTTTATATAAGTTAGCTTCTTTTTCATGATATAATGAATTCAATAATTGGATCTAACATATATAATCTGTATTTTTTTTTAATAAGGGAGGATCTTTGAAGTATACACTTATAACAGGGGCTAGTTCAGGAATTGGTTTAAAACTATCCTATATTTTTGCTAAAAATAATCACAACCTTATCTTAGTAGCTAGAAGTAAGGATATACTATCTATTTTAAAAGATAATTTACAGTCACTATATAATATAGATATCAAAATAATCTCTTTAGATATATCTGGAGAAAAAAAAGCTTTTAATCTATATGAAACTATTAAGAAAAAACAATTAAAAGTTGATATTCTAATTAATAATGCTGGTATTGGTTCCCACGGTGAATTTATTAAAAAAAATATCCAAACTAGTCTAGACATGATAAATTTAAATATAATAACTCCTACAATACTCACAAAATTATTTTTACAAGATATGTTAGAGGCAGGTAGTGGAAAAATATTTAATATAGCTTCTACAGCTGCTTTTCAAAGTGGTCCTCTAATGAGTGTTTACTATGGAACTAAATCATACCTCTTAAATTTTTCTGAAGGTATAGCAGAGGAACTTCGAGATAGAAATATAAAAATAGTAACCCTTTGTCCAGGTCCTACAAAAACCCATTTTGAAAAGATGGATAGGATTGAGAAAAAATTTCTAAAAAATTTTCATATAGCAAATCCTGAGGATATCGCAAGATATTTATATAAAAATATAGATACTAAGAAAGATATTTTAATCTATGGAAACTTAAATAAATTTATAATATTTATCTCAAAATTTATCCCTAGAAAGATTAATTTAATTTTAGTAAGAAAAATACAAGAAAAAAAATAAAAATACTATAAATATAAAGATAACAAAAATTTTTAATAAGAAAGAAAAAAATATTTTTAAAGGAGTTCAATATGTTCAAAGAATTATTTATATCTTTTTTCAAAATAGGATTATTTACCTTTGGCGGAGGATATGCAATGTTACCTCTCATCGAAAAAGAATTGGTAGAAAAAAGAAAATGGATTACAGAGGAGGAACTCTTGGAGATGTTTATAATCTCTCAGATGACCCCTGGAACTATAGCTATAAACGCAGCTACATTTATAGGAAGTAAAAAAGCTGGAAAACTAGGTGGAGTTGTTGCTTCCCTTGGAATTATATTTCCATCACTTACAATTATCACTTTAATATATTATTTTTTAGGAGAATCTTTTAATAATCCTGTTATCCATAGTATCTTTTTAGGAATTAGAGCATGTATCATAGGACTTATTGCAAGTTCAACTTTAAAAATTTGTAGAAAAAGTTTTGTATCTAATATAAGTTATCTTTTATTTGGTATTGGATTTATCTTACTATTAGTATTTAATATCAATCCTATCTTACTTATTCTCCTTGGTGCATTCATTGGAGCTACTGCTACTTATTTTATTCCAAATAAAATAAAATCTATTTTGGAGGTAAGATAAATGACTTACTTTATGACTCTTTTTAAATTATTTACTATGTATTTTAAAATTGGATTATTTAATTTTGGTGGGGGATTAGCTTCTATACCACTCTTGCAAAGAGAATTAGAAAAAAATGGATTTATGCAATATGATGAATTTTTTAATGTCCTATCTATATCTCAAATGACCCCTGGAGCTATAGCTATGAATACAGCAACCTTTGTGGGAAATAAAGTAGCAGGAATTCCAGGAGCTATTGTAGCAACACTTTCACTTGCTCTTCCATCTATAATTGTTATCTTGATATTATCTAGAGTTTTAAAACAATTAGAGGAAAATATCTATAAGAAAGCTATTTTTTTCGTTTTAAAATCCTTGACGACAGCTTTAATTTTATACGCAGGATATATGATTGCTAGAGCCACTTGGATCATAGAAAATAATATAGAGATAAAAACTATTATCATCTCTATAGTTATGTTTGGTATAGCTTATAAGAAAAAAATTAATCCAGTTATCCTCATCATCTCCTCAGGAGTATTAGGGTATCTTGGCTTATATATAATGTAACAAAACAATAAATTTTAAAAGGTGGGAAAAAATGAAGAAAAAAATATTGATTATTATGGCTATAGTTTGTTTTAGTCAACTTGCTATGGGAAAGTATGAGCCGTGGAACTATAATATGGTTCAAATGAGTTTGTTTGAAGGAAATAATTCAGCTGATTCAACTAGGGGAAGTGTTGATGATATCTATGTTGAGATGGAGGGTTTTCACAGATATAAATTATTAGATCTATATTGGTTCACTGATTTTTTTGATATTTTAAACTCAAATGATAGTGATATGCACGGAGTTAAGCCAAGTATCTATGGGGAATTTAATCCTCGTATATCTCTAGATGGACTCTTAGGAAAAGATCTATCTATTGGTAGATTCAATGAGTGGTTTCTTTCTTATCAACTAGATTACGACAATGGAGACTATAAAGGTGGACTTAGACGTCATCAAATAGGGATAGGAACTTATTTTGATTTGGAAAAATTTGATTATATCAGAGTAAATCTTTTCGGAAGATATGCTCCTAAATCATATGGTAAACCAAATGAAGATAAGTGGGATGGATACCTATTTAATGTAGCTTATCTTGCTCCATTATATAAATTTGAAAATGGTTGGTCAGTTGTATATAGTGGATGGGTAGATTATGTTTTTGGTGCTAAAGAATCTGAAAAATATAACAACAGTTGGAACGGTACATCAGGAACAGATAATTCCCTTCAATGGTTTCACCAACTTAAACTTCAAATAGATAATTTTTCAATTTCTACTTCGGTGAAGTTTAATCATAATTTTACAGAGGTAGCTAGTAGTTCTTCTAACTCTAGTGATTCTACTCAATATATATTAGGAGTCCACTATAAATTCTAGAATTTATATTTCCAATAATAATATATGAAAAAACCTTGATTTTAAAACTAGTTAGTAGTATTATAAGTAAACTTGAGAATAAAAATTTCTTGAAAAACTATTTATAAAACCTTGATTTTAATTAAAGTTAAGTAATAAAAATTTTAAATTATAATACTTTAAAAAAATCTATAGGAATAAACTACTAACTAGTATTTTAATAAACAATACTAGTTAGTAAAAAAATAAGTTTAAATTGTCTAGGGGGAGTTATGAAAAAAATAATAAGTTTATTGGCAATATTAATGTTGATCGTTAGTGGTTGTGGAAAAGAAAAATTAGCCAGTGAAAATAAACAAAAAACCAAGGTAGAAGGTGGAGAGATTGTAGTTAGAATCTCACAAGATATGGATTTTTTAGATCCACATAAGGCATTATCTGCTGGAACTTATGAAGTCATGTTCAATATATTTGAAGGATTATTAAAACCAAACAATGAGGGTAAACTAATACCTGCTGTAGCAGAATCTTACGAGATATCAAAAGATAACCTAGTATATACTTTTAAATTGAGAGATAAAATAAAATTCCACAATGGAAAAAATGTAAAGATAGAAGATATTATATTTTCATTAACTAGAATTAATGGTGATTTTCCAGGAAATTCTGTTGTAAAAGAATTATCTAAAAATATTAAAAATATTAAAAATATTAAAAAAATAGATGAAAAAACTGTTGCAATAGAACTAAAAAAAGTAGATGGAACTATCTTAAGTAAATTTACTACAGCTATCATTCCAAAAGATGTAAAAGATATTGAGCAGTCACCCATTGGTACAGGACCATTTAAGTTTGTAGAATATCTCCCAGGACAAAAACTTGTTATGGAAAAATTTTCTGATTATTGGATAGATGGAATCCCAACTATTGATAAAGTTGAGTTTTCAATTATTAAAGATGAACAAAGTTCTATTCTTTCACTTCAAAGAGGAGAGATAGATATCTATCCACGTCTTAGCTCTACATATATTTCAACTTTAGAAAAAACTCACAATATAGTTGTCAACGAACAAAATCTTATGCAAATCTTAGCTCTCAATAATAAAGTGAAACCATTTGATGATATTAGAGTAAGACAAGCTATGGCTTATGCAATAGATAAACAAGAAATTATCGATACATTAGATTCAGGTTTAGGAAAACCAATTGGAACTAATATGAGTCCTATTATGAAAAACTATTATAATATTCAAACTGAAGGTATCTACAAGTATAATATAGAAAAAGCAAAAGAATTACTAAAGGAAGCTGGATATGAAAATGGATTTGAATTTACTTTAAGTATCCCAACAAACTATCGTTTTCACACTGATACAGGAGTAATTATTTCTGAACAACTTAAAAAAATAGGAATTAAAGCAAATTTAGCTGAAATAGAATGGGGAACTTGGTTAAAAGATATCTATGCAGGAAGAAAGTATGAGGGAACAATAATTGCTTTAGATGGTAAGATCGAACCCTACGATATATTAAATCGTTATATTAGTACACATAGTAGAAATTTTATGAACTATAGTTCTAAAGATTATGATACACTTATGAAAAAAATTACTCAAGTTACAGATGAAAAAATTAAAGTAGAGTTATATAAAGAAGCTCAAATGATCTTAGGTAAAGATATTCCAGTTATATATATAATGGCACCATCAGGAATAATTGCTCTAAATAAAGATCTTAGAGGATATACTTCTTATCCTATCTATGTACAAGATCTCTCTACCCTTTATTTTATAAAATAGGAGAAGATATGATTTATTTTATTAAAAGAATTTGTATAATGATCTTTACATTGTTTTTTGTTTCTGTAATATCATTTTCAGTATTTAAAATAATACCTGGAGACCCTGCACTTTCAAAATTAGGAATCGAGGCCACCCAGGAACAAATAGATATGCTAAGAACAGAACTAATGCTAGATAAACCACTCACTACACAATATATCTATTGGGCAAAAAACATATTAAAGGGAGATCTAGGAGAATCTATACAATTTTCTAGACCTATCAAAGAACTCATAGGTGAAAGAATATTTGTTACATTAAGTTTAGGAATCTATGCAATTTTAATTGCAATCATTGTAGGAATCCCAATTGGAATTTTAAATGCAAAATATAATAATACTAAGTTTGGAACTATTTTATCTATATTTTCTCAAATGGGTCTTGCTATTCCAGAATTTTGGTTAGGAGTGATATTTTTAATTATATTTGGAATAATATTTAAATTATTTTCTATGAAATATATCTCCTTTTCAGAGGATCCTATCTCATATATTAGGATAATTACTTTGCCAGCTTTTGCCTTAGCTATCTCTAGAGTCTCAGTTGTATCAAGACACATGAAAAATATAGTCTTAGAGGAACAAAAAAAAGATTATGTGAGAACAGCATACAGCAAAGGTCTTTCAACTAATAAAATATATTTTTATCATATCCTTCAAAATGCTTTGATACCTTTAATCACAATAATTGGTATGTTAACAGCAGGAGTATTAGGAGGAGCTATAATAATTGAACAAGTATTTAATTTGCCAGGAATTGGAACTCTACTTATTAATGGAGTAACTACAAGAGATATCCCATTAGTCGAAGCTATCATAACTTATATCGCTTCAGTAGTAGTAATTATAAATTTTTTAATTGATATGCTATATAGAATTATAGACCCCAGAATATCAATTTAGGAGAATAAAATGGATATAAAAGTTAAAGATTATAATTTCATAATAGGAAAAGGAATATTAATATTTCTTTTCCTTATTTTAGGAGTAAGTTTTTTTTATCTCCCACATTCAGTTACCGAGATAAATACCAAGTTAAAACTCTCCCCTCCAAGTTTTTCATTTCTTTTAGGGACTGATAATTTTGGAAGAGATATCCTTAGTAGACTCATGAAAGGATCTCAGACAGCTTTTTTAGTTGGTTCTATCTCTGTAGTTATTGGTAGTAGTATAGGAATTTTTTTAGGATCAATTTCTGGATATTTCGGTGGCAAGATAGATGAGATCATAATGAGAATAATAGATGCTATGATGGCTTTTCCAGGAATTTTATTTGCCCTCATGTTTATCTCTGTATTTGGAGTTGGAATAGAAAATACAATGATAGCCATTGGAATTATGTCAATTCCTACATTTTCTAGGATAACTAGAAGTGGATTTTTACGAGAAAAAGAATTAGAATATATAAAAGCTGCAAAGGTAAGAGGTGCTTCTAATTTTAGAATTATATATCATCATATCTTACCTAATGTTATATCTCCAATAATAGTAGCTGTGACTATGAGTTTTTCTAATGCTATCTTAGCTGAAGCAGCTCTTAGTTACCTTGGACTTGGAGTTCAAGCACCGAATCCTAGTTGGGGAAGGATGCTCAGTGAATCTCAAATGTATTTTATGATAGCTCCCTGGTATACACTAGCTCCAGGAATAATGATTAGTTTAACTGTCTTAGCATTTAATATGCTAGGAGATTTTTTAAGAGGATACCAAGAAAAATAGGAGAATCTATGACTATTGAAATTAAAAATTTAAATATATATTTTAATGAAAAAACAAAATTACAAGCTGTCAATGATCTTTCATTTTTTGTAAATAAAGGCGAGATCATGGGTCTCGTAGGAGAATCAGGTTGTGGAAAGAGTCTTACATCTCTATCTATTATTAGACTCCTAAAAAAAAATGCAAGTTTCAGTGGAGAGATTAATTTTTTAGGAAAAAACATTTTAACTATCTCTGAAAAAGAGATGACTAACCTCAGGGGAAAGGAGATCTCTATGATCTTTCAAGAACCTCTTACAGCTTTAAATCCCCTCCACAGAGTAGGAAAACAAATAAGTGAAGTTTTAAAAATACATACATCTTTATCTAAAGTAGAAAGAAAGGAAAAAACTTTAAAACTTATGAAGGAAGTTAATTTAAAAGATTTAGAAGAAACATATAAAAAATTTCCCCATGAACTTTCAGGAGGGCAAAGACAAAGAGTAGTTATAGCCATCGCTATAGCGTGTGAGCCAAAATTAATAATTGCCGACGAACCTACAACTGCATTAGATGTTAGTACACAAGCTCAAATTATAGATCTGTTAAAAGAAATAAATATAAAAAAAAATAATTCCCTTCTTTTTATCTCCCATGATTTAGATCTAGTAGGAGATCTATGCCATAGAATAGCAATTATGTATGCTGGTCACATTGTAGAGATCATAGAAAAACTAGAAGACGCAAAACATCCATACACTAAATGTCTTTTAGATGCTATTCCAAGTCCAATACATAAAGGAAAAGATCTTTACTCTATCCCAGGAAGAGTCCCCTCTTTATCTGAGAGAAACAAGGGTTGCCCCTTTGCTAAAAGATGTCCTATAGCAACGAAAAAATGTTATGAAATTTTACCAGAACTTTTAGAAAGGGAAGATAAGCATCTAATTAGATGTTTATATGTATAGGTGAAAATTATGGAAAATATACTCGAAATTAAAAATTTAAAAAAAAGTTTTAAAAGCTCTAAAATTTTTAAATTCAAAAATCCAAAAATAGCAGTAGACGATATTTCTTTTAATATAAAAAAAGGAGAAATATTTGGTCTTGTAGGAGAATCAGGATGCGGAAAGTCTACAACAGGAAATCTTATAAGTAAACTTTTAAAAGCTGATAGTGGAGAGATCCTATACAAAGGCCAAGATATTAATAAATTAAAAAACCGAAAAAAAATAAAAGAAATAAGAAAAAATATTCAAATGATCTTTCAAGATCCTTATCACTCTTTAAATCCTAAAAAAAATATAGGATGGATCTTAATGGAGCCTTTAATAATTCATAATCTATACTCTAAAGATGAGAGAAAAGAAAAAATATTAGAGATGTTAGATATTGCAGGGTTTGACGAAAGTTTTTTAAAAAAATATCCCAATGAACTTTCTGGTGGACAAAGACAAAGAGTTGCTATCTTAGCTGCTCTTATGTGTGAACCAGATTTTATAATAGCAGATGAAGCAGTATCAGCTCTAGATGTATCTGTTCAAGCACAAATATTAAATTTTATGAAAAAACTTCAGAGTAAGATGGGCCTAACTTATCTTTTTATATCTCATGATTTAAACGTAGTTTATTATATGTGTGATCGGATAGCAGTTATGAAGGAAGGAAAGATTGTAGAAATAGATAAAGCTGAAAATTTATATCACAACCCAAAAGATCCCTATACAAGATCTCTTCTAGACACAATCCCAGGTAAAAAAAATAAGAGAAGACCTAAAGAGTAATTTACTTTGAGGTCTTCTTTTATTTTTATCTTTTAAATATTTTACATCATAGGCATTAAAGGTGGTTCCTCTTTTAAAATTTCTCCTACTAATACTTCAGTAGTAAGGATGAGAGCCGAGATAGAAGCTGCACTTTGAATAGCAGATCTAGTTACCATAGTTGGATCTATTATCCCTTTTTCTACCATATCAACATATTCGCACGTCAATGCATCAAATCCAATTTTAGAATCTAAATCCATAACTTTTTTTACTACTTCATCACCATTAAAACCAGCATTTTTTGCTATCTGTCTCAGGGGAGCTAGAAGTGATTTAACTATTATCTCTACTCCTTGTTTTATTTCTTTCGAATCTCCTAAATCTAAAATTTTTAATTGTTTAGATAGATCAACCAATACGGATCCTCCTCCAGGAACTATTCCCTCTAAAATTGCAGCTTTAGTAGCATTTAGAGCATCCTCTATCCTCAATTTCTTTTCTTTTAATTCTGTTTCAGTCCTAGCTCCCACACGAATTACACCTACTCCACCAGATAATTTTGCTAGACGTTCCTGCAATTTTTCTATGTCATATTCAGAAGTAGATTCACTTATTTGTATCTTTAATTGTTTTAATCTTGAAGAAATTAATTTATCATTTCCTAATCCTCCTATAATGACAGTACTATCTTGTGTTACTTTTACCTTAACTGCTCCTCCTAAATGAAGACTTATAGTATCTGATATATCCATTCCTTTTCCATCGGAGATTAAAGTTCCCCCAGTTAAAAGTGCTATATCTTCTAAGATTGCTTCTCTTCTATCTCCAAAAGCAGGAGGTTTTACTGCTACTACATTTAAATTTCCTTTTAATTTATTTAATACAAGTGTATTTAACACTTCTCCTTCAATATCTTCTGCTATAATAAGAAGAGGTTTTCCTT
>DDQV01000182.1:7674-12382 GCA_002342785.1 Fusobacteriaceae bacterium UBA2433 | reverse complement strand
AAAAAATAAGTATAATAAATAAAGGATTATATAACTAGCCTTTAATCTATTGAATTTTAATCAAGTACATAATATAGTGATGATAAAGGAGCTTTGAATTATAAGGGGTATAGACGAGAGTAAGTTAATCATCTAATTATAAATAATAAGGGATGAATAAAAAACTCTGAAGTTTATTGAGATTTATAAATTATAGTAAACAAAGGATGATAATAAGGGTTAATAAAACTAAAGTTTCATTGGTTTCTGAAGAAAAAGATAATTATAAATAATAAGTGATGACAAAAATAAAACTTGAAAAAACCATAAAATAATGTTATAACCTGTAAAGGATGATAATAATTATAAATTGTAAGTGATGATAAAGTGGGGGCGTAATGACTGATAAAAAACAAGGGTCTCTGTTAGAAATATTAGAGATAGGTAACAAAAATGATCTTAGTATAGATATCAAAAGTTATAAACCTAAAGTAATACCAACAAAAACAGTATCTTTATATTTAGAAGATATGGATATAAGAGATACAATAAATCAACCTTTTCTGTTCATAATTTTGCCATTTTTTACTTCTAAAAGGCAGAGGAATGTTAATTTGGTATATGAAATAGCCAATGCTGGAATAAAATTTGGAGCTTCTTTAAGTACTGATAATTTTGAAGGGATAAGAAACCAACAGCCTTCTGATTTTGAAAAAAATGTATTTTATTTTATTTTATATAAATTTCAAGAAATTTTAGCTGAAGATCCTACCAAGGAGTATATCACATTTAATATTGAGGAAGTTATAGATTATCTAGGTTTAAAATTTTCTATGAAATATTATAGAAAAATGGAAGAAACTCTATATAATCTACAGGCAACAACATATAAAATAATGATTAGAAATAAAAAAGCTGCAGGAAATATAATTAGAGAAGTTTATAAAGAGCCTCTTAATTTAGTAAAATATGAAAAATTTAAAGAGAGAAATAAAAAAACAAATAAAATGAAAGTTTATTATAAGGTGAGATTAGATCATAGGATTATAGAGGAATTAAGGATAAAACATTATTCCATTTTTGATAGACATCAATTAAATATCCTAAGAAAATCTGATAGAGCAGCAGAAAAAATATATCAATTTTTAAGTATGAAAAGATTTGCAAATACTGAGGGAGAATTTAGGATAGAAACTTTAGCAACAATAATTCCATTGACTCTAAAGAGTAGGATAAGAAAGGTTCTAAAGACTGGAGAAGTAAAAGAATATGAAGTAAGTAAGATGAAACAAGTCATGAAAAGAATAAATAAATCTTTTGATACTCTAGTAGAAAAAGGTTACCTTTTAAACTATGAAGTGAATCCTTTGAAAAAAGAAAAAAGTTATTCCTATAAATTTAAGTATAATATAGATCAAGATGGAGAATGTCATATTTCTGATTATATTTTAAAAGGTAAAAAGAAAAAAACTTTACAAAATTTAACACAAAAACAAATAAAACTAGGATTGCCTGATGAAGTTCAAAAGGTAGTTGTTAAAGATATAAATGAGATGTCAGAAGCTACTTTAAAGGCTATATCTAAGGCAAAAAGAAATATTTTTGTCTCTAAGAATTGGAATAAAAGAGCTGAAAATAAACTTATAAAATTATATAATGAAGAGGGTGAAAAGGTAGCACTACATATTTTAGGAATATTATATTCAAATCTAAAAACTGATATATCTAAAACTTTAGTGGCTTATATAAATGGAATTTTAAAAAATGTAAAAGGTGATAAAGACCTTTTAGAAGATATACAAGGATCAAAAACAAAAATAAAAAATAAAATTTCTAAAAAAGAAAAAGATAAAAAATCAGATTTAGAAGTTATAGAAGCTGAAGTGGTTGAACCTACTAAAATAAAGGTTGACCAAGAGGTTGACTTAAATAATCCAATCTACAGGGTTCTATCAGAACTCTATGAAAAGATGGAGAAAAAGGAAAAAGAAGAGTTATCAGAAAAAGCAAAAAAAATGTTTCAACTAGATTCAAATATAGAAAAATTTATGCCAGTCCATCAACAAATATTTAAATCAATAGAAAAAATTTATATATTAAAAATCTTAAAAATAGAAAAAGGTTTATAATTTATAAAGGATTACTATAACCATCATTGATATTTTATAAGAGATGATGTATAATTATCAAAGTTATATTTAAAGGAGGGCACCATGAATAACTGTATATTTGTAGGAGTAGCAGGGGGAAGTGGATCTGGAAAAACGACAGTTGCTCATAACCTGATAAAAGGATTTAAATCAGAGGATGCAATACTAGTTGAACAAGATGCATATTATAAAGAACTCAAGGAATTATCCATAGAGGAAAGGGCAAAAGTAAACTTTGATCATCCTAATTCTATAGAATTTGATCTTTTAAAAAAACACTTGATGGATTTAAAAGATGGAAAAGCAATTGATAGACCAATATATGATTTTAAAACTCATTCAAGAAAGGAAAAAAAGATAAGGATTAATCCATCTAAAATAATTATTCTAGAAGGGATCTTAATACTTTCTATTCCAGAGATAAGAGATATGTTAGATGTAAAAATATTTGTTGATACTGATACAGATGAGATGCTTTTAAGGAGAATTGAGAGGGATATTCATGAAAGAGGAAGGACTTTTGATTCAGTAAAAAAACAATATCTAGAAACTGTAAAACCAATGTATCTAGAATTTTGTGAACCATCTAAAAGATATGCTGATGTTATAATACCTAGAGGTGGAAAAAATAAGATAGCTATAAATATGATTATAGCTAAATTAAAAAGATATCTTAATAAAGGGAGTTTAAATTAATGAATATTTATTCTTGGAATGTTAATGGAATAAGAGCAATTCAAAAAAAAGGTTTTGTAGAATGGGTTTTAAAAGAAACTCCAGATGTTCTCTGTATTCAAGAAACAAAAGCCCAAATAGAACAACTTGATGAAAAATTAACTCAAATTGATGGGTATAAATCTTATTTTTTTTCAGCTGAAAAAAAGGGATATTCAGGAGTTGCAGTATATACATTAGTAGAACCTTTTAGTGTTAAAAATATGGGTATTGAAGAATTTGATTCTGAGGGAAGATATATAGAGTTGGAATACAAAGATTTTAATTTAATTAATTGTTATTTTCCTAATAGTCAAGCTGAGGGAAAGAGATTAGACTATAAATTAAGATTTAATGACGCTATAATAAAAAGGTGTAATGAATTGGTTAATTCAGGAAAAAATATTATTTTATGTGGAGATTTAAATGTAGCACATAAGGAAATAGATCTTACTAATCCTAAGAGAAATGAAAAAAATCCAGGATTTTTACCAGAAGAAAGAGAATGGATGACTAAATTTTTAGAAAATGGTTACATAGATACTTTTAGATATATTCAACCAGAAGAGATTAAATATTCATGGTGGTCTTATAGATTTAAAAGTAGGGAAAAAAATATTGGATGGAGAATAGATTATCATATTGTTAATGAATCATTTAAAAATAATATAGAAGATGCTTTAATATTAAATAATGTAATGGGTTCTGATCATTGCCCAGTTGTATTAAAGGTATCAGTAAAATAGGAGTGGTATAAGATGGTAATAATAGTTAAAAATTTTATGGACCAAGATGCAGAGGTTTTTTATTTAAATATTATGAATAACTTAAAAAGAGATGTAAAAATAACATTGGATTTTAAGGGAATTGAAAAAACTACTTATGATTTTTTAGAGAAAACAATAGGAAAAATAATTGAACAAAAAGGATTTGAATCTATTCAAAATAATATTAGATTTAGAAATGTAGATACAGGAATAAAAGAGATGTTATCTAAATTAATCAAAGATATGAATAAAAATAAAGTCTAGGATCTCCTAGACTTATTTTATTTGAAATAAATTATAATAAATAGGTGATGATAAAAGTGTTAACAAAAGATATTATTTTAAATAAGAATCATGAGAATGAAGTTGTGATAGATTTTTTAAATTATATAGATATGAAGATAATTCAAAGAAATGACTATCTAAATTTTTCTATAGATTCAGTATTAGTTTCTAATTTTTTAACTATAAATAAAAAAAGAAAAAATATAATGGATTTAGGTACAGGAAATGGTGTGATTCCAATGCTTTTATCTAAGAGAACAAATGCTAAAATAGTAGGGATAGAGATACAAGATATCTCGGTAGATCTAGCTTCTAGAAATATGAAACTAAATAAATTAGAATCTCAAGTAGAGATAGTAAAAGGCGATATAAAAAATATAGAAACACAATTTAGAGATCAAAGTTTTGATGCTGTGATAACTAATCCACCATTTTTTAAATTTACTGGGGATAAAAATCAATTAAATAATTTAGATCAATTGACCTATGCCAGACATGAGATCTTAATCAACTTAGAGGATATAATAAGAGCAGGAAGTTATCTTTTAAAATTTAGAGGGAATTTTACTATGGTTCATAGAGCAGATAGACTTATAGAAATTTTAAAACTTATGAAAAAATATAAGATTGAACCAAAGAAAATAAGATTTTGCCATACAACAAAAAATAAAGCAGCTAAGATCATATTATTTGAGGGATTAAAAGGCGCTGAAGAGGGTTTAGTAATCCAGCCACCTCTCTATATTAATAATGATGATGGTTCATATACAGAAGAAGTATTAAAGATGTTTGAATAAGTATAATAAATAAGGG
>DDQV01000182.1:0-7622 GCA_002342785.1 Fusobacteriaceae bacterium UBA2433 | reverse complement strand
TTATTTATTATACTTATTTTTTGAATTTTGAATTTTTAAAGAGTATAATATATTAAAGGAGTGATACCCATGATTGAATTTGATAAATTAGATGAATTTTTTAAAAGAAAGATTATATTAGAAGGAAAATATAGCGGAACTTACTATGATTTACACTTGCATACCAAAGCTTCAGATGGTTTTTTAGATGTAAAATTTTTAAAAAGTTTTTTAAAGGAAAAAAATCATTTGATATCTATAACAGATCACAATGAAATTAGAAAAAGTATTAAATCCTTTGAAGTAGAGAGTATAAATTTAATTCCTGGAATAGAGATAGGTTGTCAAGATGGAATGGAAATATTAGCTTACTTTGAAGATCCTAAAGAATTAGAGGAGTTTTATAAAGTTTATCTAGAACCATATAAAAATAGATATAGGATGGCAAAATCATATAAATCTTGGGAATATTATATAGAAGTTTTGAAAAAGTTTAAAACTCATACTTCCCTTCCACACCTAAATGGATATGCACAAAAAAACTTTATAAGAAATAAAGAGTATTTAGAAAAGATAATAAAATCTGTAGATTCCATAGAAACATATAATCATTCCTTAGATAAGGGTAGAAATTTAAAAGCCAGGGAGATAAGGAAAAAATATGACTTAAAAGCTACTTTTGGAAGTGATGCACATACTAGATTCGATATAAAATCTTATGAAAGGATAGAAAATAATGAGGTATTTGAAGAATTAAAGATTATAGAAAAAGCAAAACAACTTTATTCAATTGTTGGATTAGGAGGGAAACATCTCAAATATATATTTAAAAAATAAATAAATAAATAAAAAAACTCCTCAAAATTATATTTAAGAGGGAGTTTTTTTATTTAATATTTGAAAAATAGAAAAAAGATATTATTATACTGTATAGCAAAAAAGATATTTTTAATATTGTCGTTTTACTTTTTTTCAACTTATTTATATGTTTAGCTAAAAAAAGTATAAATTTTATTTTTTTCATTTCTAAGGGAACTTTATTTAAAGACCTAATAATCTGTTTCTCATATTGTTCTTGAGTTTTCATCTTTTCACCTACTTTTGTTTCAATTTAGAAATACAACAAGGAAAAATTCCTTAAAAGTTTTCAAAGATATAATAACATATTTAGTGAAAAGTTGATAAGTAAATTTTCTTAGGGAAATAAATTATCTTGAGGTTTATAAATTTTATGAGTATAATGTTAATGGAATATAAACTGCATTGAAAATGACTTAAAACAAAAGTATTTTTAATAATAAATTTGGAGGGAAATCATGTTTGAAGTAATGAAGAAAGAGTATCTAGCGGAAAATATTGTATCAATGGATATTAAAGCTCCTAAATTAGCTAAAAAAGCTATGCCAGGACAATTTTTAATAGTAAAGGTAGATGAGTTTGGGGAAAGAATTCCTTTAACTGTATGTGACTATGATAGAGAATATGAAACAATAACTATAATCTATCAAGTAGTTGGAAAAAGTACAGAAGATATGGCTGCTCTAGAAGTTGGAGATAGTTTTCAAGATGTAGTTGGACCATTAGGACAAATGAGTGAATTTATCCATGAAGATTTAGAAAAATTAAAAAAACAGAAAGTTGTTTTTATAGCTGGAGGAGTTGGAACTGCACCGGTATATCCTCAAGTGAAATGGTTTGCAGAACAAGGGATAGAAGTAGATGTAATAATTGGAGCAAGAAATAAAGATTACGTTATTCTAGAAAAAGAATTTAGGGCTTTAACACCAAATGTATATATATGCACAGATGATGGTTCTCAAGGACTTAATGGAAGAGTAACAGATATGCTTTCTAAATTAGTAGCGGAAGATAAAAAATATGATCATGTAGTGACAATCGGTCCTATGATTATGATGAAATTTGTAACAATATTAACTAAAGAATTAAATATACCTACAACAGTAAGTTTAAATCCATTGATGGTAGATGGAACTGGAATGTGTGGAGCATGTAGAGTTGTAATAGATGATAAGGTAAAATTTGCCTGTGTAGATGGTCCTGAATTTGATGGATTTAAGGTAGACTTTGATGAAGCGCAAAATAGATTAAGATTAAGAAAAGAAAATAAATTAGAACATAATGAAAATACTAAATGTCCTATTGATCATGATGAAGTAACAGATCCAAAGAAAAGAGCAAAACCAAGGATGTTAGAAGCAACATCTAGGAGTAGATGCTTTGAAGAGGTTAATTTAGGACTTACTTTAGATGAAGCAGTAAGGGAAGCTAAGAGATGTTTAGAATGTAAAAATCCTAGATGTGTGGCTGCCTGTCCTGTGGGAATAGATATCCCAGGATTTATTAAGGAATTAAAAAATGTAGAAGTAGGAAAATCAGCAGAAATTTTAGCAAAATATACAAAATTAGCATCTGTATGTGGAAGAGTATGTCCTCAAGAAAAACAATGTGAAGGGTCTTGTATAGTTGGAATAAAAAGTGAGCCAGTAGCAATAGGACTTTTAGAAAGATTTGTTGGTGATTGGAGTTTAAATCATTTAGAAATAACATCTACACCTAAAAATGGAAAAAAAGTAGCCGTTATAGGAAGTGGACCAGCAGGACTTGCAGCATCAGCAGAGTTAGCTACTCTAGGATATGAAGTAGATGTATTTGAATCTTTACATAAATTAGGTGGAGTATTAACATATGGTATTCCAGGATTTAGATTACCAAAAGACATTGTAAATGGTGAAATTAAAAGGATTGAAAAACTAGGAGTGGATTTTCATACAAATGTAGTAGTTGGAAAAACAACAACTGTAGATGAATTGCTAGATGAAGGATACGATGCTGTATTTATAGGAAGTGGAGCAGGATTACCTAGATTTATGGGAATTCCAGGAGAAAATTCAGTGGGAGTTTTATCTGCTAATGAATTTTTAACTAGGGTAAATTTAATGGGTGGAAATAAAAAAGATTATCATACTCCAACAACTATTGGAAAAAAAGTAGCTGTAGTAGGAGCAGGAAATGTATCTATGGATGCTGCTAGAGTTGCCAAAAGATTAGGCGCAGAGTCTTGTATAGTTTATAGAAGAAGTGAGGAAGAGATTCCAGCTAGACATGAAGAAGTAGAACATGCAGCAGAGGAAGGGATTCAATTTAATTTACTTACTAATCCTGTAGAAGTATTATCTAATGAGTCAGGACAAGTAACAGGATTAAAATGTGTTAAGATGGAGTTAGGAGAAGCAGATGAAAGTGGTAGACGAAGACCAAAAGCAATTGTTGGGTCTGAATTTATTATTGAAGTAGATACAGTTATTATGTCAATTGGAACAATGCCAAATGATTTAGTAACAGGAACAACCAAAGATCTTGAGTTGACTAGATGGAATACAATACAAACTATGAAAGATAAAGAAACAAAAACATCAAGAGAGGGAGTTTTTGCTGGAGGAGATATTGTAACAGGTGCTGCTACAGTGATCTTAGCTATGGGAGCAGGAAAAGATGCTGCCCATGAGATAGATGAATATATTAAAGGAAAAAATTAATTTTTTTAGAATAAATTATAGTATATATAAAGAAGCCAGTTTATATAAACTGGCTTCTTTTATATAAAATGTTAGAACATTGGGAGGAAAAATATGGATTTAAAAAAATTTTTATATAAAGGTGATGATCTAGGAGTTACTTTTAAAGTTGATGGAAATATAAAAATAAAAGTTTGGGCTCCTAATATAAAAAATATTCTTTTAAACTTATACTCAAAAAATGATTCGCAGAGACTTATTTTTTCTAAAAATATGGCTAGACTAAGAGATGATATTTGGAGTCTTATTTTAAAGGAGGAGGAGACAGGGTATCTAAATTTAGATAAGTTTTTTTATGATTTTAAAGTGGAACATCTAGATGGAAGTATAAAATATGCCTTAGATCCTTATGCTAAATCAATGGCAAGTTTTGCACCTAATGAGGATGTTAATAATATAGGAAAAGGTTCTATAGTATCTATGAATTCAGAAAATGCAGGAGTTAAACCAATTAGTATTGGAATGTCTAATCTGGGTTCTCCCACAGATATGGTAGTTTATGAGATCCATGTAAGGGATTTTACTATAGATACGGGGATTGAAAATGCAGGAACTTTCAAAGCTTTCTATGAATATGAAAAAGGAATAGAACATTTAAAAGAATTAGGAATAACCCATGTTCAATTTTTACCTATACAAAATTATTTTACTGTAAATGAAGATGAAAAAAAATATAATGAGATAGGATCTGCATATAACTGGGGATATGATCCACATAACTATTTTACACTTGAGGGATGGTTAGCCGCAGATGCAGAAGATCCCTATGGTCGAATTAGAGAATTTAGAAATTTAGTTAATAAACTGCATGAAAATAAAATTGGAGTAATTATGGATGTAGTTTATAATCATACATATAAATGGGATATATTTGAAAATTTAACACCAGGATCTTATTATAGAATGTTTGGTCAAAGTATTTCTGGAGGAACAGGAGCAGGACCAACTTTGGAAAGTCGAAATCCCATGGTAAGAAAATTAATTATTGATTCAATAAAATTTTTCATTGAGGAATATGGAGTAGATGGATTTAGATTTGATCTTATGGGATTTATGGATATAGAAACTATGATGGAGATTAGAAAAGCTGTAGGTGATAATATAATATTACAGGGAGAAGCTTGGAATTTTACAGATCTTCCTATCAATGAAGCTCCTGTAAAGGGACACATAGCTAACTATCCTCACGGTATAAATTTGGCGGTTTTTAATGATAGTACTAGGGATTCTTATCTAGGAAAAATTCATGAAAAAGGATTTGTTCAAGGTAATTATGATTTTACAGATGTATGTAGAGCTGGAATTATTGGAAATATAATAGATTATTATAGTAAATCAGTTAGTATTGATGTCTATCATAGATTTGCTTATTCTCCCAATGAAAATTTACAATATCTATCAATCCATGATGGTTTTACCCTTTGGGACAAAATTAATTTAACCTATGATGGAGATATGAAAAAAAGGATAGAGTTGGCTAAGTTTAGTCTAGGAATGCTTCTTACATCTCAAGGTAAAATTATATTGCAAGGAGGAACAGAGATTGGTCTTACAAAACCATTAGGAGAAAAACATCATCCAGAAGATCCAGAATCAGATAGAGCACATACATCTGAATTTATAAATTTAGATGATGATCTAGGAAATATAACTCATTATCATGAAAATAGTTATTCATCCTCTGATTTTGTTAATAAGATTAGGTGGGGAAGAAAAGATCATATTCTTTTTAGTAATCTCTATAGATATTCTTCTGGATTAATAAAATTAAGAAGACATGCTAATGCTTTTAGATATTCAACTTCAGAAAATATAAAAAAAGGATTAAAATTTATATTAGAGGATGATTTTAATGCTTATAGAGTAATAGCTTATACTCTAGATAATACTTTAGAATATAGTTATGGTTCTGGAATAGAGAGGATACCTTATAGGAAATTTGTAGTAGTACATAATGGATCTTTTGAAACTTTAAAATTAAAAGATGATGAATTTTTTTCTGAAATGGATATTTTAGTTGATTCAAAAAATGCAGGGATCATTCCAATAGAAGATACAGAGATAGTTTTAGAAGATGGGATGTTAATAATCACAGAAAACACAACGGTAGTTTTAGGAATTAGAGAATAGATTAATTTAATTTTAAAAAAACTTGACTTTTATATTTTTTTATGGAATACTGTTATTAGATAGATAATTCATTTGTTTCAAAAAGTTAGTTAGTTAATTTATTTAGTGTTTAGGTTAGATATAATGTTAAGTAAAGATTAAAAAAGTTTTTGTAAAATGAATTTGAGTATAGCAAGGGTAATGTAATAGATAAAATATTAGGTATTGTAAAAATTTTTTTATTAAATTGAATCTTAAGATATGGTAATAGTGAAAAATGATTATTGTGTCTAACCATTTAAAATTTTAAAGCTATTTAATATTTGAAATAGTTGGTTTAACTTTTAATGTATTTAAAGGTAAAAAATTATTGTATTTCAGTTATGTTGTTTTTTTAAGATAAAAAAATTATTGTATTTCGGTTAATATGTTTAAAATATTTAAAATGAATTATCTATCTGCAAAAAAAAGAGAGAGTTTTAAGACTCTCTCTTTTATTGATTTAAATTTAAAATTTTAATAGGAAGTAAGGATATAAAGGTATAATTCATGATAAAGGTTAATTATCTTTTGAGGTACTTTTTTAATTCATATAAAGTTTAGATTTTTTTTGATAATTATTTAGATCTCCATTGATATAGACAATAGATTCTCCTTTAATGCTGTTGATCAAATCTTTGTTAAGATCCATAGGAACAGCTGGACATCCCCAGCTTCTACCTAATCTTCCATTTTTAGTTATATATGATTCTGTAGCGTAGTTAGCTCCATGGATAACTATATTTCTTTTCTTTGCATTGTCATTGATTCCTTTTTCCAATCCATTTAATCTCATAGAATATCCATTCTTACCTGTGTAAGTTGTTGAAGTTTTAAAAAATCCAACAGAACTTTGATGGGAATTTATATTGTTTGAAAATGTTTTGGCAAATTCTCCACCAGTATTTTTACCGTGAGAAACATAGGTATCAAAAATAATTTTTTCTTTTTTTAAGTCGATAACAAAAAGTCTTTTTTCATTGGCTGATTTTGTATAGTCGATAATTGTCAAAACTTTTTTATTTTTTACATCGATCTTTGACAATCCTTCAAGAGCTATGTTTAAAACTTTTTTGTCCAATTTTGGTGTATCTAATCTTTGATATAGTTCGTTACTAGAAAAAGTACTAAAGCTTAGACTATAAACAAAAAAAATAGATATAAATAATAGTATTTTTTTCATCTGACCTCCAAATTTTATATTAAATTATGTAGCTATTAATTGTATCACAAAAATAACATAAATGATAGAATAGGATTTTGTTAATTATATATTTATATGTTATACTAAAAAATAACTTTTATTAGGAGGGCATAATGACATTTAAAGAACTTTTTCAAACAGGACAAAATTTTGAAGATTATATAAAGATTGGTAGTGAAGAGGAAAAAGAGAAGACCTTAGCAAATTATTCAAAGATCGATTTGCCTATGGATCTAATTGATGAGATCAAAGATACAAAGGATAAGATCTATATCTTAGCCAGTGGAGAGATGTGGTGTCCAGATTGTCAATTAAATATAACTGTAGTTAAAAAATTAACGGAAATAAATTCCAATATTAAACTGTCAATAACAAATTTAGAAACAGGGAAAAAATATTTACAACCTTTACTTAATTTAAAGGAGCTCAAGATACCTACAATGGTAATTTTAGATAAAGATTTTGAAAAATTAGGATTATTTTTGGAACAACCTAAAAACTTTAAAAAATTAGAAAAAAATGATGAAAATAGATTACACTATCTCAATGGAGATTTCCTTATAGACACTGCTAGAGAATTGATTTCAGTAATTAAAAAATAGATAAAAATTTTTTAGATAAAGGAAAAATTAAAGAAAAATAGTTTTTTTTCATATATATATGTTAAAATAGAGCTTCGTAATTTAGTTATTTCT
>DDQV01000189.1 GCA_002342785.1 Fusobacteriaceae bacterium UBA2433 | reverse complement strand
GAATTTATGACTGAAAATAGATTATGGTTACAAGGATATAGAGGAGCAGTAGTTCTAATGGTATTATTAGGAGGAATTGCAGGATTAAAAGTTGTGTGGGGATTAGCGGATCTATTCATGGCATTTATGGCAATCTTAAACTTATATGCAATCGTAAAATTAGGACCAATTGCATTTAGATTATTAGCAGATTATTCAGATCAAAGAAAGCAAGGATTAAATCCAGTTTTAAGATCTGAAACTGTAGATGATTTAGACGGTGTAGAATGTTGGACTGGTTCTAAAACTGCAACAAGAAAAACAAAAGATGGATTAGAAACTGTATAGATAAAATATTAGATACCTCCTATAATTATGGGAGGTATTTTTTTATGTTAAATTTATATGGTAAACTGTAGAAAGAATAAAAAATTATTGAAAGAGCAATTAATAAAAAAAAGAATTAGATAATTCTCTAATTCTTTTCTAAATTTAAAATTCTTGTGACTCATAAAAAATTATACTTTTTGATTTGTTGATGAAAGAATTTCTTTTTTAGAATTATCACTCTTAAATTTGTTGTTTATAAGAAGTCCGGATATAGCTAATAAAGAACCTAAAAAAGTGTATGTTGTCATTCCTTCATGAAGCAATAGATTAGAGGTAATCGTAGCGACTAAAGGATTGAGATAATTAAAAACAGAAGTTCTTGAAGCTCCTAATTCTTTAATTCCTTTATACCATCCGTAGTAACCAATTACTGTACAAAATATGGCTAAGTATAGAGCTGCTAAGTAAGCTTTACTTTCTATACCACCAATTACATTTAATAGAGAAGTCTTAGAAATAAAATTATTAGTAAAGACTATAGGAATTAAAGTTATCAATGCACTTATATTCATATAAGCAATTAAAACAAAGGGATCATATTTTTTTAAAAGATATTTTGCTCTGATTGTAAAAATAGCTAACATTCCAGCGTTTATAATCATTAAACCATCACCAATCACTGAAGAATTAGAAAATAAACCATTTATTTTACCATTTGTAATGATAAGACAAACACCTAAAAAACTTATTAATATTCCATATCCTTGGAGTTTGTTGATCAATTCATTTTTAGAAAAATGCATGTATAGAGCTATGAAAATTGGAGATATAGCTATAAGCAGAGATGCATTTACTGCAGTGGTATATTTTAAAGCAGAATATTGAACAATAAAGTAACCACTAATTCCAATAAAACTTAAAATTATTAGTTGGTAGAGATCTTTTAGTGAAATTATTTTTTTTGATTTTGGAATTACCATTAAACTAAAACCAAAAATAATACTAGAGAATAAAACTCTTAAAAATAAAAAATGAACAGGATTAAGATTAGTTATTCCTATCTTAGTAATTGCAAAAGATGTTCCCCAAAGAGTTACTGTTAATAAAACCCAAAGATAAATTTTAATATTTTTCATTTATACCACTTCCCATTTAGTTTGCTCTCTAAAAATGTAGACAGAGCTTTAATTGATTTTATCTTAACATAGAGTGTATAATAATCACAAACAGGAAGATTTGATAACAGTTATCGTTTTTTTTGATATTAATATTAGGGGAATTTTATGGAGATAAAACTTTTAAAAACTTTTATTACAGTAGCACATACTTTAAGTTTTTCAGCTACTGCTGAAATACTACACTATTCTCAATCTAGTATCTCTGAACAAATAAAAAAACTTGAAACAAATTTAAATACAATATTATTTGAACGAATAGGAAATAAAATAAAATTAACTTCAACTGGGGAGATTTTAGTTATACATTCTAAAAAGATCTTGGATATGTGTGATGAGGCTGTTTTGGCTATTTCATATTTTGAAAACGATGAAATTAAAGGACAATTAACTGTGGCAATGACTGAAACTCTTTGTTTTTATAAATTACCTGATCTATTTAAAGAATTTTGTGAGTTGTATCCTAATATAGAACTCAAACTTAAAATAGGAAATTGTTATGATTTTCCTATATGGCTTAACAATAATATTATTGATATTGCATTTGTCTTAGACAATAAAGTTAATTATACTAATCTAATAACTAAATTATTATATGAAGAAAAACTTGTTTTAGTAACTAGTCCACTTCATCCATTAGCTAAATTCTCAGAGCTAAAATTAGAAGATCTTCAAGATCAAATTTTAGTTTTGACACAAAAAGGAAGTAGATATAGAGCTATTTTTGAAAACTATCTCAAGGAACAACAAGTTTTTTGTAAGTCACAATTTGAATTTGAAAGTGTCGAAGCTATAAAGAACTTTATAAAAAATGGATTTGGTATAGCATTTCTTCCAGAAACTACAGTAAAAAAGGAAATTGCTCTAAAAGAATTAGTAAAACTTTCTGTTCTAGATATAGATTTAAAGATTGCAACTCAAATTTTATATCATAAAGATAAGAGAGTTTCACCTGTATTAAAAGCTCTCCTTGATTTAGTTGAAAAATTCAATGAAAAAGTAATTTATTAGATGGGGGGCTTTACTTTGTCACTCTTATTTGCTTTTTAACACCCTTACAAAAAGTACCCCTTGTATTTACACCTCTGTAGTCGGTAAAAATCAAATTATAAAGCCTTGAAACCATTGGTATTATTAGGGTTAAGAGCTAATAAAAATTTTGTCCATAAAAATTAAGAAATAGTTCAATAGAAGGACTAAAAAGTTATTTTAGTGGACATATTTGGGCTAAAAAAGGTATGAAATTACAGTAATTATCTATAATAGTTTTGATCTATCCTTTATAGTTTGGTTAGAAAAATAAATAAATAAGGTATAATAATATAAAAAAAATAATTAGATTGGGATGGGAAATATGAAAAATAAATTTGGAATAACAAAAAGTTTTAGTGAATTTGATTACCTAGGATCAATAGAGAGAGGTAGTTATTATAGAGATATCATAAGGATAATGTATATAGATCTAGAAAGAAAAGAGTATCTATTTTCCCATGAGATATCTGAAAAAATAGAGAGTATATATGACAATAATTATGATGAAGAGACTTGTAATAAAGATCTAGAATTTTTATTTAGGAAGGGAAATATAGTAAAATATAAAAATGATTATTCTCAGATTAAAAGTTTAGAAGAATTAAGAAAAAAAAGATACAGGTATCAATTGACAGAAAAGGGAAGGATGATAGAGGCTTTTATACTAAATAAACTCAATAAAATTAACCATCTTTCAACTACTTTAGATCCAAATTTACTCATAAGATTTAAAGAGGAATTAAAGGATATATTAGAATTTAATGGGAAAGAAGAAGATATCTATTCTAAATGGAATAATATTATCTATGCTTTTAATCTTTTGAGAGAAAACTATAAGGGATATCTTATGGAACTCAATAGTTTTGAATATGAAAAGATGATGGAAGAGGACAGATTTTTATTAAAAAAAGCTAGATTGAGGGAGTATTTAGAGGACTTTATCAAAGTTTTATTAGATGAAAGTCAAGAGATAAAGACTATAATATTAACTTTAGAAAAAGAAGGTAAGATAGAGAAAATTTTAGATATTGCTATAGATAAAGAATTTAAAAAAAGAGAACTAACTGGTGATATAGAATATAGTGAAGTTAAGAAAAATTATATCAACCAATATAAAAGGTTAAAGAGTTGGTTTTTATCTGTAGATGAAGAGCCTAGTGAGGTTGATATTCTCAATAAAGCAACTATAAATATAATACAAAAAATTACTAAGATGGCTAAGATGTTTTTAGATAAAAAAAAGGTTAGTTATTCTAGAAAGGATAGTTATCTAAAAGTGGCAGAGTTACTTTTAAAAACTGATGAGATAGATAAAGTTAAAGAAATTTCTTCGATAATATTTGGAGATTTTAACCTAAGACATCTTAAAGCTGAATATCCAAAACAAGAAGAGATATTAAAGGTAGAGGATTCACCTAATATTATTATGAAGATGAAACCTATAAAGGAAAGGATAAAAACAAAAGCTAATTATAAAATAAAAGATAGGACAAAGGAAAAAGAACAAAGTTTGATTATAGAAGAGAGGAAAAAGCAGGATGAAGTAAAAAATTTAGAGAGATATATAGAGGACGACATTATAGTTTTAGATAAGTTACCAGTGGTAACGGCAGGTGTAAAAAATACTATAATAAATCTTATAAAAACTGGTTTAACAAAAATTTTTGAGGAAAAAAAGATCTCTTTGAGGAATGAAAAACTTTATTATGAATACGGAAAAGCTCATTATAATGTATTTTTATTTAAATTATTTAGACCTGAAGATGAAAATGAAAGAACAATTTTACAGACATATGATGGGAATTATGATACTCCTAACTTTAGAATTGAGTTTATTAGAAAGGAGAATACCAATGTATAATATAGAGAGATATAAAGATATATTAGAAGACCTATTTACTAAAGATTATTTATACAGAAATAGTTATGATGAATGGTATAGACTCAAAGAATATCAAAAAGAGATAGAAGAATATATAAAAAAAATATTTGGATATACTCTATCTACCTCTAACGATGTGATAAGTCTAAACAAATATAGTGTTCTTGGAGATAAGAGTAAAGGAATAAAAGATTTTAGTGATTTAGATGAATATATAATTTTACCATTGGTATTAAATTATTTAGAGGATAAATATGAAAAGGAAACGATATTAATATCTGAGATTGCTGAGCATATTGTAAATAATTTTCCAGAAAAAAGAGATTGGGAAAATAGAAGGGTAAGTTCAAAACTTGTGAGGGTTCTTAAATATTGCCAAGAGAAAAAATTTATCCATAAGTTAGATGGATCTGAAGATGACTATGAAAAAAAAGAAGAGGAAGTGTTGTATGAAAATACAGGAATATCCAAATATTTTATGGAAACTTTACCCTATGATTTAGAGGGATTTGATATTAATAGTGCTAGAATATATAATATTAAAAATCTAGAAAAAATTCAAGTACTTAGAAGGGGACTTTTAGAAAATTTTGTTATAACTAAGAAGTATCCATATTTTAGTTCTCTAGTAGAATTTAGAGATGAGATAGAGGATCTGTTTGAAGAATTATTTGGAATGAGATTGATTATATTTGATGAACTAGCATACTTATTAAAAAATGATGAGAGTACTAGAGTATCTAAAAACTTTCCTAGTCCTAAAAATAATTTAGAGAGGATTAGTCTAAAATTTTTTAAATATTTAAATGGTGAAAAATATCAAATGAAAGAGGTATTAGATAAATTTATAGAATATAAAAATATATATAAACCAACATTTACAAAAGGAAATTTAAATAAAAAAGAGGAAAATTTATTGAATGAAATATTGGAACTAGGAATAGAACTAAATATTATAGAGATAGATAAAAACTATTTAAAGCTAGGTAAATATATAGAACATTTTACAATAGATATCTTAGAAGAAGGGGAAGAGAATGAGTAGATGGAAGATAGAAAAATATGGTTTTTTTAATTTTTGGTTGTTTGATAAGGAAGAGATAAAAACCTGTAAAGGAAACTTACTATTAAATGGTGAAAATGGAAGTGGAAAGAGTGTTACCCTTCAGAGTTTTATTCCTTTGATTTTTGATGGTGATCTCTCTTCTAGAAACTTGTCTACAGAAGGGGACAGTTCTAGAAAGATAGATTATTATCTATCTTATGGAAGTAAAAAAGAGGGAATCTCATACCTTTATAGTGAACTTTCTAGAGTGGATAGTAATGGAAATAAAAAATATATAAATTTAGTTGTTGGAATGAGGTCTAAAAATAATTCTTTGTTATCTAAATGGTTTTTAATAACTAAAGATAAAAGAGTTGGGGTAGATTTTCATTTATATAAAGCAGATGGAACTTCCCTTATTCCTTTAGATAAACAAGGTCTAAAGAGAAATCTAAAAAATAAGATTGAGAGATATTATGAATTTTATGAAAAACCTCAAGAATATAAGGAAGCTGTAAATAAAAATATATTTGGATTTTCTGAAATAGATGAATTTGATGAAACATTAAATTTAATTAGAAGGTTAAGGAAACCAGATCTCAAGGAAAATGGAAGTTTAGATCCTAAGAAGATATATGAAATTTTAAATAAATCTTTGAGAAAAATTCCTGAAAATGAACTAAGAGGGATGACCGATACCCTTGAAAATATAGAAACAATCTCTACAGAAATAAAATCTATGAAGGCTAAATTAGAGGTATTAAGAAAGATAAAGGAAGACTATGAAACCTACAAAAATATAGTATTGGTCAAGAGACTAAAGGGATATTTTAGAGCTTATGAAAAATATAATGAGGTGGAGAGTAATTATAATAAAGATATAAGGAAAAAAAGTAATAAAGAGGAAAAATTAAAAAGATCAATTGAAAAAGAAGAGCGATTAATAGGGGAGTTAGAATTAAAGTATAGGGAATTAAAGGAGTTAGAGAACAGTGAAGATAATACCCTTATAAATATGTTGGAAAATTCTATAAATGAGATAAAAAAATTAAACAGCAAGATAGTCATCTTAGAAAAAAATATAAAAAATGAGGAATTAAAATTAAATAAATCCAATGAAAAAAAAGATTTAACAAAAAAAGAATTTGAGAAGAGTAAGTCAAAATGTTTAGATAAGATAGAAAAATTAGAAAGGTTAAAAGATGATATAGGATTAAAATGGGAGATTGATTTTTATGAAATTATTGAAAATAAAAGGATAGCTCCAGTAGATATATTAGGAAAAAAATATTTAGATCATAAGAAAAATATAGATAAATTAATGAAGTTAATTATTAGATTAGATAAGATAGAAAAAAATATAGAGGATATAGGAGATAGAAAGGAAGAAAATAAAAATAAATTAGAAAGTTATCTTAAGGAAAAAAATGAGATAGAGGTTCTCAATAATAGTAAAGTAGATGAATTCTCAGATATCTTTAGTGAAAAATACAATGAAATAAAATTTGATTATGGAGATATTAAAAATTTTCAAGAGATTACAAGTGAATTAAATGAAGATTATAATGGAAAAGATGAAGCTATAGAATTATTTCGAAAAATAAAAAGATATAGAGATGAAGATCTATCTAAAGAGCTACAAAATTATGAGATAGATATAGAGCGGTTACAAGAAAAAATAGATGATAGCTATAGGGAAAGATCTATATTAGAACTATCAAAAGATAGTGAGATAGAACTATTACCACATAAAAAAAAGGAAAGAAAGGAGTTAAAAGACCTAACTTTATTTTATAAGTGTATAAAATTTAAAGATGAAATTGAAGAAGAGATCTGTGGTAAGATTGAAAAAGCTCTATGGGAGATGGGATTATTAGATGCTTTAGTAGGGAGTAGTTCAATAGAAGATAATATTTTTGATAAATTTGTAAAGGTTAATAGTAGGGTACCAGAAAATTTGACTAAATTTTTAAAAGTTGAGGATAGTTGTGTTGAAAAAGATAAAATAAAAAAAGTTTTAGAATCTATCTCGATATTAAAAGACCATGATGTTTTTATTAGTAGTGATGGAAGTTATAAAAATAAATTAATAGGTGGTAAGGTAGATAAGTGGAAGGGAATCTATATAGGAATTGAAGCTAGAAAAAAACTTAGACTATCAAAATTAGAAAAAATAAGAAAAGAGATAGAAAATTTAGAAGAAAGGCAAGAGTTACTTAAGATTAGTAGGGAAGGGATCTTCCAAAGGATACAAATTCTTGAAGATGAAACACAAAAAATAATAGATAGATTCTTAGATTTTTTTAAATCTATCTATGAAAATCATCAAAAGATAGTTACCTTGATAGAGAGTAAAAAAGGAGATATCTTTGATTTAGAAAAAAAACTTACTGATAAAAAGAATAAAAAAGTTGAAGTGTATAAGGATATAGAATTAGTTGAGAAAAAATTAAATATATCTATAAAAAAAGAGAGTTATCTTACTATTGTTCCCTCTATGGAAAGGTTTGAACAAACCTTAGAAATATTTAGATCTAATTTGGAAACTAATATCTCCTATTCTAATAGATTAGATGATATAAAAAGTGCAATAGATGATACCCTAGTAATTCAAGGGAGATATAGGATAGAAAGAAGGGCAAATCTCAATGAAAAAAATGAATTAGAAACTAGAAAACAAACTTTAGAAATAGAAGTAGAAAGTAAAGATTTAGAAAAGTTAAAAGAAAGAATATATTCTCTCAGAGAGATCATCAATACAGAGATACCAAATAAAAGAAATGAAAATTCAATAACTATTGGTAAACTTCAAACAGAGGTAGAGATGTTAGGGAGAAAATTAGATGAAGATAAAGTTTTCTTAGAAAGATTAAAATATGAAAGTTTAATAGAGGAAAAGTTGTTAAAGTTAGAGATAAAACTAGATCATGATATTACAGAGGGAGAGATATTAGATTATAGAGGAAAAGAAAACCTCTATAATAGATATAAAGAGTATGAAAATAAAAAAGAACTTTATTATATAAATAAAGTAAATACCTCACTTATAGAAAATACTTCTATATTAAATGACTATCGAATTGAAAAAATAGAGTATATGTATGAAGAGATAGAAGAGTTAATGAAGGTAGAAGTTGAAAATCAAAATATGAGATATATTGTAAAGGGAAGTTATCAAGGAACCAAGGGAGATATTGGTAAACTATATAATATTTTAGAAGAGATAGTTAAAGTAAATAGTGAAGTCTTGTCCGATGAAGAAGGTAAATTTTTTTCAGATATGGTTTTTAATTATTTATATAAAGAGGTAGCAGTTTTGATAAAGGAAAGTCACGACTGGATAAAGCAAATTCATATGATAATGGGAGATGCAAAAACTAACAGTGGGAAAAGATACACTTTGGAATGGAATCCAAAAGATCTTAAATTTGGATTTAATGGAAAAAAACTAAAGGAACATATAGAAAATATATATAATCCTGGAAATAAAGGAAAGGAAAGTCAAGAAGCTCTAAAAATATTTTTTAGGAAGAAGATGGATGAATTGAAAAAGCAAGCTGAAGATAATAAAGAATATACCAGTAGTTATGAGATAATAAAAGAAGTTTTGGATTATAGAAGATGGTATGATTTTAAGATGAAAGTTATTGAAAATCATGACAGTAAACCTCTTGAACTAACCAAAAGAAAGTTAAATTCATATAGTGGTGGAGAGAAGGCTATGGCAATGTATATTCCTTTATTTTCTGCTCTCTATGCTAGATTTAAAAACGGTAGTAGTAAGGCTCCTATCGTATTAGGTATGGATGAAGCTTTTTCAGTAGTGGATGATGAAAATATATCTAAGTTGTTTGAGATATTAGAAAGTTTAAATATAAATTATCTACTAGCTTCACAAAAATTATCTGGGACATATCATTCTGTTAAAAATCTTGCTATCGTTCACATAGAAAATATTGCAACAAGGAGAAATCTACCGCCAGAGGAAGCCTTTGTAACTCTAATAAAATATATATGGAATGGGAAAAAAATGACTAAAGATATTAGATAGATTAAAAGGAGATTGATTTGAATACTATATTAATTGATTTTTTTAATTCTAAAGGGATGGAAAGGATAGTAAAAGAATTTGAAAAAAAATATTATTCCTATGGAGAGATAAAGGGAACAATAAAGGTATCAAATCCTACCTCTGATGAGATTGAATCTATAAAAAAGCTTGGAATTAAAATTTCAGATAAAGATATTAAATTTACTATAAAAAAACTTTTAGAAACTTTAGATATGAATAAATCTAAGGAGTTAGAGGAATTTTTAAAAAATAAAATAAAAGTAACTCTAGAAACAAAAAAAGATATCAAAGCAAGAGAAAAAAAAGATATAAATAAGAAAATAAATATATTAATTGAATCTATATCTACTAAAAAATTAAAGGAATTTATTTTGTCTACCTTATCAATATTAAAGTTAGAATATCACTATGAATTAATAAAAATAATGGATACCTTAGAGGAAAATCCTAAAAGATTGATAACTTTAGGAAATCTAGGTGGAAGAAGTATCTATGATCCACATTTTTTGGATATGGGAACTAGTAACTACAGATATTTAATTAATTATTTAAAATATTATTTTAGTGAAAGTGCAAAAAATAATATAGAAGAAAAATCTCTACTATTAAAGATGGGAATAGTAGGAGATTCATTGAGTAATTTTATAACAATATATGGATTTAGAGGAATAACTAAAGATAAAATTTCATATAATCTTATTGAAAATTCTGAAGTTATAAATATCAATATGGAAAATTTGTATAAAATAGATAAGGTAGAAGCAAGATATTCAAAGGTATTAATTGTAGAAAATCCAAATGTTTTTATAGCTATCAAAGAATACCTTGAAATAAAAAAAGAAAATATTAGTCTAATTTGTACAAGTGGTCAAATAAATCAATGTGGATATTTATTTTTAGATAGTCTAGTAAAACAAAATAAAAAAATTTATTATAGCGGAGATATAGACCCTGAAGGAATATTGATAGGTCAAAACCTAAAAAAAAGATATCCACAGATAAAATTAGTTTCTTATACAAAAGCAAATCTTATAAAATATATGTCTCAGATTATATTAACTAAGGAACGATTAAAAAAATTAGAAAAAGTAAAGTTAGGAGAAGAGATAAAAATAGAATTATTAGAGACCCTTATTAAAGAAAAAAAAGGGGCCTATCAAGAAGCTTATTATAAGGAGATAGTAGAAGAGGTCTTATTATAGTTGAGAATTAGAAAAAATTCTAATTATAAGATTTTGTCTATATTTTGGAAATATCATAAAAATGAGATGGAAAATTAGATGTTATTAAAAAAATCATCCTCTTATTTGCTTTTTAACACCCTTACAAAAAGTACCCCTTGTATTTACACCTCTGTAGTCGGTAAAAATCAAACTATAAAGTCTTGAAACCATTGGTATTATTAGGGTTAAGAGCTAATATAAATTTTGTCCACAAAAATTACTAAATAGTCCAATAGAAGGACTAAAAAGTTATTTTAGTGGACATATTTGGCCTAAAACAGGTATGAAATTACAGTAATTTAGAAATATAAAAGATGAAGATATAAAACCTTCATCTTTATAATAAACTATATAGATATTTATAATATCTGAAAATAATTGTAATTTTTTATCTTGTAAAATTTAAATTTGTTTTGTTTTATCTTTTAACCAATTAACTTCATCTTTATTTAATAGTGGAGATAATTTATTAAATGTAGTAGCATGGTAGGTATTAATCCATTCTAATTCATCTTTATTTAATAGAGATGGATCTATAGAATTTATATCAATTGGGAAGAAAGATATAGTTTCGAAATCATAAAAAATTCCATTTTCATTCTGAAAAGCTTCTTTTATTATAACTGTATTTTCAGTTCTTATTCCATGTCTTCCCTCTTTATAGATACCAGGTTCAATAGTTAAGTTCATTCCTACTTCTAGAGGGATATCGGAAGTATTTCTAGTAGAAAAACCTTGAGGACCTTCATGGATATTTAGAAAAAATCCAATTCCATGGCCAGTTCCACACTTATAGTCTAATCCTTCTAACCAAAGGGGATATCTAGCTAACATATCTAATTTATAACCAGTAGTTCCTTTTAAAAATTTAGCTCTACTAAGGGTAATTACACTTTTTAATACTAAAGTAAAATCTTTTTTTTGTTCAGGTGTAATATCCCCTAATGAAAAAGTTCTAGTAATATCAGTGGTCCCATTGAGATAGTGTCCTCCTGAATCAACTAATAAAAACCCTTGAGGATCTAAAGTATATGTATTTTTTTTGTTGGCTTTAAAATGCATAAGGGCTGCATGATCTCTATGTCCAGCAATAGTATCAAAGCTTATACTTTTAAATAGATCTATCTTTGATCTTTCTTTTTCTATAATTTTTTCTACATCTAGTTCAGTGATAGGAGTTTTTTTGAAGTTGTCTTCAATATATTTAAAACTTTTTAATAATGCTACAGAGTCAGTTAAATAACATTCTCTCAAATTATTGATCTCTACCTCATTTTTAATTGCTTTTAAATGAGTAGTTATCTCATCTCCATAGATTATTTTATTATTTTCAAGTAATGATTTTATATAAATACTTGTTTTTTGTGGACTAAGGTAGATAGTTTTATCTTTTGTATTTGATAATACATCGGGGATCTCATCATAGGATTTTAAAATTACATTATTTTTTTCAAGATATAGGTTAGTTTGTTTATCTAATTTATTATTATCTATAAATAAAGTTTTTTTATCGTCCTCAATAAGTGCATATGAATAAAAAGTGGTATTATTTAAAACATCACTTCCTCTTAAGTTAAAAGTCCATGCAATATCATCTAAAGAACTGATAATATAACTATCAGCTTTATATGAATGATAGATCTTACGAATATTTTCAATTTTTTCAGAGGTAGACTGACCTGCATAACAAAGATCATAAGTAAATATATTTTCTTTAGGAAACCTAGGTCTATCATCCCAGATAGATTCTAAGAGATCCTTTTGAGTCTTAAAGTTATCTTCACTAAATTCTTTTTTTAATTCATTGAAGGCAGAGATTGAGATAACTTTTCCATCAAATCCAATAACATCATCTTTTTTAAGAATATTTTTTAACCATTCAGGATAAGTAGGAAATCCCTCTGTAGCCATTTTGAAAAGATCAAATCCACTTCCTTTAAGTTCTTTTTCAGCTTGAAGAAAATATCTTCCATCGGTCCAAAGACCTGCAGAGTCAGCGGTGATAACTGCAGTCCCAGCACTACCTGTAAAGTTACTAATCCATCTTCTACCTTTAAAATATTCTGCTACATTTTCACTTTGATGTGCATCTGAACTAGGAATAATATAAGCGTCTATTCCATTTTTTTTCATTTCATTTCTAAGCTTTGAAAGTTTATTATTTAACATATATACACTCCTT
>DDQV01000190.1 GCA_002342785.1 Fusobacteriaceae bacterium UBA2433 | reverse complement strand
ATATATTACAGAAATAATTGATGTTAAAACCAAAAAAAATCTCTATTAGTTATATAACTAGTAGAGATTTTTATTTATTGTTCCTTTCTATCGTTTAATGCTCTATTGATAGTGGCAATATCAGAAAATTCAATATTTCCACCCATAGGAATTCCACTAGCAATTTTAGATATTTTTACACCGAATGGCTTAAGGAGTTTCATGAGATACATAGCTGTAGTTTCTCCTTCTAAATCAGGATTAAGGGCTAGGATAATTTCATCAATTTCTTCAGAAGCTACTCTAGTTAAAAGAGATTTGATATTTAATTTATCAGGAGTTATCCCACTAAGAGGAGCAATCTTACCATTTAAAACATGATATTTGCCATTATATGATTTGGATTTCTCCAAAGCAAGAATATCTTTATTATCTTCTACGACGCAGATGATAGAACTGTCTCTAGTTTCGTTACTGCAAATCTCACAGATAGGAGATTCACTTAAATTTCCACAGACTACACACTTTTCAGTATTTTCTTTTACCTCATAGATAGATTTTACAAACTCTTCTATCTCATTTTTTTCCATCTCTAAAATATGAAATGCTAATCTACTAGCAGATTTTTTTCCAATTCCTGGGAATCTATAAAAATAATCTGTTAATTTTTCTATACTTTTCGTTGCCAAATCTTCCACCTCTTTAAGTTTAAATATTATATATATTATTATAACATTTAAGAGCATAAACTTCATCATAAAGAAAGGATGAGTTACAGTAATTTTTGATAAAATGTGTTTAAAAACTTTTATTAATAAAAAAATGAAGGTTTCCCTTCATTTTTATAATTAAGATTAGTTATTTTCATTTAATTGATTCGCATGCATTAATTCCTTAATATTTTTATTAAGATCTCTTCTTTCTTTTGAAAACTCAGCAGTCTTGATAATGAAATCATCAATTCTATCTTCATAATCGCTTTTCATACTTTGGATAATATCTTTTATTTCAGATGTAGTCATATTATCTTTTATGTATGATGACAAGTTGTCTAACAACTCGACTCTTTTTCTATTATCTCTTATTTTTTTCTCAACATCAGTCACTTCTCTTTTTATTTTATTTTTTCTTCTCATGTTTCTTACGATTTCTAAAGCATTATCCATAATGTATCCTCCTATAATTTAATTGGCTATTACTACTTCCATATTATATCATATCATCTGTAAATATTTAAATATATAGTAGATTAAATAATATTTATAAGATATTTTTATACGGTTTTTCTTTAAGTACAAAATAAAATTTTGCACAAATTTAAATTATATTTTATAATCTATAAAAGGGGTTGAATAAAGATGGATTGTATAACGAAATTAAGAGAGATGAAAGATATATTTACAAAAACAGAAAAAAAAATAGCTAAATATGTTTTAGAAAATATAGAAAATATAAAGGGAATGAGAGCTAAAGAATTAGGAAATCTAATTGGTATAAGTCAACCAAGTATAATTAGATTTTCTAAAAAATTAGGATATAAAGGATTCCCGGAATTTAAAATAGCTTTAAGTGAAGCAGTAATTAGAAAAAAATCGAAAAAAACTAAGATATTACATGATCAAATTTCAATGGATGATACAAGTTTGGAAATTATAAAAAAAGTAGCTTATCAAAATATTGAAGCTATAAAAAATACAATTTCTATTATAGATGTTTTAGATATGGAAGGTGCTGTAGATGCTATATGTAAAGCCCGAAATATTTACATATTGGGAGCAGGATTTTCGGGATTAGTAGCTAAAAATTTTATGTATAAGCTGTTAGAAATAGATATACAAGCTAATTATCTAGATGATGCTCATATACAACTTACTAGTATGAATAATACCACTCATAATGATCTAGTTTTTGCTATATCTCATAGTGGACAAACCTATGAAATAATAAAATCTGTTGAGATAGCTAAAAAAAATGGGACAAAAATAATAACTTTAACTAAAGTAGTAGAGAATCCATTGAGTAAATTAGCTGATATAGCTATTAAGACTGTAGCTGAAAATGTTAATTTTAGACTGACAGCAATTTCTTCTACAATAACTCAACTAACTGTTATAGATGAAATATTTATACTTCTCAGTAAAGTAAATTATAAAAAAAATCTAAGTTTATCTAAAAAAAATAAAAAGACAGTAAAGATATTGAAAATAAAATGATAGAAAGAGGGTGACTCATAGATAGATTTTCTATTTGAGTGACCCTCTTTTTTTTGACTAAAATTTCAAGTTATTTTATCTATTTTTCAATCGAGCATTAATTCTTTTAATTTTTTCTAAATATTGTAAAATATTTTTTTGAGCTTCTTTTCCTTCAGAGGTGATGGGATTTAATTTAGAAATTTTCCACCTTCTGATAAGTACTTCTAAAACTTGATTTACATATTCTTCAGGTCCATATCCAGCTTTTTGAATAATTTTCATTCTATCATCAAAATCACTTAAGGATCCCCCTGGCATTTTAAAATTTTTAATAACAGGCCAGACATATGTAATTAAATCAGGATTTAATTCTAAATGTGCATCAACTATTTGATTGTAAAAAGCATAATGTGATGATTCATCTTTAGCAATTCGAAGTAACAAAGTACTTAAATCAGGATCATATTGTTGTGCATATTTGGCTATATTTTTATAAAATACAACTGTTCCTAATTCTTGCAATGAAGTATAAACCATAGATGAAAGAGGTTCAGATAAAATAGAATCCCATCCAGTAGTAAGAATTTCTTTTTTTACCTTTGTAAGTTCTTTAGGATCAGCATTTCTAGTTAAGATTAGATAAGTTTCTAAAGCGGAAGCATGTTGATCTTCTTCACTTACCCATGTATGTACAAAATTTTGGAGTGGTTCTAGATTATCTATAAACATGTTATTTAAAAAAGTAGTATACCAAGGAAGATTTAATTCTGTTAACATAGAAGTTTCTATTGCTATGATCAACTCTTGAGGAAGGGTATTTTGTGATTTATCATATGGTAAAGTAGAGAAAGACTGTCCTTTATCCCAAGGCATATATCCATAGAAGTTCCATTCCATAGATGCTCTTTGTTTTTGATGTCTTAAATATAAATCTGTTATTTTTTGTTCTAAATCATTTTGATTTTTAATTGTATTCATCGTTGCCTCCATGTAGTTAAAATTAAATATTATTTACTGAATAAAGTTTACTAGACAAGTAAATAAATGTCAATAAAATAAAAAAACAACTGAAATTTTATTTTAAATAAAAAATAAATCAATATGTTAATTATTGTTTTAATATTCTTTCATAATTAAAATTTCCTTTAATTTTTTTATCTAGATAAATTTTTTTATAATTTGAATTTTAGATATCTATCTTAAAGAGATAAAATTTTTGCAACAGACTTATTAATAGTGTAGAATAAGGTTACGTAAATATAAAGAGGAGGAGTTATGTTTGGTCTTGTTGGAAATTTAATAAATAGTTTAGGTTATATTATAACGATAGCATTTTTTCTATCAAGAGCTAGGGGATTTAAACGAGTAATAAAAAAAGAAAAATATAAAAAAATAGATATGGTATTATTATCTTTAATTTTTTCTGTTTTAGCTATAGGAGGAACCTATATGGGAACAGACTATAATGGAGCTATTGCAAATACAAGAAATATTAGTGTAGTTGTAGCAGCAATTATAGGTGGACCTATGGTTGGTTTTATAACTGGACTGACTGCAGGAATCCATAGAATAATTATAGATCCTTATGGAGTAACATCAATTCCTTGTGGTATAGCTACTTTTTTAGGTGGATGGGGTCTAGGATATTTAAAAAGACTAAATATTAAGAAGAAATATTTATTGGGATTTATAAGTGGAATTATTATAGAAAATGCGAGTATGGGAATGATATTAGTAATTTCAAAACCATTTTATTTAGCTTTAAATATAGTAGAAACTATTTATTTTCCTATGGTTTTAGTTAATGCATTAGGGGTATCTATAGTAATCTTAATAACGGAAAATATGATGTTAGAAGAAGACAGGATGGCGGGAGAAGAAGCTAGATTAGTATTAGAAATAGCGAACAAAACTCTCCCATATTTTAGAGAAGTTAATAATGATTCCTTAAAAAATGTATGTAAGACTATAATGGAATCTTTAGATGCTAAAATAGTTGTGTTTACCGATTTAGAAAATATAATCTCACATTATGCTCAAGATGAAAAATACGAGATAACTCATACAAAAATTCGTGGGAATGTAACAAAAGAGGTCCTTAGGACTGGAATATTTAAAATAGTAAATGCAGATGAGAAAGAAGCTAGAAAATTAGATTGTGTTTCAGATGATATTATTTCTTTTATAATCGTGCCTCTTACATCAGGAACCGAAATAACTGGAGCATTAAAAGTTTATTTTTCAGAAAATTTATATGTATCTGAAAGAAATAAAAATTTAGTTATTGGATTATCTAAACTTATATCTACTCAGTTAGAGATAAGTCGAATAAAAAAATTAAAAGAGATGGCTAGGGATGCAGAGATAAGAGCACTACAAACTCAAATTAATCCACATTTTTTATTTAATGCATTAAATACAATAACATCTTTTGTAAGAATAAATCCTACTCAAGCTAGAAGTACAATTATTGATCTAGCAACTTATTTAAGATATAACTTAGATAATGGAAACAAGCCCGTAGATATAAAAATGGAGTTAGAGCAAGTGAAAGCTTATGTAAATATAGAAAAAGCTAGGTTTTATGATAAAATAAATGTGCACTATGAGATCGATAAAGATATTGAATTAGTAAAGATACCCAGTTTAACAATTCAACCTTTAGTAGAAAATGCAATTCAACATGGTATCTTAAATGGAACAGGCGGAAAGGATATATATATAAAAATATATAGGTTAGAGAACAATATTGTACGTATAATTATAGAAAATAACGGCAAGAGTATAGATCAAGAAGTGATAGATAAAATATATAAAAATGAAATTGAAAGTACTAAAATAGGATTGTATAATGTACATCGAAGAATAAAGTTGATCTATGGTAAGGGATTAAAAATAGAAAGATTAGAAGAAGGAACAAGAATTATTTTTGATATTAAGGAGGAAGAATGAGGTGTATAATAATCGATGATGAATATCCAGCAAGGATGGAACTTAGATATTTTATAGAAAAATATAAAGAATTAGAAATTATTGGGGAGTTTGAAGATTCTATATCAGTACTTAATTTTTTTGAAAAAAATAGTGTAGATATAATATTTTTAGATATAAATATGCCAAATATGAATGGAATGGTCTTAGCTAAATTGATCTCAAAATTTGAGATTAAACCGAAAATTATATTTATTACAGCATATGATGAATATGCTGTTGATGCTTTTAGTATAAAAGCTTTTGATTATATATTAAAACCGTATTCTGAGGAAAGAATAATAAAAACTCTAGATAGTTTGATAGAAGGAAACCAAATTAAGAAATTAAAAGAAGAGAATATTAATAGATTAACTTTATGGAAGGGAGAAAAAATGTATGTTTTGTCTTTAGATGAAATTTATATTTTTGAGGCTTGTGAGAGGGAAACAAAAGTATATGCAAAGGGGGAAATATATTTTTATAAACAAAAGATATCTAACTTAGAGGACGAACTTCCAAATATATTTTTTAGAACTCACAGATCGTATATAGTAAATATAAATAAAATAAAAGAGATAATCCCTTGGTTTAATAGTACATATAATTTAAAAATAGAAGGATTAGATATTGAAGTTACTGTTAGTCGAAATAAGATTAAAAAATTTAGAAAACTATTAAACATAAAATAAAAACAAACTAAATGTTCTGAAAATAAACTAGGTGGTTTAATAAAAATCATAAACTTTATTTGTATTTCATGACAAGGATTTGTATTTAATGTTTAAATTTTGGTGTTTTATCTCCTAATCACATTAATAATATATAATAAATGTATAATACCAATATCAAGTATATTAATTAATTTATTTAGGAGGACGATATGATTACTTTTTTATTATCTATAGTTTTATTGGTTTTGGGTCATCTATTTTATGGGAAATTTGTTGAGAAGGTGTTTGGAATTGATCCAGAAGCTGAAACACCAGCAATAAAATTAGAAGATGGAGTGGATTTTATACCATTACCAGGATGGAAAATATTTATGATTCAATTTTTAAATATTGCAGGATTAGGACCAATATTTGGAGCTATTGCAGGAGCTTTATTTGGACCAGTAGCATTTGTATGGATCGTGATTGGATCAATATTTGCAGGTGGAGTACATGACTATATGTCAGGGATGTTATCTCTTAGAAATGATGGTAAATCAGTACCAGAATTAGTTGGTAAATATCTAGGTCAACCTTATAGAATGGCAATGAGAGTTGTATCAGTAGTATTATTAGTATTAGTAGGAGTAGTATTCGTAGCAGGACCTGCGACTATACTACATGGATTAACAGGTTTAAATGTACAAGTATTAATCTATATTATATTTGCTTATTATTTAATAGCAACATTGGTTCCAGTAGATAAGATAATAGCTAAGATTTATCCATTATTTGGAGCAGCATTATTATTTATGGCAGCTGGTGTAGGAGTTATGTTATTTGTTGGAGGGTTTGAGATTCCAGAATTATTTGGTAATATGACAAATATGCAGACAGCACCTTTAAAAACACCAATATTTCCAGTATTATTTATTACGATAGCATGTGGAGCAATATCAGGATTTCACTCAACTCAATCGCCACTTATGGCAAGATGTTTAACTAATGAAAAACAGGGTAGAAGTGTATTTTATGGTTCTATGATTGCTGAGGGTGTTGTAGCATTAGTATGGGCAGCAGCGGCAATGGCATTTTTCGGTGGAGTAAAAGGATTGGCAGGATTTGATGGAAATGCAGCAGCAATTGTAAACGTAATATCTAATTCATTATTAGGTAAAGTTGGAGGAGCGTTGGCAATTTTCGGAGTAGTAGCAGCACCTATTACATCTGGAGATACAGCATTTAGAAGTGCAAGACTTACAATAGCAGATGCACTTAACTTTGAACAACATTCTATGAAAAATAGATTATTAGTAGCAATACCATTATTTGTTATTGGATTCTTTCTTTCAAAGGTAGATTTTAATATCGTATGGAGATATTTTGGATTTACTAATCAGTTAATTGCAACTATGGTTTTATGGACTTCTACAGCATACTTTGTAAAAGAAAAGAAAAATTTCTGGATTGCATTTATTCCATCAGTATTTATGACATCTGTATGTATTGCCTTTATCATGATGGCACCAATTGGTTTTGGGTTACCAGTAATGATGTCTAAGTATGCAGGAATTATTTTAGCAATAATTTTAGGAATAGTATTTTTAGTAGTAAAAGATAGAGTATATAATAAACAAGATGAAAAAGTAACAGTATAAAAATAGTAAAAAAAAACTAGAAATTCAAATAGAATTTCTAGTTTTTTTTTTACATAAGACCCACTGCTTTTTTTACTTCTATCATTTTAATTTTGGCAATTGAACGAGCTCTCTCAGCACCTTCAGCTAAAATTTTATCTACATATTCTGGATTAGCTACTAATTCTTCACGTTTAGCTCTTGCTTTTGAAAAATATTCTAAAATAGCTTCTAAAAGTTCTTTTTTAGCATGACCGTATCCATAGTTTCCGGCTTTAAATTTTTCTCTCATTTCCTCTAATTTTTCAGGAGTAGCAAATAATTTATATAGAGTAGTTATATTATTGTCTGGATCTTTAGGATCTTCTAATGGAGTAGAATCTGTTACTATACTCATTACTTGTTTCTTTAATATTTTTTTAGGTGCAAACATATCGATGGTATTCCCATATGATTTTGACATCTTAGCGCCATCTACTCCAGGAACTACAGCTGTACTTTCTACAATCATAGGTTCAGGTAACTTAAAGATTTCAGTATATTTTTCATTAAACTTTGTAGCTATATCCCGAGTCATCTCTAAATGTTGTTTTTGATCTTTTCCAACTGGAACCATATCTACATCATACATTAAAATATCTGCTGCCATCAATACTGGATATGTAAATAACCCTGTATTTGAAGAGATTCCACGGGCACTCTTATCTTTAAATGAATGACCTCTTTCTAAAAGAGACATAGGTGTAAGATTTGATAAAACCCACATAAGTTCCGTATGTATTGGAACATGAGATTGAATAAAAATACTAGCTTTTTTAGGATCAACTCCTAAGGCTAAATAATCTAAAACTACATCTCTAGTATTTTTACGTAATGAATCTGCATTTGTAGAAGATGTAAGGGCATGATAATTTGCTACAAAAAATAAACAATCATTTTCTTCTTGAAGTTCGATAAATTGTTTTATTGCACCAAAATAATTTCCTAAATGTAAGATTCCACTTGGTTGAATTCCTGATATTATTTTTTTCATAATTTCCTCCTAAAATAAAAAACCAGTCAAAGTGACTGGTCAAATGTATATTTTTTCTTTGAATCTATATTAAAATATAGAATTAAAGGTTAAAAAAGATATAACTCTTGATTTAATGTCAGTCTACTTGGGTAAAAAAGTATTAAAATTATTAGAATTTTTTTCCCCCCACCAAGTAAATTTCTTTGCCACAACAGTTATCTCCTTTATAGTTTATTTTAAATAAATGATACCTTTTTTAGATGTGAATGTCAACTAAAAAAACTTTATGGTATACTAATAGAAAAGTAAAATATTTAATTTTTAAATATAAAAATAAAAAAAAGATGGT
>DDQV01000160.1 GCA_002342785.1 Fusobacteriaceae bacterium UBA2433 | reverse complement strand
TAATATATATATATATATATTATATATATATATATATATATATTTCTATTCTTGAAGTATTTAAAATATAAGGTTATAATTAGTAATATATTGATATCAAGGAGTAAATCATGAAAAATAAAATGCCTATTGGAATATTTGACTCTGGGATTGGAGGTCTTACCATCCTAAAAGAAATTAGAAAAATTCTACCTAGAGAAAATATTATTTATTATGGGGATTTTAAAAATAATCCTTATGGTATAAAAAGTACTAAAGAAATTCAAAAATTAAGTGAAGATATCGTTAAATTTATGGTTCAAAATCATTGTAAAATAATTATAATAGCTTGTAGTCTTATGACAGCAGCTTCTTTAAAATATTTAAAAAAAAAATATTCTGTTCCTATTATAGGAGTTGTTGAAGGTGGAATAAAAGCCGCCCTCTTAGAGAGTAAGAATAAAAAAATTGCTTATATTGCAAATCCTTTTACTGTAAAAACTAAAATTTATGAAAAAACTTATCAAAAATATTCTAAAGAAAGTTCTCTTTATGGAGTCCCTTGCAAAAAATTATGTGCCTTAATTGAAACAGGTTGGAAAAATCATCCCAATCGTTTAGAAATTTTAAAAAAATGTTTAGATAAAATCCCAAAAGATACTGACACCCTAATTTTAGGTGGGACACACTACCCATTAATAAAGGAAGATATAAGAAAGATTTTTTCTAAAAAAATTGTAGATTCTTCTAGAGAATGTGTATTTGAACTATTAAACTTACTTATTTCTACAGATCTTTTTAATAAAGAAAATAAAAAAGGAAGTGTTGATTTTTGTATCAATGGAGATACAACTCTTCTTCTAAATAGACTTCCAGAAATATTCACAGAAGAATTCAAAAATATTTTTTCTGTAGATTATTAAAGCTTAAATATATTAGTCTGGAATTTTAACCTTCTGTCTATATATTGTTTTCTTCATATTATTTTTTATTTCCATGGGGTTATCTATTAGGGAGTCTATATTAAAATATATACTTCCTCCTACTTCCCTCACTTTTCTGTTATACCTCACTTGATTTAAAAGTTCCTTTGGATCTTCCCATCCTTTGCTTCCGACTTTGTAAGCTGCGTGACCGATATATAATTTCACATCTGTCCCTCTCACTTCCTTAGCCCACCAATCAACTAAAGTATTATATTCCGCAATTTTAAATCCTTGATACCAATATATTTGTGGAACAATATAATCTATCCATCCCTCATCTATCCATTTTCTAGTATTTGCATAAAGGTTATCGTAGTTTGTAATCCCTGCTTTTGTTTTGGATCCACTTTTGTCTCTAGTATAGTTTCTCCATACACCAAAAGGACTAATTCCAAATTCTACATTTGGTTTTTCTTTTTTTATTTTATAATCTAAAGTTTTTATAAATTTATTTACATTATCTCTTCTCCAATCAACTGCTATAGAAAACTTCTTTCCATATTTTAAATATGTCTTCCAATCAGGTAATTTTTCTCCTTTCACTGGATATGGATAAAAATAATCATCCATATGGACTCCATCTATATCATAATTTCTCACAACTTCCATAATACTATCTATACTATAATTCATCGCTTCTGGAACTCCAGGATTATAATATAACTTACCTGCATACTCAAATGTCCATTCTGGATTTAATCTAGCAGGATGATTTTTTGATAAAATATCTTCTTTTTTCATAGTTATCCTATATGGATTAAACCATGCATGAAACTGAAGATTCCTTTTATGAGCTTCCTCTATCATAAACTTTAATGGATCCCAATTAGGAGATAGTCCTTGAATTCCAGTTAGATATTTTGACCATGGTTCAAAAGATGATGGATAAAAAGTATCTGCAGAAGGTCGAACTTGAACTATAACGGCATTCATATTCATCCCTACAACTTCATCTAATAATCTTATAAATTCTTGTTTTTGAATTTGTTCTACTTCTTTTCCTATACCTAAAGTTTTTGGCCAATTTATATTTACAACACTAGCTACCCAAACTCCTCTGAATTCTGGTTTTTTTCCTTCTTTTATATCTCTTTTTCTTGTATTTATTCCACTACATCCCACTAATAGTAATAGGAATATTACACTAAATAATTTTTTCATATTTTCCCTCCTTAATTTTTCAAAAATCTTTATTTTTTTCCCTTTACTATTTATTATAAGTATCAAATTTTTTTAAGAAAAAGTCAAATCTAAATAATTTTTTCATAAAAAAACAGGAGTTTAAAATAACTCCTGCCCTTACTATAATTATTTATTTAGAAAAAACCATCTTTCTCATTTTTGATCCTACTTCTTCAATTTTAGAATCAGAATATTTAGCTCTTTCTTCATTCATAAACTTATATCCATTTTCTGTTTCCTCTATAAAGTTTTTAGCAAATGTTCCATTTTGAATATCTTTTAATACATCTTTCATCGCTTCCTTACTTTCTTTCGTGATTATTTTTGTACCTGTTATATAGTCTCCATACTCTGCTGTATTTGAAATTGAATCTCTCATTGCTGCAAATCCTTTTTCATATACCATATCGATTATTAATTTCATCTCATGTACACATTCAAAATATGCTACTTCGGGATTATATCCTGCTTCTACTAAAGTATTAAATCCAGATTGCATAAGTTCAGTAACTCCTCCACACAATACTGCTTGTTCTCCAAATAGATCTGTTTCAGTTTCCTCTTTAAATGTTGTTTCAATTACTCCAACTTTTCTTCCTACTCCATTTGCCCAAGCATATGCTACTTCTTTTGTATCTTTACTTACATCTTTATGAACTGCTGCTAAACATGGAACACCATGTCCTCCTTGAAATATCTCTCTTACCATATGTCCTGGTCCTTTAGGAGCTACCATAAATACATTTATATCTTCTTTTGGTGTGATTCTTTCATAATGAATATTAAATCCATGAGCAAATCCTAAATATGCTCCTGCTTTTAAATTTTCTTCAATTGCAGATTTAAATAATGCTGGTTGAGCTTCATCTGGAGCTAAGATCATTACTACATCTGCACCTTTTACTGCTTCTGCTACTGTAGCTACTTTTAAACCATCATTTTCAGCCTTTGCCCATGATTTTGATCCTTCTCTAAGTCCAACAGTTACATCCATTCCTAAATCTTGAAGATTTAATGCATGTGCATGTCCTTGACTTCCATATCCTACTACCGTTAATTTTTTACCTTCTAAAATTTGTAATTCTTTCAT
>DDQV01000193.1 GCA_002342785.1 Fusobacteriaceae bacterium UBA2433 | reverse complement strand
GAATTTATGACTGAAAATAGAATTTGGTTACAAGGATATAGAGGAGCAGTAGTTCTAATGGTATTATTAGGAGGAATTGCAGGATTAAAAGTAGTATGGGGATTAGCAGATCTATTTATGGCATTTATGGCAATCTTAAACTTATATGCAATCGTAAAATTAGGACCAATTGCATTTAGATTGTTAGCAGATTATTCAGATCAAAGAAAGCAAGGATTAAATCCAGTTTTAAGACCTGAAACTGTAGATGATTTAGATGGTGTAGAATGTTGGACTGGTTCTAAAACTGCATTAAAAAAAACAGAAGAAGAATTTAAAACTGTATAGAAACTTTATTAAATTTAACCTCTATTCTTATTTTAGAATAGGGGTTATTTATTTATAATTTCTAATTTTTTGTATTCTCCTGTTTAATATAGTATAATTTCAATATATTATATAGGAGTAGGTAACAGTTTAAGGCAATATAACATTAAATTATATTAGGAGGGAATACCTTGAACAAATACTTTACTTATTTTATCCTTCTCCTTTTAACTAAAAATATACGATACTATTTTTTCGGAGAGGAACTTGAACTATCTGGAGCAGTATTTACATTATTACTTCTTATTCTTATAGATAAAAAAATAAATTTTAAAAAAATTATGGGTTTATTTATTGGAATATTTTTTTTAGATATATTTCTACTAAATTGGGGAATTTTTAATATACCTCCTAAGGAAGGATTTATTTTAGCTTTACCAGCAATAGTTTATTACTACGTTTTTTTATTGGGCTGTATAGTTTTAAATGTAAAAAAATATAGACACAGTAATAGGATGATTATACTTTTAATTATGGATTTCTTTTGTAATATTTTAGAGCTTCTAGTTAGAAATGGTAATTATCTATTACCTATTAACTATATAGTAATAGCTGTTATTATAAGGGGAATGATAGTATATACAATATTTCTTGCATATAAGAAAAAAGAGATGTTGATCCTCCAAGAGGAGCACAATGAAAAATATATAAAATTAAATTTAATGGCTTCAGATCTAGAGGCAGAATCTTTTTATCTAAAAAAGATATCTACCAATGTTGAAACTCTTATGAAAAAAGCATATACATCCTATAAAACAGTCTCTGATGTAGAGGAAGCTAAAAGATATTTTTTAGATCTATCGAGGGAGATCCATGAATTAAAAAAAGATTATACAAGGGTAGTACTAGGTTTAGATAATCTATTTAATAAGTTTGAGCATGATGAAGTTATATCTCTTTCAAAGATTGGAGATATAATAAAAAATAATACTAAACGTTATCTTATGCAAATAAATCTTGATATTAATTTTAAGATTAAATTTAAAGATGATTTTAAAATTAAATATTATCATAAAATATTTATAGTAATAAATAATCTTATTATTAATTCTATTGAAGCTATGGTTGAATCCCCTATCTATCTCATATCTAATTTAAAAATTGAAGTCTTAGAGTATAGTGATGATAACTATATCTATCTAATTGTATTAGATAATGGTCCTGGAATTCCTAAGGAGTTTTTTAAGCTTATCTGTAATCCAGGATTTACAACAAAGTTTGATAAAAAAACAGGAAATCCTTCTACAGGGATGGGGCTTTCCCATGTAAAAAATATAGTAGATGAAATAGATGGAGATATGGAGATAATATCTTCCCTTGAATCAGGAACAAAATTTATAATAAAACTTCCTATTAAAAAATTTAGAGGAGACTTAGCATGAAAAACAAGATAATAATAATTGATGATGATATATCTATAAGAACAATGTTACGTTTTATAATAGAAAAAAATTCCTTAGGAGAGATCATTGAAGAACTATCTTCAGGAGATAATGCTTCGGAGTTGATAAAAATTTACAATCCAGATATAGTCTTGATAGATTTTCTCCTTCCTGAAAAAGATGGAGTAGAGATTGTAAAGGATGCTATAAAAAATGGATATCATGGAAAATTTATTATGATATCCCAAGTAAAAGATCCTGATATGATAGGGGAAGCCTATAAGCAGGGAGTACTCTTTTTTATACATAAGCCAATTAATGAGATAGAAGTAAAAAGTGTTTTAAAAAATATTATAAAAACCATAGAGGTAGATCGTTCTATGGAGATTATAAGGACAACTTTGATAAATACTGTTTATCCTAAAAAAGAAGAGGAAAAAGAAAACTTAACAAAGATATTTTCAGATCTGGGAATAATCTCAGAGTTTGGAATAAATGATCTAAAAAAAGTAATCATATCTATAATGATCTTAAAAGAAAAAAATCCTTCTGGGACTTATCAATTAAAAGATATATTTCAAGAGGTAATAGAAAATTATAAAGTTAATGATAACGTTGATATTAATTTTAAAAGTTTTGAACAAAGGATAAGAAGATTGGTGTATAAAGCATTTGAAAATATATGTCATGTGGGAGCAGAGGATTTTTATAATCCTATTTTTTCAAAATATTCAAATATACTTTTTGATATAGGTGAGATAAGAAAGGTTATAAATAATTTTGATAAAGATGAGATAAAAAAAGGAAAGATAAATGTAAAAAAATTTATTGAAGGAATAGTTTTAAAAGTTATGTAAATTAAAAAAAAGTATTAGGAGGTTAAAATGTTTGATCTAGATGATTGTGTTGCGTTTATAACGAGTAAGATTTCAAAAAAAATTGCGGATGTTTTTAATGAAAAATTAAGCAAACATAATATTACTAGAGTTCAGTGGATAGCCTTATACTTTTTAGGTGATTCTGAGTATGTCAATCAAACTGAACTAGCTGAAAAGATGGATAAAAAAAAATCTACAGTTGTGAGATTAATTGATAGAATGGAGAAGGAAGGGTATGTTAGTCGAAAGAAAGATATAGAAGATAGAAGGGTAACATATATATGTTTAACTCCCTTTGGGAAAAAAATAAGGGAAGAATTACTTCCTTATGGTGGAGAATTTAGTGATTTAATTACTAAGGATATCCCTGATGATGATATAAAAACTTTTAAAAGAGTATTAAATAAATTAGTTGAAAATGCTGAATCTAAAGGATAGGAAGATAATAATAGTAATTATATAAATATTTTGTTTAAAAAAACTATTGATTTATTAGATCTATAGTGTTATTATTTATTCAAGATAGTTGCTATACTACTAGTTGCTATAGCTACTAAATAAAAATATAGGGGGAAAAAAATGAAAAAAAATCCAAGAGAATTATTAGATGCATTTATGGGTGGGTTACAAGATCTAGGTCAAACTAATAAAGAACATGTAAATGCATTTATGGGATTATTAGGTGCAGCTTATAAACCTGGAGCAATGGATACAAAAACAAAGGAATTAATCAGTGTTTCTATTGGAGTTTTTAGTCGTTGTGAATATTGTATAGTATTTCATACCTATAAAGCTTTAGAAGCTGGAGCAAATCGTGAAGAAATTATAGAAGCTGCTATGGTAGCTGTGGCTTTTGGTGGAGGACCTGCTATGGCATATAGTGTAACTTTATTAAAAGATTCTATAGATGAATTTGAAAAAGATTTTAAATAATATTTAATTATAAGGAAAAGGTAGATTTTTTTAACTACCTTTTCTTTATATAATTTTTTTGAATAAAGGAGTAATGATGATTGAAATAAAACTTGATAAATTATCTGGAGAGAGTAAAAGTGGAGTTATAGGAAAGATAAATAAAAAGATAGGAGATAAGATAGAAGTAGGAGATATATTAGTTCAAGTTGAAACTAAAAAAGGAAATGTTTCTATAAAATCTAATGCTAGTGGTGTTATAAAAGAAATGATAGTAGATGAAGGGGACTCTGTTAATATAGGAGATATTTTATTTAAAATAGATGGAATAAAAAATGAGGAATGTTGTAAAAAATCAGATGGATTTGATTATTTTAGTAATTTTATGAAACCTAAAATAAAGGAGATCAATGCAGATATAACTATAATTGGAGCTGGTCCTGGAGGATATGTTGCAGCGATTTATGCAGCAAAACAAGGGAAAAAAGTAGTTATAATTGAAAAAGAACACGTAGGAGGAACTTGTTTAAACTATGGATGTATCCCTACTAAATCACTTGTACGTTCATCAGAAATTTATAGAAATATGAAAAAATCAGAAAGTTTTGGTATTTTTGCTGAAAATATTTCTGTTGATATGAAAAAAGTTATAAATAGAAAAGATAATATTAAAAATGAACTTAAGGGTGGAATTGAATATCTTTTAGAAAAAAATAATGTAGAGAAAATAGATGGGAATGGTAAAATTTTAGATAAAAATACTGTATTTGTAAAAACAAATAGAGCAGAAACAACTATAAATACTAAAGATATAATAATTGCTACTGGATCAGAAACTTCTATTGTACCTATTAAAGGAATAGATTCTAAGAATGTAATAACAAGCACAGAAGCTTTAGATATGACAAGTTTACCAAAAAAATTAGTAATAGTTGGTGGAGGAGTTATAGGGATGGAGTTTGCTTTTATCTATGAAAGTTTTGGAGTAGAAGTTTTTGTAGTTGAATATGCAGATAAAATATTAGCTTCTTTAGATGATGATGTATGTGATGAGATTAGTAAAATTGCAAAAGAAGATGGGATGAAATTATATACTAGTTCAAAAGTAGAATCAATTGATGATACTGAAGATGGTGGATCGATAGTTTCATTTGTTAAAGATGGTAAGAGTAGATATATCTCATGTGATAAAGTATTATTAGCAGTTGGAAGACAACCTTATTTTGAAGGATTAGGTATTGAAGAATTAGAAATTGAGATGAATGAAAATAAAAAAGGTATAAAAATTAATGAAAAAATGCAAACTAATATTTCAAATATCTATGCTATAGGAGATGTTACGAATATATTGCAACTAGCACATGTTGCTTCCCATCAAGGTATAGTAGCTATAGATAATATTTTAGGAGAAGATAAAACTATTGATTATTCAACTGTTCCAAGTGCTATTTTTACTGAACCTGAGATAGCAGTTATAGGAATTACTGAAAAAATTGCAATGGAAAAAGGAATTGATATTGAAATTGGAAAATTTCCTATGTCAGCAAATGGTAAGGCATTGACTCTAGGAGAACCAAAAGGTTTTGTTAAAATAATAAAAGAAAGATCCACAGGAAAAATAATAGGAAGTACTATTATAGGTCCCCATGCTACAGATCTACTTTCTGCTGTAACACTATGTATAAAAAATAATCTTACTACAAAACAAATAACAGAAACTATATTTGCACATCCAACGACTGCTGAATCTATACATGAAGCAGCCTTGAGTGTAGAGGGAGGAGCTATACATTTTGTATAATAATATTTTAACAAAAATAATATATTCAAAATCATATGATCCATGGAAAAATCTAGCACTTGAGGAATATCTATTAGAAACAGTTAAAGAAAATGAAATAATATTATATCTATGGCAAAATGATAATACTATTGTAATTGGAAGAAATCAAAATCCATGGAAAGAATGTCAATGTAAAAAATTTGAAGGAGATAAAGGAAAGATAGCTAGACGTCTATCTGGCGGTGGAGCTGTTTTTCATGATATTGGAAATTTAAATTTTACTTTTATTATGGATAAAAAATTATATAATTTGGAAAAACAATTAAGTGTGATTTTAAAAGCTGTGAATAATTTAGGTATTGATGCTAAATTCTCAGGGAGAAATGATATATTAGTAGGAGAAAGAAAATTTTCAGGAAATGCATTTTATGAAAATTTAAATTCATCTTACCATCATGGAACTATACTTGTAGATGCAAATATGGATAAACTAAGTAAATATTTAAAGGTATCTAAAGAAAAAATTATCTCTAAAGGAATAGATTCTATTCGTTCTAGAGTAATAAACTTAAAGGCTATAAAAGAGGATATAACAATTGAAAATTTAAAAGATAACCTTAAAAATAGTTTTTTAGATATTTATAAGGGAAGATCAGAGATAGAATATATAGAAGACCAAGAAGTTATAAAAAAATTATATGAAAAATATTCCTCTTGGGAGTGGAGGTATGGAGAAACTCCTAAGTTTGAGATAAACTTTGTCAATAGATTTAAATGGGGTGAGATAGATCTAAATTTAAATTTAAAAGATGGAATTATAGATTCTATAGTTATATATTCCGATGCTATGAATAGTATTTTGATCAAGGATATAGAGTGCCAACTATTAAATACACCATTTAATATAAAATTTATCTCTGAAAAATTAGAGAATATTAATTATAAAATTGATGAAAAAAATATAATTTTTGAAATAAAAAAATGGTTAGAAAGTAAGATTGGGTAAGTTTTATTATTTGATATTTTAGAATGAAAAATTAATATGAAAATACAAAGATTTTTAATTATTAAGATCAATAAATCAATTCTTATAAATGATAAAGGAGAAGTAATTAGATTCATTGGTTCGGTGTAGTTTGATTAAAATTAGAAAGAAGATGATCTTTATCAAGGATCATCTTCTTTTCCATTTTGCAATTTTACGAATGTCTTCTGGAGTAGTACGGCAGCATCCACCTATAATTCTTGCTCCTTTTTCATACCATTTTAATGCATATTCATTGTATGAAAGATCGCAAGAACTTCCATTCCATACTTTTTTAGAAGGGTCATATGTTTCGCCTAAATTTGGATAAACAATTATTGGTTTATCGGTACCTTTACGGATCTCTCCTATTAGAGATTCTACATATTGAGGTGCTGTACAGTTTACTCCTATAGCTTTTACTTGTTTATATCTATCAAGAAATTTAGCACATTCTTCTATTTTTTCACCGCTATTAATATGTTTTCCATCCTTTGCACTAAAACTAATCCATGCACTTATTTCAGGATATTTTTCTAATAAATTTGTCAATGCTTTAGCTTCAATTAAACAAGGAATAGTCTCACATGCAAGGATATCAGGTTTAGCAGAAATTAGAGTCTCTAAACGTTTTTTATGAAATTCAATCAACTCTTTTTCATCTATATTATAGTTTCCTCTATATTCTGATCCATCTGCTAGATATGCCCCATAAGGTCCTACAGAAGCTGCAACTAATGGTTTTAATCTGTCTATTTGATTTTTAGGTTTTGACCAAAACTTATCTCTAGTATTTTTTGCTATAGTTACAGAAAGCTTAATTAGATCTCTAGCTTCTATTTCACTTAATCCACGTTTCATAAATCCTTCAAATGTAGCTTGATAACTTGCTGTAATAATACAGTCAGCTCCTGCATTAAGATAATCTTTGTGAACTTTTACAATTGCTTCTGGTGAATCTATAAGAAACTTTGCTGACCATAATGGATCATCTAAGTTATATCCTTTTGCCTCAAGCTCTGTAGAAAAAGCTCCATCTAAAACCATTATTGAATTTTTGTTTATGATATCATTAATTTTATTCATGAGATTCTCCCTTTAGCTTTTGATGATATATATATTATTTTTAAGATGTTAATTTTTAATTTTTTCTTGTAACTAATATATAATTTTGTAATATCATATCATATGATGAGTTAAAAATCTATGAAAAAGTTGATCGTATCTCTTTATAAGTAGAATTAAAAAATATTCTAAAAAATATTTTCTAAATTTGAGACATTTAAAGTGAAATTTTATAGATTGATATTTGTTGTATCTACTATTAATAAAATTAGAACTCAAATTTAATAAAAGTAAATAAAAAATAAAGTTAGAGTGAAATATTAATATTATACTTTATTAAAATATGCTATTATAAATTAAGAGTAAAGTTTCTTCAAGGTTAAGAGATACAAAAATAAATAGGAAATTTATCTTCTATTATTAATAATAGTTTTAAAATAAGATTAAATAAATTATCCAAAGGGAGTTTAAAAAATGCTAAGAGCAAAAAGTTTATTTATAGTAACTATTTCTAGTGCCATAGTGTTTATATTGATTTTTTTTAATCTAAAAAAATCTATAAAACAAGATTATGAACAGATAGAAATTGAAATATCCAAATCTGTATACAAATTGATCAACAATGAATTTAATAGTTTATATCTTGAATTAGAAAGAATTAATTTGGATTGGTCTAAATGGGATGATACCTATGAATTCGTAAAGGATGTAGACCCTGAAATAAGAGAAGACTATATAAAAAGTAACTTAATTGATACCCTTTTAAAGGATTTAAATTTAGATTTTATTATATTTTTAGATGATAGAGGAAAGATAGTATACCAAAAATACTACAATAACTATTTAAATAGTGATCTTTCTTTGAAAGAGGTTACAGCATTGAAAGACGAAATCCAAGGTTATAATGAAAAAACTGGAATTTTAGCTAGAAAAAACAATGAAATTTTAATTTTTTCTAACACAAAAATAAGAGATAGTAATATGGTAAAAAAACCAGCAGGGAATTTAATTATGGGTTCTTTTTTAGATGAAAATAAATTAAAAAAATTAGGAAAAAAATTAGGAGTTTCATTAACTTTATCAGGAATTTCTGAAGATTCAAAAATACTACATGAAATAGAAATAGAAAAAAATATAGTCTTCAATAAGTTCTATATACCCACCCTCTCTGATAGAGCTGTCATCTTAGAAAATCAAAGAGATGCAAATATATTATTTTTAGGTAAGAAAAATATAAAAAAATATATAGTAATGTTATTAATAAATTTTATTATCTTAATATTTGTTATCTATATTTTTATAGAAAATTTTATAGTAAGAAGGTTAAGAAAGATGGAACACTCTGTTAAAGAGATAATAAAACATAAAGATTTGGGAGAACGTCTTGAAATCAGTGGAAAAGATGAGATTGAAAATTTAGGGAGAAATATAAATGAACTTTTAGGAGATATTGAAAGTATGAATAAAAAGCTCCATGGTATGGCAACTTATGATGTAATGACAGGGATATTAAATAGACATACTGGTCTAGAAAAATTAGAGGAAAAATTTAATATTATTAAGAAAAATAAAAAAAACTTCGTAATTGTTTTTATAGATATAAATGATCTAAAATATGTAAATGATAAATTTTCCCATGAAGAGGGTGATAAATTAATTAGAAATATTGTTAAAATTATAGAAGATAATCTCCAACGAGAAGATATTTTTCTAAGATTTGGAGGAGATGAATTTGTATTAGGATTTAACAGATTAGATCTATTAGAGGTAAGAAAGTTATTTAATAATATAGAAAAACAATTTGAAGAAAATAATAAAAATAATGAAAAAAAATATAAGACTAGTATAAGTATTGGAATGGTAAAGTGTACTGGAGAAAAAACTCTAGAAGAATGTATTAATCAGGCAGATATTGAGATGTATAGGGATAAAAAAAGAAAGAAGAGGTATAGAGTCTAGATATAGAAACATTAAATAGTTTTTTGTCAATATAATTGATTTGTAATAAGAATTATATATTAGAATCTGATACTCTATAAAACATTTTTGTCACAGATTACGCAGATAGAGGCAGATTTTAACAAAGAAAAAAGAGAAAACCTTAGTCACGAATTACACAGATTAACACGAAGAACAATCTATCTTGAAATAATAGCATTGTTTTAAATTACTGTAATTTTGGCATAAAATAAGGCCACTGAGTACACCCTTAAGGCTATTTCTGATACC
>DDQV01000005.1 GCA_002342785.1 Fusobacteriaceae bacterium UBA2433 | reverse complement strand
AAGAAAAAAGATAAAACCTTAGTCATAAATTGCACGAATTAACACGAAAGAAAATTATATCTCTTCACACAATCTTCATAATTTAGTCTTATAATAAGAATATAAAAAATAAGAATAAAGGAAGTGATAAAGATGAAAAAAATTATTATAGGATTATTAATGATATCGGCGCTATCTTTTGGAGCAGTGAAAGACAATAAAATAAATATGGGTAACAACATTCAAAGAAGCGTAGAATATTCTCAAGTGGTAAAAAAATTATCAAAAAATCAACAAAATGAATTGGTAGTTATAATAAAAACAGAGAAAGAAATTAATTACAAAAAAAGCCCAAAGAAAAATTTTAAATTAACTACAAATCATAAAGGTATGAAAAAACATATGAAAAATAAAAAACTAAAAATTATTAGATCATAGTCACGAATTAGACAAATTTATACTAAAAAAATTATGTCTCTTCACACAATCTTCACAGTTTAACTTTATAATAAGAATATAAAAAATAAGAATAGAGGAAGTGATAAAGATGAAAAAAGTTATTATAGGATTAGTAGTGTTATCAGCATTATCTTTTGGAGCAATGAAAAGTGATAAGGTAAATATGAATAATAACTGTCAAAGGGGTACAGGATACTCTCAAATGATGGATGGATTATCAGAAGGTCAACAAAATGAATTGACTAGTATGATGGAAAGTAAAAGAGAAGCTAATTACAAAGAAAGTTTAAATCTAAGAACTAAGCAATTAGAACTAGAAAAATTATTATCAAATGATGAAATAAATTGGAAAAGTGTAGAAAAAATAAATGATCAAATCTCAGATATGAGATCAGAACAAAGTTTAGATAATATGAAATTTAGAAAAGAAATAGAAGAAAAATTTGGAATAACTATGAAGCATAGACATAAAGGTATGAATGGAAATCATGGGCATATGGGTAACGGAATGAGAGATAAAAACCATAGAGAACATATGGGTAACGGAATGAAGGATAAAAATCATAGGGAACACATGGGCAATGGAATGATGGACGGATTATCAGAAAGTCAACAAAATGAGCTAACTAGTATGATGGAAAGTAAAAGAGAAGCCAATTACAAAGAAAGTTTAAATCTAAGAACTAAGCAATTAGAACTAGAAAAATTATTATCAAATGATGAAATAAATTGGAAAAGTGTAGAAAAAATAAATGATCAAATCTCAGACATGAGATCAGAACAAAGTTTAGATAGTATGAAATTTAGAAAAGAAATAGAAGAAAAATTTGGAATAACTATGGGGCGTAGACATAAAGGTATGAATGAAAATCATGGGCACATGGGCAATGGAATGATGGATGAAGCTAGAAGTTACTAAATAAAATAATTTGTATAAGTGAAATATGATTCTTGTTGAATACAAGAATCATATTTATTTATGAATATTCAATTAATTTTTGTATTAGTATTCTAAACGTAGAAGGGTTATGTGGTGCCTAAGAAGGGACTCAATAAAACCATAATAAATATGCTTGAATTATAAATACTTCTTCTAGATTAATTTTACACCCTTATAAAAGATTTTAATTAATGTTATGGGGGTTCAAGTTTATAAGTAAAATAACACTTATTTCTTAACCCATTCTATTTCTTTGGAGTAAGTTTTTAAAACCTCTATTATTTTGTAAAATTCTTTTTCTGTTAATCCATACATAGTTTCCCTCCAAGATGAAATATATTTCATTATACCATAAAATAATGATCATAGACAAAATTCGAAAAATTCGGAGACAAAATGAAAAGAGGAGTATCAAAGTACTCCTCTTTCTCTGTATATAAAGTTTCTATAAAAATTTTAATTTTAATTATGGTACCTGAGTAAGTGCCGTTTTTAACCTCTAAGTTAGAGAAAATATAAAACTATTGATTTCTTTTGCCTCGTTCTATATTATCTTCTATAAGAGAGATCTTATCTTTTAATAAAGTCATAAAAACAATAAAAGCTTTTTCATTTGTTGTTTTTAATTCTTCTGCTATTTTACTCACTTGTAAAAAATCTTCTACTATTTTTCTTCCCTCTTCTTCATCCCAAGGATGTCTATTTATAACATTTTTTTTGAACTTTCTTAGTTTGTCAGTTTTATTCGACATTTTTATTCCTCCTAATAATATTTCTAATTAATACCACTATATTTTATACTACAATATCTAGATAAAATCAACTCCCTAATAACACTTAACAAAAGTTCTTTAATGTACTATACTCAAGATAGTAAACATAATTTAGGAGGGGTTACAATGGGATATATTTGGTTTATAGCTTTTCTAGTGTTTTTTATTAGGTACAATAAATTAAAAAAACAGCATGGGAAGGTAGAAGCACTTATTAAAAAAGAAGAAATGCACAAAAGTAATATTAGCAATTTGGAAAAAGGTATTGAGAAAAAATTAGCTAAAATTCGAAATTTAGATACTAACATAGATAAATTAGAGAAAAGTATCGAAGAGTTAAAAACATCTGAATTTGTTGAGGAATTTGAAGTTTATAGTTCAATATATAATTTAGAGAAGTCAGGAGTATATTTAGACTTTTTAAAAGAGTGTAGATTTAAACAAAAACAAATGATGAAAGATAAGGAAGCAGCAGTATGTAGCACTAGTTGGGAGATTAATGGAAGTGCTAAAAAAGGTAAAGTTCATTCAAATGCATATGAAAAATTACTTCTGAAGGCATTTAATGGAGAATGTGATTCAATTATTTCTAAAGTTAAATATAATAATGTTTATAAGATTGAAGAAAGGTTGGTAAAATTGCAAGGGACATTAAATAAATTAGCTGAGAAAAATCATTTTGAAATCACAGATAGTTATTTAAATTTGAAAATTGAAGAATTAAAATTAGTTTTTGAATATCAAGAAAAACTCCAAGAAGAAAAGGAAGAACAAAGAGAAATAAGAGAACTTATGAGAGAAGAAGAGAAAGTAAGAAGGGAAATTGCTAGAGAAGAAGCTAAAGCACAAAAAGAAGAAAAAGATGCGTTAATTGCTCTTGAAAAAGCTAGAGAAGAATTAAAAAATGCACATGGAGATGAATTGGATAAATTAAGTATAAAATTAGCTGAATTAGAAGCTAAATTGGAAGAGGCTAAATTAAAAATGGAAAGAACTAAATCCATGGCAGAACAAACTAGAGCTGGACATGTATATGTCATATCAAATATTGGAAGTTTTGGAGAAGATATTTATAAAATAGGAATGACTAGAAGACTAGAACCTTTAGATAGAGTTAAAGAATTAGGAGATGCCTCTGTTCCATTTAAATTTGATGTACATGCAATGATCTACTCAGAGGATGCTCCAACATTAGAAAAAAGCTTACATAATAAATTTACTAATCATAGGGTAAATAAAGTTAATCTTAGAAAAGAATTTTTTAATGTTTCTTTGAATGAAATAGAGCAAGAAGCTAGAAAAAATAATTCTGATTTTTATTTAACTAAAATAGCAGAAGCTCAAGAGTATAGAGAAACTCAAACTATGAATTAAAATAAATTTTATAAAGGAGAAATATAATGGATTTAGATATAAAAAAATTTATAAATAGTATGGAAGGACAAACAAAAAAATTTCTTAAAGAGTATAGTGATTTTGAAAACCATGACGCAGTAACTTTAGACTTTTATGATGATATAGAGTGGCACTTAGAAGGTTTAGGGATAAAGACCATAGGGAATAATGAAGAGCTTTATAATGGAGCTTATACAAAATTAGAAAGTGCTTATATGGAGTATTTAAAAAAAATAAAAAAATAAAATTAATCCTCAGTTTTACTGGGGATTTTTATTTACACATAAAAACTTTTAAAATAAATTTGACTACCAATGTAGTAATGTAGTAAACTTGTTTTATAGGAGGTGAGGTTAGATGGAGAAAGCTATTAATTTCAAGGTGGATGAGGAACTTTATAAAGAAATCAAAATTAAAGTTGCCACAGAAGGGGTTACTTTAAAAAAATATATTATTGATTTAATAAAAAAAGACCTCAAAAAATAAAATACCCACCTAGATTTTAATAATCATCAGTGGGTAAAGATAGTATAGTACTACCGCCAATTGTATTATACTATTTTTACTCCTAAATTTCAATAGGAGGTACAGATATGAGAATGGAACCATTAGAAAATGGAATGATTAAAGTTACTCTAAAAGGTATAGAGGCTAAATTTTATGTAACTACTGAAAAAGATGCAATAGAGATCGCCATGAAGTTAGGTGGTGCTAAATGCTAATCAAAGTGGAAAAGAACCAAGATGGAGAGCAATTAGTAAATGCCAGAGAATTATGGGAATTTTTAGAAAGTAAACAAAAATTTACGGATTGGATTAAAAGAAGGATTTTAAAATATGGTTTTATTGAAAATCTAGATTTTACGATTCATAAATTTATGACTGGTAAAAATTTATCATATGATTATATCTTAAAATTAGATATGGCCAAAGAGTTAGCTATGGTTGAAAATAATGAAAAAGGAAAGATGGCTAGAAGGTATTTTATTGAAAAGGAAAAAGAGTATATTCAGCTCCTAAAAGGTGATACACAAGTTCCCACTACAATATCAGAGTTAGATTGGTTAAATTTCACCATGGACAGATTAAGCCTATCTGATAGCGGTAAAATAACTATGCTACAGAAGTATGGATCTAAGAAAGGTCTACCTACTGACTTTCTTCCTGATTATGTAGAGGAAGCTCCTACATACAGCCTGACTCACCTTTTAAAGAAATTTAATGTAAAATTTTCTGCTATGGCATTCAATAAAAAATTAATTGAGTTAAAGATCATAGAAGAAGTAAAAAGAACTTCTTCCAAGGGGAAGATCAAAAAGTATAAAAAAATAATAGAATTGAAATATGGGAAAAATTTGATAAATCCTCAGAACCTAAAGGAAACTCAGGCTCACTATTATATGGAGCCATTCCTAGAACTAGTAAACCTAGTAATGGAGGTAGCCTAATGGATAAAGATGAATTTATGACTGCTATGAAGGAAACTATTGATACTTTTTGCCCACTACTAGCAAATGAGAATTACAAGAAAATTAATAGTGAGATGAAGAGGATCCATGAGGAACTGGATTACTCTATCCTTAAACCGGAGGAGAGGAAGAAGTTTCATAAATATGAGGATTTGGTCTCAGAGTTAGTGTGTATTGTGGAGGAGGTCTATTTTAAAATAGGCTATGAGACTTCAGAATTTCATGGGAAATTGAGTGAATGAAAAAAAGCCAGGGAAATTAATTTCCCTGGCTTTTTTTTAGTATTTTTTTTTAAATGACTGGCTATATTTTTCTAATATAGTTGATGGTGTTAATTTATATTTTCCTAAAAGAATAAAGATATTCTTCTCATTTTTAAAATTATTTGGATTAGAAATTTCTTTTATAAATTTTACAATATTTACTTTTAACTCACTTAAGGATTCTTTGTCAATAATTCTTGAATTTTTATTAAGAAAAGCATCCCGCTCTTCATATTTATATGGAATGATTAAAACAGGCGTCATTTTAATATTTTCTTCATGATATGTTCTATTAAACCATTCAATAGAACCGCTTAATTGATTAGAGTTATTCTTACCAATTGATTCAACAATAACACCATTTTTACACTCTATAACGAAAGCATTGTTAGAAGCTCGCCATAAATTATCAGGACCTTCATTATATTCTTTTTCTGGACGTTGACTACTGAATCCTAATATGTTTCCTATGACTTTGAGTGCTTCTTCAAATTCTTCTGCTGTTTCTGGTTTAAAAATCAAATCAGATAAAATACCGTTAATTTTTAAAATATAATTGTTCATGTCAAGATTATTTTCCTCTATATAATTGATTATATTTTTTGCTTGAGTATTATTTTTTAAATTAATTTTACTATATTGAATTCCTTCTATTGGTTTCATTAATTGATTATTAAATTTTCTTGAAGATTTTAAAATTTCTTGTGCTTTTATTGTATCTACTTTATTAGTGTAAAACGCTAATTCTTGCTTTAACCAACCTTTATAATGGTTATCATTTGTTTCGCTTATTTTATTTTGTAATTCTTTTTCACAATTAGTAAAGTCATCGTTCCTTGAAAAATTAAAAGCGGCTAATTCTGAAATTATATTGTTTCGAACATTAAGTTTTTCCTCATAGTTTCCTGTGATGATAGCTTGCCTATGAGCATTTACCCAATTGTCATTTCTATTTAAGCATAGTTGAATAGTCTTATCTATTTCTCTTAAGCTAGCTCCTCTTAATTGTTTAGAAAGTAGCTCAGAAAGTTGTATTTGTAATTTTGTTGCTGATGAAAGTCTTGTTATTCCATCTTCGGCATACAATGAACTTAATAATTTTTCCCCTAAAAGTAAGACTGTACAGTAGTCATTTTGAGATCTAATTCCTCGACCCATACCTTGCTCAATTTTTTGAACTATTTGATCTCTAACTTCAAAGCTACCTTTAAGAGCAGTTTCTTTTATTTTATCTATTTTTCTTCTAACATCTGGGAGACCATCAATTACAAGTACACGACAATCATCTTTAGGTAAGTCAATTCCATTATATCTATTTATTAAAACTGTTAATCCATTACTAGAGTTTTTTAAAGATTTAATTCCTTCAGAAAAAGTTTCGCTATGCAATATTGAATTAGTTGCAGATTCCCAAAATTTAGCTCTTTCATAAGATGGGACAATTACAACAACATTGTATTTTTCAGCTAAAAAGGTTAAATAAGATTTGATTTTTTCATCAGTGATATCGGGATTTAATTCTTGAGGTGCCAAAATCATTCTTTCACCTATATCATTTGATTTGTTAGGAGTAACTAATATATTCTTTTCTTTCAAGTTTACTCCAAAGTGTGTGGCTAAAATTGTATCATCAGATAATGTTGCAGTCATAAATATTCTTTTTTTAGCGTCATTAAAGCTGTGAATAATATCAATAGGTAAAAATTTAGGAGAAATTTCAATGTTGTTTGCATCAATAACACAATTACAATATTGAATATCATTTTTAATTAATGGGAATTTGTACTTTAAATCTTCTTCATCTCTATGCTTTAAAAGAGTTTTTCTTATTGAAGTTAATTTATTTTCCCAAATCCAAAATGGTATTTGTATGTAAGTAGAAGTTATTCCCTCTTCTAATTCTAGTAATTTCATTTCAGAATAGTTTTTTAGGTCATCTTTTAATAATTCGTATAATTCTCTATAACAATCTAATTCTTTCTCTTTTTCTTTTACTTTCTTTATTTTTAGAGTAAATTGATCTTCGGTAGTATCTAAGCATGCATGTGCATCATCAATTAATAAATTATCGATATTAATTTTCTTTTCTTCAACTCCAAATTTAGATTTACCATTTATTAATTCATAGATATTAATTACTAATATTGATTTCCCTCTTTGAAAATCAAGTGAACGAGCATTTTGTGTTGTTTTAATGCCTAAATTTGCTGCTTCTTTTAAAACTTGAGTGACTAGATACTTATCTGGAACTACATACACAGTAGGACCAGGTTTTTCGTTTAAACAGCTTTGTAATATTAATAAACCTACTACAGTTTTTCCACTACCAGTATTCATTTTAATTAAATTATCTTTATTTTCTCTATTAAAAAACCATTTGTCTAATACTTCAGATTGTACATCCCTTAAATAATCATATTTAGAATGTTTATTAGTTAAACCACCAAAAATATCTCTTGGTGAAATGACTTTATTTTGTTCAGTTGTTATTGATAATTTGCTAAAATCAATCATTATAATCCCCCTAATATCTCTATTTATTGTTAATTCCCTTAGAGTATACTACATAAATAAAAAAATTGTACCCTTAACTTTCGTCTCTCTATGTGTTAAAACTCCTATAGGAGGTGTTTTTTATGAGACAATACAAAAAATACTTAGAAAACAACTATACCAAAGCCACTGTTGATATCTATTTCAAGGATGTAACTATATTTAATAATTTTTTAGGTGATAGAGAAATAACCAGGACCATTATAAATGAATTTAAAATATATTTGATGGAGGAAAGAAAAGTATCCATCAGAACAGTATCTAGTTACTTTGCTATATTAAGAAACTATTTTAAATTCAAGGGAATTGATGTAAAGGTCCCAGAGATTAAATACATAATTAGAGATATCTACTATGGTAAAGAATTGACGACTAAAGAAATAAATAGAATATTAGCAGCAGCAAAGGAAAAGAATGAAAGAGATTATCTGTTAATCCTATTGCTAGTAACTACAGGGATGAGAGTATCAGAGGGGTTATCTCTTACTACAGATCATCTAAAGAAAAGATGGATAGAGGTAACTTGTAAAGGTAAGACAAGATCTGTTATATTAGCTCCTGCAGTAAAAAATAAACTGAAAGTCTATATTGAGAATAATAATATAGAGGGACCTGTGTTTGTATCCAGACTGACCAAGAAAGCTATCTCAAGGGGAAGGGTAATAGATTTTGTAAAGAAGTATGGGCAAAAAGCAAAGGTAAAAAGGGAAAAGTGTTTTCCACATAATTTTAGACATGCATATACTATATCTGAAATTGAAGCAGGAACAGATCTTCAAACTATTGCTGAAAATTTGGGACATAAAGGAATAGAAACTTTGGAAATATATAAAAGAAGATCACTGGAAGAAAGGAAGAAAAAAGCTAAAAAGATATCAAAAAAATACCTATAAGTATATAAACAGCATTTTAGCCGTTTCCAAGGTAAGCTTGGACACCAAATGCCGTAGTTTTTGATATTTGATCAACCCTAATAAAATTAAGCTTAAACGTATAAACAGTAGATTTTACATTAAGTAGGGGTTTTATGCACCATAGAGGTGATTTTTGCTTGGACACCCATTTAGGCCAGTAAAGTCATTTTTGACCATTGGTACTATTGGGATTGAGAAGGGCTACTGAATGATTAACTTAGTTAAGTATAGGTTCAAAAAAGTGTCCAAGGTTGACAGTTAAACAAACGAGATTAAGAAAACGGCTCGAGCTCACTAAGAATAGAATGTTGAGCCAAAATGGACCTTGGACACCTCATTGGTATTATTGGGCTAGGGCGTGTCCAAGGTTTTGAGTTTATGTGTCATAGGAAATAGAGGAGTGATTTATGGAAAAATGGATAGTATGTGAGAAGTGTGGAACCAAGTTAGCAAAAGAGAAAGATGGGTGGCTGGAGATCAGAGGAAGAACTAATTTTAAATCAAATGGAGTTACATGGACCTTTGCATGTAAGAACTCAAAGTGTACCCATAAGACGTTATATAACCTAAAATAACAAGTTGCTATTATGCAGTAGTATAGCAAATAAAAGAATAGATAAGATATCAAATGAGAAGGTAAAGAATCTGAAAGTAGTCAATTTAATGCTTAATTATGGCTATTTTGACGAAATAGCAAGTAAGTAAATTATAAATAAAAAGTGGTCTGTAAGTATAGCACATTTTTTATTATTGTTTTGGATTGATTAATCACAAAAAAATATTTTATAATAGAAGAAACGTTATAAAAAGAATTAAAATAAATATAAAGAAGATAAAAAGGAGAGCTGATGTTAAAAGAAATATTTGATGCTATGTGTTTTATTGGATTATTATTTTGGATTCCTATTTCAGTTGCTATTATAATTATAGTACTATTGAGTTTATTATTAAGAAATAAGATTAAAAATTTATTTATTAGAGGCTGTATATGTATTATTATTACAGCATTTATTATATTACTAAGTTACCCTTATTTATTGGAATTACAAGAAATGTATCTTAGAAAAATTAATTTTACTATAATGGGTTGATAAATTATTAATATTTTTTGTATTAATAAAAAGAAATTTTCTATAGACTTTATCTTAGATGAAGATACCACTGAAATATGGTAAAATATAGAAAATGAATAAGCGAGACCTAGAGTCCATAAATTTCTTCCTGAAAGGGAAATATTTGTGGACTCTTTTTTTAACACCTAGATGCGATGATACGTTGTTTTTTGCTGATAATTTTGTTTTTTAAAAGGATATATATTTTTCTACAGTAAAAATTACTATAGATAAATAAAAAAACTGCTCTTAAAATCAGTTTTGAGATTAATTTTAAATGGTGCACCTAATAGGAGTTATTTAAACTTAATCCTATTCATTAAACCCCCGTTTTTATTGATGTTTAATATCAATATTTTACGCATTTTTTTAAAGGAATTATTTTTTGTCCCCAAACTGTCCCCACAGAATCACTATTTTAGGTAGAATTTTTATTATATAATTTGATTTAATTTCTAACTTTAAGGTAATTAAAAAAGATCCTAATTTTTTAGGATCTTTTTTTAGTTTCTGGGGGTTCAAGTACACTAGTAAGTGCCGTTTTTAACCTCATAAGTTATATAAATAAAACTATATTAAATTCACTTATACTATACCATAAATTTATTTAGTTTGGTTATAACTCTCCCACTAGCTTGTACTCTAGGACTTATTTGTTAATCATTAATCTTCCCGTATCCATTAACCTCTATTATTTGTATATTTTCTTCCCCAAATTTCATTTTCATGAATTCCATAACCCTGTCATCGTGAGTTGATAAAAATACTTGCTTTTTTCAGATATTTTTTTTATTAAATCCGTAAAAGCATAAATATTTATATCATCCATATTTTGTATAGGATCATCTAAAAAAATTGTCTCTAATTTTGACCATTTAGAATCTAAAGCAAAACTTAAAAAAATTGCAATGGCTAAAACATTATTTTGGGCTGAACTAAATATATAAGCAGGGCTGACTACTTTACCTTTCATATTATCATTGTAAATTTCAAACCTAAAATTATTGTTTTGGGAATCATTTTTTTTAAGTTTTATTTTTAAACTATTAAAATTTTCATGAGGGTTAAGGTATTTATAAAATCTTGATATTACTTCTTCATAGTTTTTACTTTTATTTTCAATTGCATTATAAATATAAGTATCTATTCCAGAACATAATTTTTCAAAATCATCTTTTGCTATCTCTAAAATTTTTTTATTTTTATTATCATTAAATAGTTGATTTTCATATGTTTTCAGTTCTTTAAAATTAGAATTATCTCTGAAATATTCTTTTAATGAAATTATGTTCTGAAATATATTTTCGTATTTTTCTTTCTCGTGTAATTGAGTTTTAATATTATTTTCTAAAATTTCTTTGGTTATGGAGCTACCTAGTAATTCATTATATTCATTAACTTTTTCAAAATCGATAATTTCTAGTAATTCATTGAGCTCTTTTTCATACTCAATTTTTTCTTTTTCCATATTTTTCAATAGAAAATCACTATTTGTTTTAACTAAATTTATAAAATCGTCATACTTTATGTAGAGTTTATTTAAACTATTTTTAACAACTATGTATTTTTCTTCTTCTTTTTTTAAGTTAATAAAAAAATTATTTACTTCATCTAACTCGTTTTCAAGTTTCTTTTTATAAAGGTTTAATTTTTTATTAAATAATTCTTTAATAATTTTAATTTTTTCTTCGATAATAGTCTTGTTTTCGTTCAATTCATTAAGATTTTTTTCGATTCTAATCATTTGAGGAGTAGCGTCAATTTTTAATCTTTTTTCAAGGTCTAATAATGCTTTATCACTATCAAATTTTCCTTTATCGCAAAGAGGGCAAGCCACTAAATCTTTATTTTCTAATAATAGAGCTCTTGAAGATAAATAAAACTTTGATGTTAATTCTCCTATTGTATTTTTAAAATTTTCTAATTCATTTATTTGGACTTCATCTGATTTCAAAGTTTCTTGTAATTCCTCAAAAAAATTAATATTCTCAATTTCAAGTTTTTTTAATTTTAAAAAACTAACAATTTTGTCCGTTTTTATTAATTCTTCTATTGTATTTAACTCAAAAGTTAAATTGTTTCTTTTCTCTTTGTTTTTTTCTAAGTTATTAATCATTTTTAAATAAATTAAATATGAACTTTGATTCTTTTCAATTTCTTGGATTAATACTTTTTTATTTAACTCTTTTATGATTAATTGTATCTTTTTAGTTAAATTAATTTTATTATTTTGCTCCTCATAGAAATCAGATTGGTCTTATGTCAATATA
>DDQV01000002.1 GCA_002342785.1 Fusobacteriaceae bacterium UBA2433 | reverse complement strand
CCGCGAAACATCAGTTAATTAAATAAAAATACTAGGAGGATACAATGTCAAAAATATACGACCTTATAATAATTGGGGCAGGACCTGCAGGATTATCAGCAGCTCTATATGCAGGAAGATCAAAGTTGTCTACATTGGTACTAGAAAAAAGTAAAACTGGTGGACAGATTGTTATAACTCATGAAGTAGCAAACTATCCTGGTTCTATAAGAGAAGCTACAGGACCATCTCTAATCGCTAGAATGGTAGAACAAGTAGTAGAATTTGGTGCTGAAATAAAATCTGACGATATAATCGATGTAGATTTCACAAGTGACATCAAAATCATCAAAGGTGAAAAGGAAGAATATCAAGCTAAAGCAGTAATCATTGCAACTGGAGCTACACCTAGAAAAATAGGTTGTCCAGGAGAAATCGAACTTACTGGTAAAGGCGTTTCATACTGTGCTACATGTGATGCAGATTTCTTTGAAGATTTTGAAGTATTCGTAATTGGAGGAGGAGACACAGCAGTTGAAGAAGCAATGTATCTAACTAAATTTGCAAGAAAAGTAACTGTTGTTCATAGAAGAGAAGAATTAAGAGCAGCTAAATCTATACAAGAAAAGGCTTTTGCAAATGATAAGATGCACTTTATGTGGAATTCAGTAGTAGAAGAATTAAAGGGAGACGGAATTTTGGAAACAGCAGTTTTTAAAAATGTTAAAACTGGTGAACTAACAGAGTATCACGCCGATGAAGAAGATGGAACATTTGGATTATTCGCATTTGTTGGTTATGTACCTCATTCAGATATATTTAAAGGTCATGTAGAAATGGATAATTGGGGATATATTAAAACAGATGAAAATATGAAAACTAATATAGAAGGAGTATTTGCAGCGGGAGATATAAGACCTAAAGCACTTAGACAAGTAGTAACAGCAACTGCTGATGGAGCAATCGCGGCAACGTTAGCTGAAAAATATATGGAAGAAAAATTTTAAGGAGGATCAATTTATGTTAATCGTAGACAAAGGAACATTCGAAGAAGAAGTGTTGAATGCAGAAGGTTATGTATTAGTAGATTATTATAGTGACGGGTGTGTACCATGCCAAGCATTATTACCTGAATTAGAAATAATCTCAGAAAAACATGCTGACAAAGCTAAATTTGTAAAATTAAACACAAGTAAAGCAAGAAGAATGGCAATAAAGCAAAAAGTATTAGGATTACCTACAATTACTTTATATAAAGATGGAGCAAAAGTAGCAGAATTAACAAAAGATGATGCAACAGCTAAGAACATTGAAAATATGTTAGTTGAAAACATCAAATAATAATCGTAGTTTTATTATAATAATACAAGGGGGTGTGATATTTGCGTTTAGAATTAGGAGAAATTAATATTTCAGATATAAAATTTGCAGATGTCTCAAAAGTAGAAAATGGTGTTTTACATGTAAACGCGGAAGAAATTAAGGCAATTGTTTTAGAGGATGACAGAATCATTGATGTTAAACTTGAATTAGCAAAACCTGGAGAAGAAATCAGAATTACACCTGTTAAAGATGTAATTGAGCCTAGAGTAAAAGTTGGAGGAGAAGCTGGTATTTTCCCTGGAATGATCTCAAAGGTAAAAACAGTTGGTGAAGGTAGAACTCATGTATTAAAAGGAGCTGCTGTAATAACTTGTGGTAAAATTGTTGGATTCCAAGAAGGAATTATTGACATGACTGGTATTGGAGCAGAATATACACCTTTTTCAAAGTTAAATAATTTATGTATGGTTATTGAAGCTAAAAAAGGAATCGACTCTTATGCTTATGAAGCAGCAACTAGAATTGCTGGATTAAAAATTGCCACATACTTAGGTAAATTAGGAGAAAATGTTACTCCTGATAATATCGAAGTATTTGAAACTAAACCTTTATTAGAACAAGCTAACGAATATCCTGAGTTACCAAAAGTAGCTTATGTATACATGCTACAAACTCAAGGTCTTTTACACGATACTTATGTATATGGTGTAGATGCTAAGAAAATAGTACCAACTATCTTATATCCAACTGAAGTTATGGATGGAGCGATATTAAGTGGAAACTGTGTATCAGCTTGTGACAAAAATACAAGTTACCATCACTTAAATAACCCAATCATCAAAAACTTATACAAACAACATGGAAAAGAAATCAACTTCATGGGAATCATCATTACTAATGAAAATGTATACTTAGCAGATAAAGAAAGATCATCTGACTGGACAGCTAAATTTACTAAATATTTAGGATTAGATGGTGTGGTAATTTCTCAAGAAGGTTTTGGAAATCCTGATACTGATTTAATTATGAACTGTAAAAAAGTAGAAGCTCAAGGTGTTAAAACAGTTATTGTTACTGATGAATATGCAGGTCGTGATGGATCATCTCAATCATTAGCAGATGCAGACGTAGCCGCCGACGCAGTAGTAACTGGTGGAAACGCCAATGAAATAATAATCTTACCTCCAATGAAAAGAATCATCGGAATGTTAGATTATACAGATACAGTAGCTGGTGGATTTGACGGTTCATTAAGACCTGATGGAAGCATCATGGCAGAATTACAAATAATTACTGGTGCAACAAACGAATTAGGGTTCAACAAATTATCAGCTAAAATGTACTAATTTTAATAAATAAAATTTCGATACAAATAATCAAAAAAACTAAATAAATTAAAATATTGGGAGGACAAACATGTTTAATTATGAAAATAAAAAGTTAATCATAGTAGGAGATAGAGACGGAGTACCTGGAGAAGCTATTAAAGCTTGTGCAGAAACAATCCCTTCAGTAGAGGTAATATTTGCTTCTACAGAATGTTTTGTCTGAACGGCTGCAGGAGCAATGGATTTAGAGAATCAAAAAAGAATTAAAGATTTCGCAACTGAATATGGACCAGAAAACTTAGTAGTTATATTAGGAGCAGCAGAAGCAGAGGCATCTGGCTTAGCTGCAGAAACAGTAACAATGGGAGACCCTACATTCTCAGGTGTATTAGCTAATATAGAATTAGGACTAACTACATTCCATGTATTAGAAGACCAATTTAAAAATGCAGTAGATGCTGATATCTTCGAAGAACAAGTAGGAATGATGGAAATGGTATTAGAAGTAGAAGAGATCGTAGAAGAAATGAACGAGATCAGAGGAGAGGGTTGTAAATACCTTTAATTTCTCGCAAAACTTATAATAATTAAACCAAAATATTAGTAAAAAAATATAACTAAAAAACTAAGAGATCATATTCAGAAAATCGTGTCCTATGCAAGGCACACACCAAATCTTTAATTTAAATAATTCTCAAAAAAATCCATTGAACAAATGGCTCAGGTTTGAGCCTATATTAATATAAATAAAAGAAACAAATTCAATAAAAATAATTTATCAAAACTTATAATATAAAATAGTCTTAATTACGGGGGATTTGAATGAATAAAATAAAAGTAGTTCACTATATAAATCAATTCTTTGCCGGAATTGGTGGAGAAGAAAAGGCTGATATCAAACCTGAATTCAAAAATGAAATGATAGGTCCTGGTACAGCACTTCAAAAACAATTCGGTGAAGAAGCAGAAATCGTAGGAACAGTAATTTGTGGAGATTCTTATTTAAATGAGAATGTAGAAGAAGCTACAAAAGTAATATTAGAAATGGTAAAAGCTGCAAAACCTGATTTATTTATCGCAGGACCTGCTTTTAATGCAGGAAGATATGGAGTAGCCGCTGGAACTGTTGCAAAAGCTGTACAAGAGGAATTAGGAATTCCTGTAGTTACTGCTATGTATGTTGAAAATCCAGGTGCAGACATGTATAAAAAAGATCTTTATATTATTTCTACAACTAACTCAGCAGCAGGAATGAGAAAAGCTATAAAGCCATTAGCAAAATTTGCTTTAAAACTAGCTAAAAATGAAACTATTGGATCTCCAGCTGAAGAAGGATACTTAGAAAGAGGAATAAGAAAAAATTATTTTGCTGAAAAAATTGGTGCTGAAAGAGCAATAGACATGTTAGTAAAAAAATTAAAAGGAAATGAATTTGTAACTGAATATCCAATGCCAATTTTTGATCATGTCAAACCTGGAAAAGCAATCGTAGATTTATCAAAAGCTAAAATAGCATTAGTTACTTCTGGTGGAATAGTTCCTACAGGAAACCCTGACAGAATAGAATCTTCATCAGCTTCAAAATATGGTAAATATGAGTTAGATAACATGGGTCAAACTGCTCATGGAGGATATGATCCTACATATGCTAACCATAATCCAAATGTAGTAGTTCCTACTGATGCTTTAAAAGCATTAGAAGCAGAAGGTATTATTGGTTCTATCCATCCTTACTATTATTCTACTACAGGAAACGGAACTTCAGTAAAGAACTCTAAAGCATTTGCAGATGAATTCGCAAAAGAACTAGTTGCTGCAGGAGTAGATGGAGTAATCCTAACTTCTACATGAGGTACTTGTACTCGTTGCGGTGCAACGATGGTAAAAGAAATAGAAAAAACTGGAATTCCTGTAGTGCATATTTGTACTGTAGTTCCTATTTCTCTAACAGTAGGAGCAAACAGAATAGTTCCAGCAATAGCAATTCCACATCCATTTGGAAATCCTGCTCTAAATGCAGAGGATGAATTAAAATTGAGAAAAAGTATTGTATTAAAAGCATTAAATGCTTTAACTACTAAAGTTACTAATCAAACAGTTTTTGAATAATTAAACCTAAATAAGGAGAAGAGTTATTGTCTCTTTTCTTTATTTTTTAATAATTAGATATATATAATAAAAACCGGAGGAATAAAAGATGAATTTTGCAGTTTTAAAAGGAGCAGCATATTGTTTAGTACATACTCCAGATATGATCTTACACAACGGAACTACACAAACAGTTGAAAAACATACTAATCCAGATTCTGAATATTTAAAAAATATTAGAGCTAACTATAGAACTTATGAAGAAGTAGTAAACTATGGACCTAACCAAACATATATTGGAAATATGACTCCTACTGAGTTAAAAGAAGTTGGAATGCCATTCGTAGGAAAAAATATTGAAGGTGCTACAAACAAAGGTAAATTTGGAGAGATCTTAGCTCAAAAAGAATTTATCTTAATGATTAAATTAGCTGATGTCTTTGATTTAGTATTATTAGAAGAAACATTCTTAGCTGACGCTTTAGAAGTATATAGAAACTATGAATTTTATTCAGAAGCTGACGAATCTCACTTAAAGAAAAGTTATGAATTTTTTGTAATTGAAGCTTTAGTAAACGAAGAGGGAGCAGAAGGACTTTACCATGAAGATAAATTAGTTGGATGTGTAAAAAGAGCTCATGACGTAGATACTAATTTAAGTTCACATGTAATATTTGAAAACTTAGTTGTAAAAGCATCTGGAATCTTAGCATTTAAAAACTTAATTGCAAGAAATAATATAGACCCTATAACTATCGATTATGTAATCGAATGTTCAGAAGAAGCTTGTGGAGATATGAATCAAAGAGGTGGAGGAAACTTCGCTAAAGCTATTGCAGAAGCAGTAGGAGCAATAAATGCAACTGGTTCAGACCTTAGAGGATTTTGCGCAGCACCCACTCATTCTTTAATCAGTGCAGCATCATTAGTAAAAGCTAGAACATATAAAAATGTTGTTATTGTTGCAGGTGGAGCATCGGCAAAATTAGGAATGAACGGTAAAGACCATATGAAAAAAGGATTTCCTATATTAGAAGATACATTAGGAGCATTCGCTGTATTAATCTCTGAAAATGATGGGGTTAGTCCAATATTTAATACTGATTTTGTAGGTAGACATACTGTAGGGACAGGGTCTTCACCTCAAGCAGTTATCTCATCATTAGTAATCGAGCCATTAGAAAGAGCTGGATTAAAAATTACAGATGTAGACAAATATTCAGTAGAGATGCAAAATCCAGATGTTACAAAACCAGCAGGAGCAGGAGATGTGCCAGAAGGAAATTACAAGATGATCGGAGCTTGTGGAGTTAAAAAAGGACATATTGAAAAAAAAGCTATGAAAGATTTTGTTATAAATAACGGAATGGTTGGATGGGCACCTACTCAAGGTCATATCCCTTCAGGAGTACCTTATTTAGGGTTTGCTATGAGTGAATTAACTACAGGGAAATTAAACAGAATTATGGTAATAGGAAAAGGATCATTATTTTTAGGTAGAATGACTAACTTATTTGATGGTGTATCTATCATGGTAGAAAGAAACACAGGTATCACAGAGGAAGCAGGAAAAGTTTCTAAAGATGAAGTCAATAAGATGATTGCAGAAGCTATGAAAAACTTTGCCTCTCAATTCTTAAGTTAAGGGGGAATTTTTTATGTCTTTAGATATTAAAAAAATGATAGGTGAAAGCTTTTTAGATATTGCAAATGCCATGGAAACAGGGACATTTGGTAAAAAAATATGTGTTGGAATAACTACAATTGGTAGTGAACACGGAATAGAAAACATCGTTAGAGGAGCAGAAAAAGCTTCTTTAAGTGGTAATTTCGATGTGGTTTTAATCGGACCTAAAGTAGAGACAACTTTAAAAATTGTAGAAGCTAATACAGAAGAAGAAGCCCATGAAAAAATGGAAGAATTAATCGACTCAAAAGAAATTAATTCAGCTGTAACTATGCACTATAGTTTTCCTATCGGAACTTCTACAATAGGTAGAGTAGTAACTCCTGCATTTGGAAATGATATGCTACTCGGAACTACAACAGGAACATCAGCTACTAACAGAACAGAAGCTATGTTTAAAAATGCTCTTTACGGAATAGCAACAGCAAAAGCAGTTGGGATAACTAATCCTAGTCTTGGAATATTAAATGTAGATAGCTCTAGAGCTGTGGAAAGATCTCTTAGAAAACTAGCTAATAATGGTTATACAATTAATTTTGGTGAATCTAAAAGAGCAGATGGTGGAACAATCATGAGAGGAAATGACCTTTTAATGGGATCATCAGATGTAATGGTAACAGACAGTTTAACAGGAAATATTCTTATGAAGATGTTTTCTTCTTTTTCTACAGGTGGTTCTTATGAAGCAACTGGATATGGATATGGTCCTGGAGTATCATTTGATATGAAAAGAACTATATTAATTTTATCTAGAGCTTCAGGAGTACCTGTAGTAGAAGGAGCAATAAAATACGCCGCTTTATTAGGGAAAAATGATCTTGCTGCAATAGTAAGCAAGGAATATGAGATGATAAAAAAAGCTGGATATGAAGATATCTTAGCTAGTTTTATTGAAATACCTAAGAAACCGATAAAAGAATTTATAAAACCAAAAAAAGAAGTAGTGACAGCACAAATATCAGGAATAGATATTATGGATTTAGATGATGCAGCATTAGAACTTATGAGAAGTGGAATCTATGCAGAGGCAGGAATGGGTTGTACAGGACCAATTATCTTAGTAAATGATACTAAGATAGAAAAAGCAATTGTTATATTAGAAGAAAAGGAATATATCGTAGTAGAAAAAACAAACTGCTAATATATTATACAAAAGAGGGGGACCCAAAAGGGTTGCCCTTTTCGCTTTTTTGAGATATATAAATAATTATGAAGAAGAATATTATTTTTAGAGACTATAACCAAAAACAGATGGTATTACCATCTAGTATAATGACTTTAATTCCCGAAAATCATATTATTAGGGTGGTCAATGATATTATTGATTCTATAGATATAAGTGCGCTTATTGAAAAATATCAAGGCAGAGAAATACCATCAAAAGATTTAAGCGAAAATATCAATAAACATTTCAATGATGATAAAAAATTAAAGAAAAAAAAGAAAATTTTAGATGATGACTATTCATCTAGAGCTAAGAAATATGAAGAATATATATAAATCGCAGGAAAGAGAAATAGCTTTTCTAAGACTAATCATGATGCTACTTTTATGAGAATGAAAGAAGATTATATGAAAAATGGGCATTTAAAACTAGGATATAATATTCAAATAGGGACAAAAAATCAATTTATTCTAGAATATACAATTCATCAAGAACCTTCAGATTCAACGATTTTAATTCCACATTTAAATCCCTTAGAATCTCAAATTGAAAAATTATCAAAAAATATTATTGCAGATGCAGGTTATAGAAACCATGAAAATTATAGCTATTTAAAAGAGAAAGAATTAGGAACTTATGTTAAATACAATACTTGGTTTAGAGATATTAAAGGAAAAAAAACAAAAATATGGAATAAAAACTCATTCATATATGGCAGCAAAATAGATGAATATATATGTCCAAATGGAGAAAGATTAACGTATCAATACACAAAAAAACAAAAAATAGAAAATGAATATTTACAGGAAATTAAATATTACAAGTATGACAATTGTTATGACTATATGATGAAAAGTAAATGTAGTAGAGGTCAATTTAGTAGACTATTGGGAGTGAATGAGCCTCTGGAAGAATACAAAAGAATAGCCCGTGTAAACCTTTGCTCAGAAAAAAGCACTAAATTACGTAAGCGTCGTTGCGCAGACGTAGAAGCTGTTTTTGGATTGATCAAAGGCAATGGTGCGTTCAGAAGATTCCTCTTAAGGGCGATGGAAAAGGTAAATATTGAATGGGGATTAATCTCCATCGCACATAACCTGAAGAGATTATCAAAAATGATCTCTTCTTTGGTAAAATTAAAAGAATTTTTATTAAATTTATTAAAAACATATATTAAAAAAAAGAAGGTACTCAAGTAGAAAATCTACTTATGAGTCGCCTTCTTTTTTCTTTACTCTTTCACTATGATTTTTTTATTAAATAAAAAAACATACATAAAAAAGTTTTCAAAAAATAAAAAAAGACTTGACAAGTTCCTATCCTCCCAAGGGGCTGCCCCCTAAGTACTTTCGGCGTTTACGGACTTAACTTCTGGGTTCGGAATGTGACCAGGTGTACCCCCGTAGCTTTTCTTACCAAGCTTACTTTCTTTTAAATATTTATTACCTTTTAGGTTAAACATTCAAAACTATATAATAATGTTTTTCTAAATTAACTCTTCTCT
>DDQV01000039.1 GCA_002342785.1 Fusobacteriaceae bacterium UBA2433 | reverse complement strand
TTATCTAATATATTAGATAATCATATCTTTAAAAATTTATCTTATTCAACTAAAAAATCTTCTAAAGAATCTTCTAAAATATTAACTTCTCCAATTTGAATTTTTTTCAATAATTTTTTTAAGAGAACATTGTAATCTAACTCATTTAAATCATCGATTCTGAGCTTATTATTTTTAATCTCAATCTCTAATAATGTTCTAACTACCTCTAATTCCTTTAGATCTAACTTTAAATTTGCTTTGTATTCCATTGTAATCACCCCAAATTATATTCTAATTAATACTATATAACAAATTAATTGATTTTCCTTTAAATAATTTTAAAATTTTTTTAATAATTTTATTCTTAAGTATATTTTAATTATAATCTTAAAATCAAAATAACGCAATAAAAAAAAGCAAATAAATTAAATTTATTTGCCTTTTTTGTTTTAGATCCTAATTATTCACCCATAAATAATTTAATATCATCATCTACAGATCCAATTCCTGCTATTCCAAAGTTTTTAACTAATACGTCAGCCACTGCTGGAGATAAAAATCCTGGTAATGTTGGTCCTAAATGAATATTTTTTACTCCTAAGTATAATAAAGCTAATAAAACAATTACTGCTTTTTGTTCATACCATGCAATATTATATGCAATTGGTAGATCGTTTACATCTTCTAACTCAAATACTTCTTTTAATTTAAGAGCTATAAGAGCTAAAGAGTAAGAATCATTACATTGTCCTGCATCTAAAACTCTAGGAATTCCACCGATATCTCCTAAGTTTAATTTATTATATCTAAATTTTGCACAACCTGCTGTTAAGATAACTGTATCTTTTGGTAATTTTTCAGCAAACTCTGTATAATAATCTCTTGATTTCATTCTTCCGTCACAACCTGCCATAACGAAGAATTTTTTTATTGCTCCAGATTTCACTGCATCTACTACTTTATCAGCTAATGCAAATACTTGCTCATGGGCAAATCCACCTACGATGGTTCCTGTTTCAATCTCTGTAGGAGCTTTACAAGTTTTAGCCATCTCAATTACTTTAGAAAAATCTTTTGTTCCATCTTCATTTACTGCAATTCTTTCCCAACCTGGATACCCAGCTGCATTTGTAGTAAATACCATTCCATCATAAGATGCTTTTGCTTTAGGTGGTACTATACAGTTAGTTGTAAAAATAATTGGTCCGTTGAAAGTTTCAAATTCTTCTTTTTGTTTCCACCATGCATTTCCATAGTTTCCTACTAAGTGTTTAAATTTTTTCAATTTAGGATAGTAATGAGTAGGTAACATCTCTGAATGAGTATAGATATCTACACCAGTTCCCTCAGTCTGCTCAAGTAGTTGAACCATATCGTTTAGATCATGTCCAGATACTAAGATTCCTGGATTAGTTCCTACACCAATATTTACTTCTGTAATCTCAGGATTTCCAAATGTTCCAGAGTTTGCACTATCAAGTAAAGCCATTGCATCTACACCACATTTACCAGTTTCTAATACTAAAGCTACTAGATCATCTACAGATAAACTATCATCTAATGTAGAAGCCAATGCTTTTTCCATAAACATTACAACTTCTTTCTTTTTGTATCCTAAGTTGTTAGCATGTTCATAATAAGCTGCTGCTCCTTTAAGTCCATATACTACAAGTTCTCTAAGAGATCTTACATCTTCATTTTCAGTAGCTAGTACTCCTACACTTAGAGCTTTTTCTTGCATCTCTTTCATCGAATCTACTGTAAATGTAAGTACATCATGATCAGCTAATCTTTTTGGTATACAGCCACCCTCTTTTAATCCCTCTCTGATCTCAAGAGCTTTTCTGATCTCTACTGCAAAAGCTTCATTATCAAAGTTTGCATTAGTAATTGTCATAAAGAGTGAGTTAACAATAAAATAGTCTACTCCCTTACAAATTTTACACTCATCTCTATGACCTAATGGATATCCCTCTCTTAAGATTGCAATTCCTTTTAGGGTATAGATAAGTAGATCTTGTAAATTAGCTGTTTCAGGTTGCTTTCCACAGACTCCTACTACTGTACAGCCTGTATTTCTTGCAGTTTCTTGGCATTGATAACAAAACATTGGTACCTTTTTATCCTTTGCCATGATGTGTTTTACATCTTCTTTAATTTCCTTTGCTAGTTCTTTTTCCTTTGCAAAAAATTTCTTTAATCTGTCCCATCCCATATTGTATCTCCTCCATAAAAATTATTTTAGCCTGACTATATATATTTACTAATATAATTCTACTATTCCTTTTTTTTTAATATTTTTTTTGATTTTTTTTTAATATTTTTTTATTATTAAAATATCTTCTTTTAAATTATACAAATATGTTATATAATTAGAATTAGAGAGATAATTTTTATAATATTTTAATTTAATTATTGTAAAATAATGAATATATGTTCATATTGATTTAATTTTTTCATCTACTAACTCCTAGAAAATATAATGATTTTCATATACTTACAATTTTTTTACCCTTTATTTTTTATCGAAATTGTTACAAAATAAAATATGGATATTTGTTCAAAATGGGGGGATTTTTATGACCAATATTAAACTTATTTTTATGCTACTTATTTTAGATTATCTGTTTATGTTTTTTGGAGTTTGACTTCTACAAGATAAAACATTTCATTTTCTTTGTTTTTTAAATTCTACCTTTGCAATTATTTTTGGACTTCTATTAATTAGTTCTCTAAAAAAATCAAATAATATGACTAAGAAAAAAGAAAAAATTTATAGAAATCTATTAGATCTTTCTTTAGACGGAATATATATAGAAGATCAGTATGGAAATATTTTAGATTGTAATCTTAGTGGTCATGAGATATTTGGTTATACTAAGGAAGAGATGTTAAATCTCAATGTAAAAGATCTAATTCCTTATGAACTTATTCATACTTTTCCAAAAATAATTCCTGATGATATGGCTACAGATAAGGATTTTATAGAAAGAATAAACAAAAAAAAAGATGGAACTCTTTTTCATACAGAAATAAATTCAAAATATATTAATATAGATGGAGAAAAAAGATTCATAGTATTTATGCGCGACATAACTGAGAGAAAAAATTTAGAAAAAAATCTTATTGAGATATCCTTAAAAGATGAACTTACAAAAATATATAACAGAAAATATATAATTGACCAAATTAAAAATGAAATATTTTTAACAGCTTATAACAATTATTGTTTTTCTATGGCTCTCCTTGATATAGATGATTTTAAAAAAGTAAATGATAGTTTTGGTCATCTTTTTGGTGACGAAGTTCTTATTAAATTTTCAAATATAATTACTAAAAATATTAGAGAAACCGATCTTTTTGGAAGAATAGGAGGGGAAGAGTTTATAATTATTTTCCCTAATACACCATTAAAAAAAAGTTATGGAATCTTAGCAAGAATAAAGAAAAGTTTAAACTCAGCTCTTTGGGAGAAAAGAGACTTTAAAATTACTTTCAGTGCTGGATTAACTCAGCTTAATTATGAAGAAGCTAAAAATTTTACATATAAAGAAGCTATAAAATTAGTTGATGACCTAATGTATCAAGCAAAGACCTCGGGAAAAAATAAAATTTTATATTCAAAATAGAATTAACAAAAAAAGATGACCTTTGTAATTTAGAAGATCATCTTTTTTATTTTTTTAAATTACTTAAATATCTCACATCAAAAATAAACTATTCTTTTTTTATATAATATAAATTTAATACATATATAAACAACATTATTTTTCGATTCCAAAGTTTACATTCAATATAAAATGTGTTATTAGGATACACATTTTAACAAAATTCATATATAAATAATATACACTCAGTATACAATCATAAATAAAATAAATAATTGTTGACTTTATCAAACAAATAATATATTATATGTGTATAAATAAAATATTAGGGGGAATAAAAATGAAATTATTATTTAAAGAAGTAAACGGAACAAAAGTAATTATGGAAAATATGATTTCTTTTAAAAAAGAAAACAATGCCTTCATCGTAAAAAGTTTTAAAGGTAAGGAAAAGATTGTAACAGGAACAGTAGTAAAGTTTACAAACTCAGAATTAGTGCTTGAAGGTACTACAGTTAGAGAAACATATAGATTAGCTCCACTTAATTTCTAAATCTACTTTTAATTAAACACGGAGAACCGTGTTTTTTTATTATTTTTTATTTTATTATATTATTTATACTCAATAGACTATTAATCTATTCCGATATGTTATATACTATATACTTAAAATACTTAAACATTTTTATTTTTTATTCTAAAAAAAACATTTTAAAAAATTAAAAAATGCTATGGAAAAGAAAAATGGAGGAAAAATGGAAAAACTTTTAAATGAAATCAGAGAGCATAAAGTTGTAGCTGAAACAGATAATAATTTTTTAAAAAAATTTACTAGCCGTGCTCCCAAAATAAAATATAAGACTATAGAGTCTACAACTTTGACAAATATCTTAAATAAGAGTCTCAAAGAAAGGTTAAATTCCAAAAAAAAAGTGTTGATAGTTTTAGATGAAATCATAGAGAAAATAAAATATAAAAACTGTGATAATCTAAATATTTCTATATCTGGAGAAAAAAAACAAATAGATGATAATTTATTTAAAATAATTTTAAAATATGTAGATAAGAGACTTTTTTCAAATCAAACATTTTTAATTGAGATCGTTGAAAAGTTAAAAACTGTTGAGGATATATATAGCTATAGTATCCGTAATCATAAAAGTGGTCTTAATTCAATTGGTCAAAAATATGAAAAGAATATAAGTGTTAAAAAAATGGAGATAATTTTTGATAAGATGGATGATAGTTTATGGGATAATTTAAAGTTTATAAATAAACTAGCAAAATCATGTGAAAAAACCCTTGTCTATGAAAAAATTAGTAATGAGACAGAAACTTTAAAAAAATCTAATGATTCTAAAGTATATGTTCAAAAAGAAATATTTGAATTATTTTTAAAACAAAATGAACAAATAAGACATAATAGAAACTTTATAAATAAATTCTGTGAAAATGCAGAAAACAGAATAAATTATTATTAAGATAATTTATAACTAAATAATATTAAGATAATTAAAGTAATATCAATCAATTATTTTAAGTCTAAATTAAAATAAGTAGCCAAAAGGCTACTTTTTTTTAACTATCACATTGAGCCAAAACTCATTTTTTCTATCTGGTCTTACATCTTCTGTTTTCCAAAATTTCTCAATTTTAAAAAGATCTAAAGAATCCAAAAGTTTTGTAAAAGTATCTTCTTTGTAGTTAGAAAAATGTCTTCCTTTACTTTGAATTTCTCCCTCTCCATATTTAAAACTCATATACATAATCCCACTATCTTTGAGAGCACAGTACGAATTTTTTAAAACTTTTGCCATCTCATTTTTTTTTATATGAAGAACTGAAGCACAAGCCCAAATCCCATCAAATTTATCTTTGAAATCCATTTGACGCATATCTATTTTAATAACTTCTTTATTTAAAAATTCTCCTGCCATCTTTACCATCTCATCTGAATAATCAACTGATATAACTTCATAACCATAGTTAGAAAAATAACGTGAATCTCTTCCACTACCACACCCTAAATCTAAAATTGTAGCTCCTTTTTTTAAATAACTATTGAATATTTCATAAGTTTCACCCATATCTGCTCCTACAGTATTATCAAAAAATCCTACTGCATTTTCATTATAAAATCCTACTGACATTAATCCTCCCCATATTTTCGTTTAAAATAACTCACTTTTCTATATTCTAATCTATCCTTCATTTTTCCAATAATTTCTTTATCTGAGCTTAGCATTTCAGAGATTTTTTTATTAAGATAAAATGTTTTTTTATCTTTATCATAATCAAAAAATTGATTACTACTCTTAGATAAAAATTTAATAGGATTTTCTACTGCTAATTTTTCAAAATCTTTAGCCTTCCAAGTTTCCAAATTTTTATGTTTTTTATTGTTTAAATCTTTTTTGTGTAATTTATGAGAATAAAATTCTGAAGAATTTTCTCCAATGGTTATTGAAGAAACTTCATCTATTACTTGATCTTCTTTAATAAAACTTAATAATGTTGGTATCTTATAAGATTTAGACATAAGAGTTTTTTCTAAAAATATAAAAAATTCTCTAACTGTATCATCTTCCCAAATTTTTAAATCACTAGCACTAGCCCTTTTTATTTCTATTAAAAATTCTAACCAAGACTTAAAAGTTTTAACATAGATCTCTACAGGATACTTTCCATGTACTTCTATATCCATCATAGAGGGAACTCTATTCAACTCAGTTTCTACTCTAATAAATTCATAAATCAACTTATCTTTTAGTGGTTCTTTTCTAACTTTTTCTTTTTCTAGATAATCAATCAGTTTTAAATCAAAATTTGCATGACAACCCTGAGGTAGATCCATATCAATTGCAGAAGTTGGTTTTTGCTTAGGGTTCTTCGGATTATAGTTTCCTGTCAAAAATAAAGGTTTCCAACGGCTTCCCTTATAGTTTCCTACAAAGTCTAAGACTCTTAATTTATTCTTTCCCTCGTTGGTTCTAAGACCTCTACCTAGCTGTTGAATAAATATTGTATAAGAAGTTGTAGGTCTTAAAAACATAACAGTTTCTATATCTGGAATGTCTACTCCTTCATTGAATACATCTACTACAAAAATTAATTTTAAATTTCCATTTCTAAAATCTTTAATTATTTGAGCTCTTTCATTTTTAGAAGTTTCTCCTAAAATAGTTGCACATTTTATTTTATTTTTCAAAAAATATTCTTCCATATATTTAGCATGCTTTACACTGGCACAAAATCCAATGACCTTGTTTTTAGAATAAGTTTTATATTTTTTTAATATCTCTGCACTTCTCTCTTCGATCATCAACTTATTCTCTAACGCTTCTAAATCATATTTTCCACTTCTCCAAGGGATAGAACTATAATCTACATCATCATAGATTCCATAATACTCAAATGGAACTAGCCATCCATTATTTATTCCAGTTCTAAAATTACATTCATAGGCGATATTATAATCACAAATTTTATATATATCCCCATTATCTGACCTGTCTGGAGTAGCTGTTAAACCTAATAAAAATTTAGGTTCAAAATAATCTATCAATCTCCTATATGTAGGAGCATCTGCATGATGAAATTCATCTATTATAATATAATCAAAATGATCTTTAGGAAAATATTCATTATTTAAATATTTTTTCTTTCCTAAAGTTTGAATACTTGCAAAAATAATATCTCCGTCTATTGATTTTTTATCTCCGATAAAAAAATTTACTGTTTTATCCTTATGTACACTTAAAAATGAAGTACTAGCCTGTTCTAAAATCTCTATATTATGAGCTACAAACAATATTTTTTTATAGTCTAGCGAATCAAAAGCTCCTAGATAAGTTTTCCCCAATCCAGTGGCAACAGTAACCATTGCTTTTGTATGACCTTCTTCTCTAGTTTTTGAAAGTTCATAAAGAGCTGGTATCTGAAACTTTATTGGTTCTAAATCTAATTTTGGAGAAATTTCATCTACTATATTTTCATTTTTTCTATATGTTTGTTCATATTTTCTTAACCATTCAATAGTAAGAACTACACTATTTTTTTCATATAATTCTTCAAATTCATTTAAAAATTGTAAATACTCTATTTCATGAGAACTTTTTTTAAAGGCATAGTTCCACTCTACTCCACTCATAAGAGCAGAATAGGATATATTAGATGAACCAACCAAGACTTCCCCATCACCATTTTCATATTCAAAGATATATGTTTTAGGATGAAAGGATATCTTTGGATTATTAAATATTCTAATATTTTTATCTTTTTCAAAAATTTCATAGAGTCTATATAAAGCATTTGGTTCAGTAATATTTAGATAGTTACTAGTAATTATCTTAATCTCTTTACCTTCTAATGATGCTTCTTTAATCGTTTTTATAAGAAGCTTCATACCACTATCTCTAATAAAAGAAACTATAAAATATATTTTTTTAGCTTTTTTTATGCAGAGTTGTAATTTAGGTAAGATTGGTTGATTAAATCCTGTAAATACTGCTCTATTTTCCATTATTCACCTCTATTAATTTAAATATTTTTTATTAAT
>DDQV01000178.1 GCA_002342785.1 Fusobacteriaceae bacterium UBA2433 | reverse complement strand
TGATGATCTTACATATTATCATAGAAGGTGTAGAAAGAATAATGTTCCCTGAACAATATTAGAAATTTTTTTATAGATTATAAACAAGAATAGACTTTTAATTTTTAAGTCTTTAATAGGCACTAAGAAAATTGTTGACACGATCTATATCTTGTAGTATTATTTAATTAACAAGAAACCTTACCTATTAGTGGCAAATCTTGATGTTTTGGGCCTAATGTCGTCGCCGGAGTTGGCGCTGTATATAATAAATCAGAAAGATCACGAGGGTATAACGAGCCCCTACGGATACTGTATGTTATATATATCTGACTACCACTTTTTTGAAACAGGCGACCAAAACTATATAGACGGCTGTAGGTCAGGGCTTGTTTAAAGACTTCTATGAGGTCTTTTTTTTTATCTATTAAATTAAGACTTATTTTGTTAATATATAAGTATAAAAATATTTGAGGTGAGATAATGGAGATATTAATCATAACGGGAATGAGTGGAGCAGGAAAATCTACAGCGCTTAATTATTTTGAGGATAGAGGATTTATAACTATAGATAATATGCCATGTGTCTTTATAGATGGATTTAAATTGTCTATATATAAAGAAAGGATAAAAAAGATTGCTATAGGGATGGATATTAGATCATTTGAGAGAACAGATGAGTTTTTAGAACTTTTAGATATTCTAAAAAAGGAAGATGTTTCTTATAGAATTATTTATTTAGATGCCAAGGATGAGGTAATTTTAAATAGGTATAATTTAACTAGACGTTCCCATCCTTTGGAAAAGTTTAACTCTATAATTGAAAATATTTCTTTAGAAAGAAAGATGTTAGCTGAGATAAGGGAACTAGCAGATATAATAATAGATACTAGTGACTTTACACCAAAAAAAATGATTGAAAACTTGAAAAAAAATTTAGAAGATGAAAAGATTAGAGATCTAGTACTTACTATAACTACATTTGGATTTAAGTATGGAGCACCTATTGATTTAGATATGATGTTTGATACTAGATCACTTATAAATCCATATTATATAGAAAAATTAAGATTTAAAAATGGAGATGATAAAGAAGTTCAAGAATATGTTATGAATGGAGATGGAAGTAAGGAATATTTAAGAAAAATCGAAGAGATGTTGGAATTTTTACTTCCTCATTTCATAAAAGAGGGGAAAACCCATCTAACAGTAGGAATAGGCTGTAGTGGTGGGAAACATAGATCGGTTACTATAGCTAACAAACTTTATGAATATTTTAGTAAAAAGGAAAATATTAAATTATTATTAAATCATAAGGAGCAGGAGAGATGGATTCTTTAATAGATAGATATGAAATTCCAGATCTTCCTGGAGTTTATTTGATGAAAGAAGAAAAAAAAATAATCTATGTAGGTAAGGCTAAAAATTTAAAGAAAAGAGTTTCTTCATATTTTAAGAAAGTTCATATAGATAAAAAAACTATAGAATTAGTAGACCACATAACAGATTTGGAGTTTATAGTTTGTAAGAGTGAGTTAGATGCCCTTATTTTAGAAAATAATCTAATAAAAAAATATATGCCAAAATATAATATCCTTTTAAAAGATCAAAAGACCTATCCTTATATTAAGATATCTAAAGAAAATTTTCCTAAACTTTCTATTATTAGAAGGAGCAAGGATATAGATATTAAAAATGGAGATTATTTTGGCCCCTATCCAAATGGAAGTGGATTTTTATTAAAAACGATTATAAAAATATTTAAAATAAGAGATTGTAAGAGAGATATGAAAAAAAATTATTCTAAACCTTGTCTAAAATATTATATGAATAGATGTATGGGACCTTGTGTTTATAAAGAAATAGATATCTCATATAAAGAGAGTGTTGAAAATGCCAAATATTTTTTAAGGGGTAAGGGAGACAATTTATTAAAACAATTAAAAGAGGATATGGATAGAGCCAGTAGTTCTATGGAATTTGAGAGAGCTATAAAATATAGGGAACAAATTACATCTATTAAAAACTCATTGAAAACTCAAGTGACAGAAGTTTTAAAAGATATAGATGAAGATGTATTTGTTTGTAAACAAGATGGAAATATATTATTTTTAACTATACTAAAGATTAGAGATGGTAAGATCATAGGAATAAATAACTTAAAAGTAGATATATATATAGAGGAAGATATTTTAGTAGAGAGTTTTTTAAGATATTATTCCAATGAAAAAATGCCTAGAAATATAATTTTAGATAGCTTATCTTTAGAAAAAAAAGAAATTTTAGAGGGATGGGGAAAAAATTATCTCAATATAAATTTAAAACTATTTTTTCCTGTGGTAAAGAGTCGAAGAAAAAAACTTTTAGAGATGGCATATCTCAATCTAGATGAGGAGATAAAGAAATATCATAATCAAAAAAATGTGTTAGAGGAAGGGATGAAAACTCTACATAAAACTTTAAATTTGAAAAAGATACCTCGAAAAATAGAATGTTTTGATATATCTAATATCTCTGGGAAAGATGCTGTAGGAGCAATGAGTGTAGCTATAGAGGGAAGATTAGCAAAGAAGTATTATAGAAAGTTTAAGATAAAAACAAAGGATACTCCCGACGATTATCATATGATGAGAGAGGTAATAAAAAGAAGATATTCTAAGTTAACTGAGATAGAACTACCAGATCTAATCTTAATAGATGGAGGTTTAGGGCAACTAAATACAGTAGAACAAGTTTTTTTTAATTTAAAAAAAAATGATTTAGTGGATATAATCAGTATAGCTAAGAGGGAGGAAGAAATTTTTAAAGCAGGGGAAAATATTTCCTATATTTTTTCTAAAAATTCAGAATCTTTAAAAATATTGCAGAGATTAAGAGATGAGGCTCATAGATTTGGGATAACTTATCATAGAAAATTACGTAAAAAAAGGGTTATATCTAGTGAATTAGATAAGATAAATGGAATTGGTCCTAAAAGAAAAAAAGATCTTTTACAAAGATTTAAATCTGTAAAAAGGATAAAGGAAGCAACTTTAGAGGAATTATTAGAGGTGGTACCAGAAAAAATAGCATGGGAGTTAAAAAAACTTTAAACTGACTTTGTTTGTTCAGTTATAAGTTTATAAAATTAATTAGGAGGAAGAGATGAAAAAGGTATTAGTTATAGATGATGAACTTAGTATTAGATTACTCTTAAGAGAGATAATTGAAGAGGTAGGTATAGAAGTTTTTGAAGCTGAAACAGCTATAGTTGGTTTAGAGATGTTAGAAACAAAAAATTTTGATCTTATTATAATGGATATCCAAATGCCACAGATGAATGGTTTAGATGCCATGAGAAAGTTAAGGGAGATAACTAATACTCCAGTATTTATTTTGACTGCGTTTAATCATCTAGAGGAAGTAGTAGTAAATTTAGAAGTTGATGTACAAAAATTTATAAAGAAGCCATTTGATATAGATGAACTAGTTGAAATGGTAAAAAAACAAATTGGGTAACTTTTGTTGATAAAAAAATTTAGGAAGGAGAAAATAATGTATAGATATATATTAATTTTAGCATTATCGTTGAGTACTATCTCTTGTACAGGATTATCTAAGGTAAAGGATAGATATCATAGAGCTCCATTTGAAAAAGAAATTAAAAAAGGAGACTATGAACTAACTTTTTATAATATTGATTATCCAATAGAGTATGAAGAAAAGATAAAATTTTATAAGGATTTTGATATCTTTGTAAAAAAAGTATTAATCAATGATTCAATAATAAATATTATGAGTTCTGAGAGATTTAAAGAAGATATTACTGAGTTAGAAAATAGTTATACTCTTCCTGAAGAGAGGATATTTTTAAAATCTGCATCTGAATTATCACAGGCCGAAAGGGAAAAAATAGATAAAATCATGGAAATAAAAATAGATGAAAAGATTGGAAAAACTCAATATTATCTCAATAAACAGGTTTATTTTTGGAAAAAAATAATTGAAGATAATAAAATTTTTAATAGTAAGATAAATTATACAGAATTAGATAAGGAAAAACTTATCTTACAGATAAAAGAAAAAAGAAAAAAGATATTTGAGATAGTAGAGCAAGGAAAATTAAATTTAATTTTAAAGATCGAACAACCCTATGTGAATAAAGAAAATGTGTATTGGGAAAAAAAAGATGTATATATAGATAGAAATACAAAATTATTACCTAGAATTTTAAAAAAATATAGAAATCTATATCTAAGTGAAGTTGAAGATATAGATGTAAAAAAAATAATGGGAGAACAATTAAAATTTAATTCAGAAATTTTAATAATAGAAAATAAATTATATAATGGTTATATAGTTTCAGACAATAAGTATATCTTTTTCTATGGTGGAGAAAAAAATATTAATTATTATGACGGGTACAATCTAAAGATAAAGGTACAAGATATATCTCTAAAAGATCTATTGACTATAGATAAACAAAATTTGATAACTAATTTTTTAAATACAGAATTTTATAAAGAGAGGCAGGAGAAATAATGGAATATGTTTTAATTGTTTTTATAGTAGGGGTATTGTCGTTGATCTTATTAAAAAAAAATGAAAGAAAAAATATAGATGAGATGCATACACTTATAGAAAAAATAGGTAAGAGGGAAGATTACATAGAAATAATGGAAGAACTTAAAGAATCCTATGGAGAAACAGTAAAGACTATAAGATTTCAAGAGGCACAGTTGAATAATTCAGTTAAGGAGTTAAAAGAATTTAAAGAGGAGTTAAATGCTACCTATGATTCTCTCTTAAAAAAATCAGCTCAATTGGAATATTCAAATGAAGAATTAGAGAAGAAAGTAGCTAATTTATCTAATATTAATGCAGTTGCAAGAACTGTTTTATCAACTTTAGAGTTAGACAAGATCATAGGCGTTATTTTAGATGCATATTTTGTTTTGACAGGGGTAAAAAAAATAGCTATCTATCTTTGGAAAAATGGGGAATTAGAGTTAAAACAAACTAAAGGAAAATTTATAAATACAGGAAATATAAATTTTTCATTGGAAGAGTTAGCCAAGTATAATAGACGAGATTATAAAAATATCTACTCAGAAATATCTAAATCTATAGAAGCTACTGAAGATGAAAGTGTAGTCATATCTTCTCTAGTAGTAAAAGGTAAGGAACTAGGTGTAATCTATATAGTTGAAGATAAAAATAAACTTAGTTATAGTGATGAAGCTACGATTTCAGCTCTAGCTATCCAAGTAGCTATTGCCATAAATAATGCTTTAATCTACTCAGAATTAATAATAAAAGAACGTTTAGATAATGAACTTGAAGTCGCTTCAAACATTCAAAAAAAATTATTACCTCAATCTTTGGGAGATATAAATGGTGTTGAGATATCTCAATATTTTAATCCAGCTAAGGAAGTAGGAGGAGATTATTATGATTATTCCCTTTCAGGAGAAAATAAACTTTGGATAACTATAGGAGACGTTAGTGGTAAGGGAGTTCCAGCGGCATTTTTAATGGCTTTAATAAGATCTGTTTTAAAAACATTAGAATATAAAGATTCATATCCACTTGAAGTTTTGACCGATCTAAATGATATTATCTATCCAGATATAAGTGAAGATATGTTTGTAACTATCTTTCATAGTCAATATGATTTTTTAACTAAAACACTTTATTATTCCAATGCTGGACATAATCCTCTTATCCTATATAAAGCTAAGACAGGAGAGGTTTTAGAGGAAAATGTTAAAGGTGTAGCCATAGGATTTTTAGAATTTTATGAATATAAAATGGGTAAAGTAAAATTAGATAAAGGAGATGTACTTTTATACTATACTGATGGATTAACAGAGGCTGAAAATCCAAAGAAAGAACTTTATGGGATAGAAAGATTGAAGGAAGTTATTGGAAAAACTTACGATCTAAGTGCCGAAGGAATAAAAGCTGAACTTTTAGCTTCTCTCAATGATTTTGTAGAAGAAAAGGAACAGATAGATGATATGACTTTTGTAATTTTAAAAATAGGAATATAAAAAGGACTTATGTCCTTTTTATTTTTATTTTTAAACAGTACTATTTGTTTAGAAAAGGTACTTATTTCTGTTGAAAAATATTAATAATATTTTAGAATACCTACTAAATGGAATAGCTTTGACTTGCTCTTTAAATTTTAGTATAATATAAAAACTATGTATAGGAGGTTACAAGATGGGAATCAATTGGGTTGAATGGTTTGGGTATTTAGCTTCTTTAGTAGTATTGATATCTTTAACTATGAGTTCAATCATAAAACTCAGGTGGATTAATTTTATAGGATGTATATTATTTGCAGCTTTTGGATTTTTAATTCATTCTATGCCTACAGCACTTATGAATGTTGGAATAGCATTTATAAATTTGTATTTTTTATATAATATTTATAATACTAAGGAGGAATTTGAACTTATAGAAGCTGAAACAGACTCTGAATATTTTAATTATTTTTTAAAGGTAAATATGCAAGAGATAGAAAAACAAATATCTAAAGATAAATTAAAATCTCAAAATAAAGGATTATATATGTTAAGAGATAATAATATAGCAGGTATTTTGTTAGGTGAAAAGAATGAAGAAGGTATATTTTTTATAAAGGTAGACTATGTAATTCCCCAATATAGAGATTATAAATTAGGAAAATATTTTTTTGATGAACATACTGAATATTTTAAAAAGAATGGAATTCATAAGTTAATGACAGAAGGAAAAGAAAGATCTCATAGACAATATCTAAATAAAATTGGATTTATAGAAACTGCTAAAAATTTATATATAAAAAAAATTTAAATGGAGGAAAATTCATGTATGTTAAAGTGATGAAAACTACAAATTTTTTAAAAGAGAGAATAAAAATTAGACCTAAGATAGCAATAATATTAGGTTCTGGATTAGGAAACTTGGTAGATTTTATAGATGAAAAAATTGAGATTGACTATAGTGATATTCCAAATTTTCCTGAATCAACTGTAGAGGGACACGATGGTAAACTAGTATTTGGAAAAATAGATGGAATAGAAGTCGTAGCAATGAAGGGTAGATTTCATTTTTATGAGGGATACGAGATGAAAAAAGTAACTTATCCAATCTATGTGATGAAACAATTTGGAATTGAAAAGATAGTAGTTAGTAATGCTGCTGGTGGAAGTAATAAAAATTATGACCCAGGAACACTTATGCTTATAACAGATCATATCAATGCATTTGGAACTAATCCCCTTATTGGAAAAAATGATGACAGATTTGGACCAAGATTTCCAGATATGACAGAACCTTATAAGATATACCTTAGAGATTTGGCCAAGGAAGTTGCAGATAATTTGGGTATAGTTTATAAGGAAGGAGTATATTTAGGGACAACAGGACCTACATATGAAACTAAAGCAGAAGTGAGAGCGTTTACTATGATGGGAGCAGATGCTATAGGAATGTCAACGGTGCCAGAAGTATCTGTTGCAAATTATCTAGGAATCGATGTGCTTGGAATATCTTGTATTACAAATATGGCAACAGGGATAGCTAAAAAAGCGCACTCCCATGAAGATGTTGTAGAAGTAGCTAAAAAAGCTGGAGAAAATTTTTGTAATTGGGTAGTAAATATAGTAAAAAAAATAGGGTAGATTAAAGAAAGAGTAAAATATAAAGGGGTCTAGGAGGATCAGAGTGGCAAACTATATTTTAGAAATGAGAAATATGAGAAAAACTTTTTTAGGTGGGAAAGTAGTAGCAAATGACGATATTACTTTAAACATAGTAAAGGGAGAAAAACATGCTATTGTAGGAGAAAATGGTGCTGGAAAATCTACACTAATGAAAATATTAAATGGATTGTATACTCCTACTTCAGGAATGATATCTTTAAATGGAAAAGAAGTAGATATAAAAGGACCTGGAGAAGCAGCTAAATTAGGGATAGGAATGGTATATCAGCATTTTATGTTGGTACCAACATTGACAGTTGCAGAAAATATGATCTTAGGTGTAGAACCAACAAAAGGGATGAATTTAGATATAAAAAAAGCTCGTGAAGATGTAAGAAGAGTATCAGAAAAATATGGTTTAGCAATAGATCCTGATGCTATAATATCAGATCTTTCAGTTGGAATTCAACAGAGGGTAGAGATTTTAAAGATATTATTTAAAGGAGCTAACTTACTTATATTTGATGAGCCAACAGCTGTACTTATTCCTCAAGAAGTAAAGGAACTTTACAAAATAATGGATAATCTTATTGAAGAGGGTAAAACTATCATATTTATTTCTCATAAACTTCAAGAAGTGCTTGATATTTCAGATAATATCACAGTGATTAGAAGGGGAAAAGATGTTGCAAATTTTGATACTAAAGATGCCACAAAACAAAAAATTGCCAATGCCATGGTAGGTAGACCAGTATTATTTACTACTGAAAAACCAGTGGTTACTATTGGAGAAAAAATAGTAGATGTCAAAGATTTAGTAGTAAAAAATAATAAAGGACTTCCAGCAGTAAAAAAAATATCTTTTGATATAAGAGCAGGAGAGGTATTAGGAATTGCAGGAGTAGAAGGGTCAGGACAATCAGAACTTGTAGAAGCTATGACTGGATTGAGAAAGATAGAATCTGGAGCATTTACTTTAAATGATGAGAATCTAACAGGAAAAACTCCTAGGCATATTACACTAGCAGGACTAGCTCATGTACCAGAAGATAGACATGCAAGAGCTGCAGTTTCAGAATTTTCTGTAAGGGATACATTTGCATTTGGTGTACATAGAGAAAAATTTACAAAAAATAAAATATTACTCGATGTAGAAAAATTAGAAAAAGAAGCTAATTTTTTTATGGAAGATCATGATATAAGACCTAGAGGTACAAAGACGGCTTTTGGAAAGTTATCAGGTGGTAACCAACAAAAAGTAATTGTAGCTAGAGAATTAGAAAAAAAACATGACTTTATTATTGCTTCACAGCCTACAAGAGGAGTAGATATTGGAGCTATTGAAGCTATTCATAAATTAATTTTAGGAGAAAAAAAGACTGGTAAAGCAGTTTTAGTAGTGTCAGCAGAACTATCTGAAATTTTGAATTTAAGTGACAGAATAGCAGTTATGTGTGGTGGAGAAATTATGGGAATTCTCGATCGAAAAGATGCTACAGAGGAAAAGATCGGAATCTTAATGGCTGGAGGTAAGTTATAATGAATAAAAAATTACAAGGATTCCTAGTTCCTATCTTGGCAGTATTTATTGCATTATTTTTAGGTGCAGGAATAATAGCTTATCTAGGGGAAAATCCATTAACAGCATATTATTATCTATTCACAGGAGCTTTCGATGGTAGGAGAGCTATTGCAAGAACTTTACTTGAAGCTACGCCTATGATATTTACAGGATTATCTGTATTGGTTGCTTTTAAGACTGGTTTATTTAATATAGGGGCTCAAGGTCAAGTTATAATGGGTGGATTAGCAGCAGCAGCAGTTGGAGCTTTTGTACACAATATTGGTATAAATAATGTATTCGTAGTCTTGATTATAGCAGCAGCAGCAGGTTTTGCCTGGGCAGGAATAGCCGGATGGTTAAAAGCAAAGTTAGGAGTACATGAAGTAATATCTACTATAATGTTAAATTATATTGCTTTAAATTTTGAGCAGTATGGATTAAATTATCCATTAAAAGCAGGTGGGCCTATGGGGCCAAGTCCACAAACACCTCCAGTATTTGAAAGTAGTAGATTAGCTATGTTGATGCCAGATACAAAGGTAGCACTTAATGTAGGATTTATTATTGCAGTAATAGCTGTAATACTTATTTGGTTTATGTTTGAAAAGACTATTACTGGGTATGAAATAAAAGCAGTAGGACTTAATCCTTCTGCCTCTGAAAATGCAGGAATAAATGTAAAATGGAGAATATTGCTTGCCATGGGAATAGCAGGATCATTATCTGGGTTAGCTGGAGCTGAAAGAATCCTTGGTGGAGTGGGTCAGTATACTTACAGACAAGGGATCATGGGAAGTTATGGTTTTGATGGTATAGCAGTGGCACTGTTGGGGAAAAATTCACCGATAGGAGCATTATTTGCGGCTATACTTTTTGCAGCTCTTAGAACTGGAGGTAGATCTATGCAGTTTAATACATCGATCCCAAGTCAAATCATTATTATTATTCAAGCTATTATAATTTTACTTATTGCAGCAGAAAATATGTTTCATTCAATATTAGACAAAAAAAAGAAGGTGAGTAACTAATGTCTATTTTTATAAGTTTAATCTTAGCTACAATAAGACAAGCGGCTCCTATATTAATCACAGCAATTGGTGGTATGTTTTCTGAACTTACAGGTGTTGTAAATATAGGATTAGAAGGAATGATGTTAATGGGTGCATTTTCAGCAGCAGTAGTTTCATACTATACAGGGAATCCATATATAGGAATTCTTGGAGGGATGATTGCTGGAGGAATTATGGCATTTCTTCACGGAATTCTTAGTATTAAATATAAAGGAAACCAAGTGGTATCAGGAGTGGCGATTAATTTATTTGCATCTGGATTTACAGTATTTATGCTTAGAGTATTATTTAATCAATCTGGAAATACTCCTACAGTACCTAAGACACAAACATTTTTAGGAATGTCTGTAATAGTTTTTATTATTTATGCTATTGCTATTGCATCCCACTGGTTTATTTATAAAACAGTATGGGGTCTTAGGATGAGAGCTGTTGGAGAACATCCATTAGCTGCAGATACAGTTGGAATTAATGTATTAAAAGTAAGATATTTTGGTGTAATCATGTCAGGATTATTAGCTGGTCTTGGAGGAGCTTATCTATCAATTGGTGCATTGTCACAATTTACCAAGGAGATGTCAGCTGGAAGAGGATTTATAGCCTTAGCAGCTTTGGTATTTGGTAAATGGACACCAGGCGGAGTACTAGGAGCAAGTTTACTTTTTGGATTTGCAGATGCAGGACAGACTTTGATTCAGCAATATGTAACTGGAGTACCTCCTCAATTTATTCAAATGTTACCATATATCCTTACACTATTAGCTTTAGCAGGAGTAGTAGGAAAAGCAGTAGCACCAGCAAGTTCTGGGAAACCATATGATAAGAGTGATAATTAAATAATTTATAAATTTTATCAAAAATATAAAAAAGATGATTCTTTTATTTTAAAAAGATCATCTTTTTTTTTATTATAATTTTTTTAGAAAGATAATTAAAAAAAGATCCAAGAATGGATCTTTAATAATATCATTCAAAATTTTTGTAAAGCATCTCACCTGTCTTATAATTAAAACATTCAATCTTTAGATCAGGATATTTTTCTAAAAGTGCATCATAGGCTTTTAATGCGAGTTCCTCTCTGTTGACAACTCTTTTTTCTGTTATAAAAGTTCCTTCTTCGGTTGTTTTTTCAATTACTCTAATTATATAACCATTATTATTCTTTCTAGACTTATTCATGACAGCACTCTCCCTTGTATAAGTTATTATATCACAGATGTCATAATAATGAAATGAATATTTATTTTTAATTATAATTAAGTAATTGTTATTAGTAATTTTATCATAATTTTACTAGAAAATTCCATTTTCTAGATGAGATGGAGGAGTGTGTTACAATGAGATATTGTTTGTTTTTACAATTTCTCTAACTTTTTTCAAATCTTCCTTTGTATCTACTCCTACAATTTTATAAGGTGTCTCTAAAACTTTTATTCTATAGCCATTTTCTAAAACTCTCAGTTGTTCAAGAGATTCAGATAACTCTAAAGTTGTTGGGGCCATCTGTGAATATTTGATAACGAAACTTCTTGTATAACCATATATTCCAACATGTTTAAAATAATTATTTATATTTAATTCCCTTGGATAAGGAATGGGGGATCTAGAAAAATAGATTGCGTAATCATCTTTAGTTGTAATTACTTTTACATTATTTGGGTTTTCAACCTCTTCAATCTCATCTATCTTATGTTTTAAAGTTGCCATTTTTAAATCAAGGTCATTTAAAAATGGGGTAATTAAAGAGTTGATCATATCTTTTTCTATGAGGGGTTCATCTCCCTGGATATTTATAATAACATCAAAATCATCATAGATCTTGGCAACTTCAGCTATTCTAGAAGTTCCATTAGGATGATCTTTAGAGGTCATAACAACTTCACCTCCAAAGGATTTTACTTTGTCATATATAAGTTGATTATCAGTTGCTACCACAACTAGATCTAAATTAGATAGTAAGGCACGTTTGTATACCCATTCAATCATAGAATGACCAGATATATCAGACAAAGGTTTTCCTTCTAACCTAGTTGAAGCGTATCGTGCTGGAATAACTCCTAAAAATTTCATATTTTCCTCCAATTATTGTTTTTTTATTAATTATACAATATAATTGTTTAAAAAAAAAGGAAGTTTACTCTATTTTGAGTATATTAATTCAGAATATTTTATTTTAAAGGGACAAATTTGTTATTGATTTATTATAATTTAATATTTATAATAAAATAGATAAAAATATTTAAGTTTAATATATACACAATAGGATGGTGAAATGATGAATAAGAATATATCTGAAGATATAGCGTTTTTTAATTTATTAAAGGGGTTAATTGCACCTAAATTAGGAAATGAAACATTAGATTATAGTATCTCTGTAAGTGAACTTGCTGATAAGATGGAAACAGATATTAAAATAATTTCTAAATTTTTAAAAAAATTAAAAGAAGATGGATTAGTTGATATTTTAAATGAGGTAGATGGAAATGTTAATATCCGTTTTGAAAAAACTCATGATAAGTTGTTAGAGATTGTATCGATCGATGCAGTAGAGGAAAAAATATCCAATATGAGTAAATTTATAAACAAAAAAATATCGTATTTCAATATAAACGATACAAATGAATATATCTTACGTTATGCAGTTGAAATTAAAAACTTAATGGATGAAAAGGGAAAGGATGTAGATATAAATCATATTATCTCTAGGGGTATTAAAGAAATATTAAGTGAAGAAAGAAATCGAACTCTATTAAATAAAACTGTATTTGAAATTGCTAAAGATGCAGATGAAGAAGATTTAAAAAGATTAGAGGAAATTATCTACTATAAATTAAATTTGCCAGTGGAAGAAAATCCATTTCATGTGACCTTATTTCTAACGGCTATCTCTTATAAAATTCAATACTTATAAGATTAAAAGGGAGCCATAAGTAAAAAAATACTTATGGCTCCTTTATTATTATTATTATTTAGAATTTTACTTCATCCTTCCTATGAGTTGTTGTTTTATACTTTCTAGACTGACATCTTGTTCATTCAAAAGAACTAAAAGATGATATAAAAGATCACTTGCTTCATATACAACTTCTGTTTTATCGGGATTTTTAGCAGCAATAATTACTTCTGCACACTCCTCTCCTACTTTTTTTAGGATCTTGTCTACACCTTCTTTATAAAGATAGGTAGTATAAGAACCTTCTACAGGATTTATTTTTCTATCCTTTAAAATATCATCAAGAGCATAAAATACCTCTCCTAGAGTCATACTTTTTTCTGTGGTAACTCTGTTAAAGAAACATGATTTTTTTCCTGTATGGCATGCATTTCCTGTTTGTTCTACTTTTATAAGTAAAGTATCGCCATCACAATCATAAGAAAGTTCTTTAATTTTTTGAACATTTCCAGAAGTTGCTCCTTTATTCCAAAGTTCTTGTCTACTTCTAGAATAAAACCATGTATATCCAGTTTCAATTGTTTTTTTGTAACTCTCTTTGTTCATATATGCAAGCATCAATACTTCACCAGTATTAGAGTCTTGTATTATAGCAGGGACCAATCCTTTATCATCAAATTTTATATTTTCCATCTTTCCTCCCTTATATTATATTCTAACTTTTATATTTTGATCTTTTAAATAATTTTTAAGATTTGGTATCTTTACTTCTCCAAAATGAAATATAGAAGCAGCTAATCCAGCATCTACTTTTGGAAGGTTTTCAAAAAGTATTTTAAAATCTTCCATCTTGCCAGCTCCACCAGAAGCAATAACAGGAACATTCACCACACTACTTATGGCTTTTAAAAGTTCAAGATCAAATCCTTTTTTTACTCCATCCATATCTATACTATTTACAACTATTTCTCCTGCTCCAAGTTCATAACATTTTTTTACCCATTCTATAGCATCTAATTCTGTTTCTTTTCTTCCACCATTTAAAAATATTTTGAATAAACCATTTACTCTTTTTACATCTATAGATAAAACTACACATTGATTTCCATATTTAAGTGCAGCTTCCCTTATAAGATCAGGATTTTTTATAGCTCCTGAATTAACACTTACCTTATCTGCACCAGCTTTTAATACTCGATCAAAATCTTCTAAAGTATTGATTCCTCCTCCCACTGTAAGTGGGATAAAAACCTCGTTTGCTACTTGTTCAACAATATCTGTAAAAAGTTTTCTTCCTTCATTGGTAGCTGTAATATCATAAAAAACTAGTTCATCAGCTCCCATATCATTGTATATTTTAGCAAGTTTTACAGGATCTTCTATATCTTTCACACCTTCAAATTTTATTCCTTTAACAACTTTCCCATTTCTTACATCAAGACATGAGATAATTCTTTTAGTTATCATAACTACCTCCTACAGAACTTCCTCTAACTTTATGTTTCCTAGGTAAAGAGCTTTTCCAATGATAGCTCCATAAATATTTTCTTTTTTTAAAATATCTACATCTTTAGTTGTACTTACTCCACCAGAAGCTATAACATCAACACCTAATCTATTAATTTTTTCATAGGCTTTAAAATTTGGTCCTGCCATCATCCCATCTTTTGATATATCTGTATAGATTATAGTTTTTACTCCAATTTTTTTTAGAGTTTCACACAACTCAAAGGCATCCATATTACTTTCTTCGACCCATCCCTTTGTAGCTGCTTTTCCATTTTTTTCATCTACAGAAACAGCAATTTTTTCACCATATTTATTTACAAGAGTTTTTAAAAGTTCTGGATTTTCAATTGCAGCGGTTCCTAATATAATTCTATCTATACCTAGATCTAAAAGTAACTCAGCAGTTTCTATAGTTCTAATTCCACCGCCTAATTGAAGTTTAATATCAACTGTTTCTCTTATTTTTTTTATTACATCAAGATTTTTATTTTCCCCATCTTTTGCACCATCTAAATCTACCATATGGATCCACTCTGCACCTTTTTTTTCAAATTCTTTTGCTACTTCCCAAGGATTATTAGAAAAAATATCAACTTTATTAAAATCTCCCTTACTAAGTCTTACTGCTTTTCCATCTTTTAGATCTATTGCTGGAAAAATTATCATTTTATCATCTCCCCAAATGCTTTTAATAGTTTTAGTCCTGTATGACTACTTTTTTCAGGATGGAATTGTATCCCCATTATATTATTATGTCCCACTACTCCTGGGACTTCTATATCATATTCACTAGAAGCAAGAAGATCTTCAGGATCCCCAAAGGCTAAATAACTATGAACATAATAAACAAACTCATCTTCTCCAAGGTATTTAAATAAAGGAGAATCTTTTTTTATTTCAAGTTTATTCCATCCCATATGTGGAATCTTAAGATCTTTTGATATATAAGGTTCAAAGGATTTAACTTCACCCTTTAGTAATCCTAGTCCTATATATTCTCCATCTTCAAAGTTTTTTTCATAAAGAAGTTGCATACCTAAGCATATTCCAAGAAGAGGTTTACCATTTGCGGCACATTCTTTTATAAGGGGAATAAGACCTGTATCTTCAAGACTTTTTATAGCATCTCTAAATGCTCCTACTCCTGGAAGGATTATTCCATCAGCATCTTTTATTATTTCAGGATCAGCAGTCAAAATATTTTCTATTTCAAGTTTATTTAGTGCACTAATAACTGAATGAATATTTCCAACACCGTAATCAATAATTGCAATCATTGTTATATCACTCCTTTTGTAGAAGGGATCTCCCCTTTTACTCTTTGATCTATAGTTACAGCAGAGTCAAGTGCTCTAGCTACACCTTTGAATATACTTTCGATAATATGATGGGTATTGTCTCCATGAATTAATTTTATATGAAGGGTAATCTGAGCACTTCTTACAAAGGCCCAAAAAAATTCTTTTACCATTTCACTTTCCATATCTCCAACTCTTTTATCAGGAATAGGATCCATATGAAGATATGCTCTTCCACTGATATCAAGGGCAGTGAGAGTAAGTGTTTCATCCATAGGAAGGTAAAAACTTCCATATCTTTTTATACCCTTCATATCTCCAAGAGCTTCTTTAAATGCTTTTCCTAAAACTATTCCTGTGTCTTCAATTGAATGGTGACAATCGATATAGGTATCCCCTTTTACTTTTAATTTTATATCAAAGAGACCGTGTCTTGTAAAAAGTTCCATCATGTGATCGAAAAATCCAATTCCTGTTGAGATCTCATATTTTCCCGTTCCATCTAAATTTAGATCTAATTCTATATTAGTTTCATTTGTAATTCTTTTTGTTGAGGCTTTTCTCATCATTATTCCCCCATTATTTCATCTATATTTTTAATTAATATTTCCATCTCTTTTTTTGTTCCTATTGAAATTCTTAAAAAGTTATTGATTAAAGGTTGGTTAAAATATCTTACTAATATCTTTCTTTCCTTTAATTTTTTATAGATACTCTCTGCTTTGTCTACCTTCACAAATATAAAATTTGCCATAGAAGGAAGTGTTTCAATTTTTCTGATTTTAAGTTGAGAGATAGTCCATTCTCTATTTTCTATTATCTTATTTGAAGTATATTCAAAATATTTTTTATCTTCCATAGATGCTTTTCCTGCTATCTGTGCTACTTTATCTAAAGGATATGAATTAAAAGAATCTTTTACCCTTGTAAGACCTTCGATTAGGTTATTATCTCCCATGGCAAATCCAATCCTCATTCCTGCTAAAGATCTTGATTTTGAAAATGTTTGTACGATTAAAAGATTTTTATATTTATTTATTAGTCCTAATGCTGATTGACCACCAAAATCTATATAAGCTTCGTCTACAACAACTAAATTATCTGGATTTTTTATTAAAATTTCTTCAATAATATCTAGAGGCATATCTATACCTGTAGGAGCATTTGGATTTGGGAATATAATATTGCCATCTAAATTTTCATAGTTATTTTTTTCTATCTCAAATTTTTCATTTAGAGGGACAGGATTATAATCTATCCCATACAATCCACAATATACAGGATAAAAACTATATGTAATATTTGGAAAATATAATTTTTTTCCAGAGAAGAACGCCATAAATACATGGGCTAAAACTTCATCTGAACCATTTCCAATAAATATATTTTTATTATCTATTTTAAAAGAATCAGTTGTATAAAACTTAGCTATTGAATCTTTTAATTCATTGCTTTGAGGGTCTGGATATTTTTTTAAATCTGTTTCTACTAATTTTTTTATCTCTTGAATAACCAAAGGAGATGGAGAAAATGGATTTTCATTTGTATTTAGTTTTACTATCTCTGTTTCATTTAGTTGTTCCCCTGGGATATATGGTTTTAATTTTTTAGTTGTGTCACTCCAAAATTTCATAATTATGCCTCCTCAAATCTAATCTTGATAGAATTACTGTGAGCTGTTAATCCTTCACTGTCTGATATCTCTACAATAGTATCTTTCACTTCCTCTAATGCTTCTTTAGAATAATATATTAATGATGTTTTCTTTATAAAATCATCTACTGAAAGGGGAGAAGAAAATTTAGCTGTTCCATTAGTTGGAAGGGTATGATTTGGTCCAGCATAGTAATCTCCTAGAGGTTCAGGAGTATTTTCCCCAACAAATATTGCTCCTGCATTTTTAATAGAATTTATATATAAAAATGGTTCAGCTACCATTAGTTCTAAATGTTCTGGAGCTATTTCATTTGCTATATCTATAGCTTCATCTAAATTTTTTGTAATTATAATCCTTCCATAATTTTCCAATGATTTTTTTGCTATATCTTTTTTTTCAAGGTTTTCTAGTTGAAGATCTACCTCTTGAGATACTGCTTCTGCTAACTTTTCACAGGGAGTTATCAATACAGAAGATGCAAGTTCATCATGTTCTGCTTGGGAAAGTAGATCAGCAGCTATATATTTTGGTTTTGCTAATTTATCGGCTATAATAAGGATCTCACTAGGACCTGCTATCATATCAATATCTACTATTCCATAGACTTGTTTTTTTGCTAAGGCAACATAGATATTTCCTGGTCCTGTTATCTTATATACTTTAGGAATAGTTTGTGTTCCATATGCCAGTCCTGCTATAGCTTGAGCTCCTCCAATTTTAAATATCCTATCTACATTTGCTATCTTTGCTGCCACTAAGATATTATCCATAATCTCACCATTTTTTCCAGGAGGAGTTACCATAATTAATTCTTTTACACCGGCTACCTTTCCAGGGATGGCATTCATAAGAACTGTAGATGGATAGGATGATTTTCCACCAGGAACATAGATCCCTACTTTTTCAATTGGATTTATTAATTGTCCTGTTATTTTTCCCTTGAGTTCATTATCCATAAAGGAATTTCTTTTTTGTTTTTCATGAAATTTTTTAATGTTGTTACCTGCTTTTATAAGAGCATCTTTTAAAGATTGAGGAGTTCTTTGCCAAGCTTTGTCTATCTCTTCCTTTGTTACTTCCATAGTTTCTAAATCTGCACCATCAAATTTTTTTGTATATTTTAATATTGCACTATCTCCATTTTGTTTTACATCTTCTACAATCTTTTCAACAGTAATATTTATATCTTTATAGTCTAAGTCTCCCCTAGAAAGGATCTCAGATTTAATAAGATCGTATTGTGAGCTTTTAATTATTTTCATTAAAGTTCCTCCCTTATTTTTTCTAGTACTTTTTCTATAGTATCGTTTTTAAATTTATAACTTACTTTATTAACTATAACTCTTGCACTTATATCTTCTAATTTTTCTATTATCTCCAAATTATTTTCCTTTAATGTGGCACCAGTTTCTACTATATCAACTATGGCATCAGAAAGACCAACAATAGGTGCTAACTCTACAGAACCATTTAATTTAATAAGTTCAACTTTTTTTTCTATTTTTTCAAAATGTTTTCTTGAATAATTGATATACTTTGTAGCTATCTTTATAGTTCTACTACTATTATATTTCCATCCCTTTGGTGCTGCTATGGCAAAATAACATTTGCCAAATCCAAGATCTAACATATCATAGACATCTGCTTCACTTTCCATAAGAACATCTATCCCTGAAACTCCAAGATCTGCAATTCCTTTTTCCACATAGATAGGAACGTCACTGGGTTTAACCCAAAAATATCTCACTTTATTTTCCTCACTTGTAAATACAAGTTTTCTTCCTTCTTCCTCTAACTCTTGACATGAATAACCAATTTTTTTTAAAAGTTCATATGATTTTTTTCCTAATCTGCCTTTGGGTAACGCTATATTTATATACATTATATATCCTCCTAAAAATACTGAATCATGGAATATTTTTCTTTTAATTCTTCTGCAGATTCACTTTTATCTTCTGATAATACTCTAACTGTTTTACCATATTTTCTATATTCTCTGGCCTTTTCCAATGCTTCAAAACCATTTTCTAAACTAGAGTAAAGGAGTAGATAATCTATTTTTGTACGTTCCCTTTTTATAGATTCAAAATAATTATCTATCTCTAAACAAAATCCTAATGCCGATGTATCTTTTCCAAATCGTGTAACTAACTTATCGTACCTTCCACCACTTAAGATAGGTTTTTTAATATCTGAGATATAACCTTTAAAAATTAATCCATTATAATATTGAAGTGCAACACTTATGGAAAAATCTATCTCTATATTTTCTTGAGGATATTTTTTTCCCAGTGCCCTAAGGATGGTTTCTAAATCTTTTAATATATTTATTTGTTTGTCGGTTATAGCAATCTCATAGAGTGTCTCTTTTACTTTTTCAAAACTTCCAAAGAGTTTATTTAACCTAAGAAGTTTATTGCTTATCCCTTTTTCTACATTAATACTTTCTAAATATTTTTCAAGATTACTACTTCTTCTGTAAAGATATTCTAGGATACATTTTTTTTCATTTTCTACTTCTGTGGCTGAGTTGACAATTTCTTTAATAAATATTGTATTAGAGATACATAAAATATAGTTTTTATCTACTTTTTCAAGTGCTTGTATAGCGAGATCTAAGACCTCTACATCAGAAAGAATGTTTTCTCCACCTAGATACTCTATTCCAATTTGTTTTCTTTCACTAAATTCTAAACCATTTAGATCTGAACGAAATACACTATCACTATAGTAATATTTTCCACTTTGAGATTCTTGCTCAGAAAAATATTTTACTACTGGTAGGGTCATATCTGGTCTTAAAACATAGAGACTACCCTTTGGATTCATTATTTTTAAGATATTATTTTCATTTATTATATCTTTGTTGGCAAAATAAGTATCATACTTCTCAAAGGTGTTTAATCTAATTTTTTCATATCCATATGATTCAAACATCTTTTCAAAATCCATGACAAATTCCTCTTCTTTTCTATAGTTTTTCATATTTCCTCCTTGGTTAATAAAAAAAGAGCACCCAGATACTTTATAGTATCTGGGTGCTCTTAAAAATTCTCAGTTTTAAGAAATGTTTCATCATCGCTCCAGACACAGACCATAAATTTTCGTTAGACGAAATGGATCTGTATCTTAAAAGAATACAAACCCTGTTAGCTATGATGATGATGATGGAAAGTTATAATCATTTTGTTTAACATTTTGTTCCTCCTGAGATATTATTTCTAATTTTTTTATTATTATAGCACCTTTGTTCTTTTTTTTGTATCTTTTTATTTTATTTTATGAAATTCTTTTTTTCTTTGGGAAAATGTAGTGATATATTCAAACCCTGCATCCTTTAAAAACTCCAAAGCTTTTTCATAGTGAGTGAGTGTTCTTTCGGCTATATGAGAGTCACTTCCTATAGTAACTATTGTTCCTCCCATCTTTTTATAAAGTTTGAGTATATCAAGGGTAGGATTGATACTAGCAGAATCATAAAAAAGACCACCTGTATTTATCTCTATCCCTTTGCCCTCTTTTATTATATGGGTAAAAAGTTCTTTTAATACCTCTTTAGATTTTTCCAATTTATGATCTTGCGCCCCTATAAAATATCTTCTTATTAGATCGATATGACCTACTACATCATAATCGTTAAATTTTTTGAAAACATCTAACATCTCATTGAAATATCTTGAAAAAAGATCATCTAAATTATTTATTTTAGGATCCATACCATAGAGTCCTATACCATCTAGACAATGAGCAGAAGCTAGAATAAAATCAAATTTATGTTCTTTTGTATATTCTATAATTTCTTGTATATTTTTTTCTCCTGCTTGTATTCCTATCTCGACTCCCATATAAATTTCTATTTTTTCTCCATAGATCGATTTTATTTTTTCAATTTCTTTTTTATATTCATTATAATTTAAATTAAATTTAATATCTTTATCTGGATAGTTAAATTCTTTATGTTCTGTAAAACATATTTTTTCTCCACCTTTTTTGATAGCCTCTTCTAAGATATTTTTCATTTTTTCTGTTGAATCATCGGAAAATTCCGAATGGATATGGTAATCAAACATTTTCTTCCTCCTATTAAAATCTATTTATATTAATTAAGATAATAACACAAAGTATCATAAGAAATAAAATATTTTTAAAAAAAACTTGACATTTTTAAATAATATTTGTTATTATTCTTTAAATTAAAAAATAAATCACAAGGAGGAATCATTATGTTAATCAGGAAAAGCAGGATGGGTAGGATAAAATTAATAAATACTATCATTCTAAAATGGCTTGATTAATCTGATAATTTTTGTGCAAAGATTTGAAAATATTTATTTTCAATGAGTATATAAAAATTTATTAACGAGCTAGCAATATTTATTGCTAGCTTTTGTTTTAAAGATAACCTAGTAAAAGCCCATTTTGAGCCGCTTATACTAGGTTTTTTATTTATAAAAATTTAAAGATATATCTAAAGGAGGAGTAAAATGCTAAGGAGAAATTATAGGCAAAAAATAAATAAAATTTAATATTTTTATAACCAATAATATTTTTGTCGATTTTTAGGAGTCTGCTGAATTTTTGGTAGGCTCATTTTTTATACAAAAAAATAGGATATAACAGTTAAAAATTAATATTTAGAGTGAAATAAGTTCATAAATTGGAGGAATAGATAGATGAAAAAAATAGGAATATTAGGAGTTACAGGGTATGCTGGTCAACAACTTTTGGGATTATTGAGGACCCATTCTCAAATTCAAATAGAATTTATTGCATCTTATAGTTATGGGGGACAGGAGTTTTCTAGTATATATGAAAATTATTTTCAAGAATTTAAAAAAATCTGTATTTCTAGTGAGAAGGTCGAAGAAAATCTTAAGAAGATAGATCTACTTTTTATAGCACTTCCCCATGGAAAAGCATTTGAGATAACAAAAAAAGCTTTAGATATAGGGGTAAAAGTAATAGACCTAGGAGCTGATTTCCGTCTAGATGAATTTGAAATTTATGAAGAGTGGTACAAAGTTCCTTTTAAAGGAAAAGATATTTTATCTCAAGCTGTGTATGGGCTTACAGAATTAAATAGAGAGAAGATATCTAAAAGTAATCTTATAGCAAATCCTGGATGTTATCCTACAGCTAGTTTATTGGGATTAATTCCATTATTAGAAAAAAATATCATCGATACAGATTCAATTATTATTGATGCAAAATCTGGAGTAAGTGGTGCTGGAAGGAGTTCTTCAATATCTAGTCTTATGTGTGAATGTAGTGAATCTATCAAGGCTTACGCCGTGGGAACACATAGACATACACCTGAGATAGAACAGGAAGCAGGAAAAATTAGTAAAAAAAAGATAACTCTTACATTTACTCCCCATCTAATACCTATGAATAGAGGGATATTATCTGTTATATATGCAAAACTTCAAAAAAATATTGAGGAAGAAGAGATAAAAAAAATATTTTTAGAAAAATATAAAAACGAAAAATTTATAAGAATTAAAGATAATCTTCCTGAAACAAGATGGGTAAAGGGAAGTAATTATTGTGATATCTCTGTTAGGGTAGATAAAAGAACAAAAACAGTCATAGTCATATCGGCAATAGATAATCTTATGAAGGGAGCAGCAGGGCAAGCAATACAAAATATGAATTTGATGTTTGGTTTTGAGGAAACTAAATCGATAGATTTTATCTCTATCTTTCCTTAAAAAATTAGACTAATAGAAAAAATAATTTAAACAAAATTTTATTTAAGGGAGAGTGGTAAATTATGAAATTACTTTTAGAAAAAACAATAACAGATGTAAAGGGAATAACTGCTAGTGGAGTATCAGGTGGACTTAAAAAAAGTGGAAAAAAAGATATTTGTGTTATACATTCTGAGGGAGAACCTGTAGCTTCAGCTGTATTTACAAAAAATAAAGTAAAGGCTGCCCCTATACTAGTTAGTATGGAACATATAAAAAATCCAATTACTAAAGTAGTTTTGGTAAACAGTGGTAATGCCAATGCTTGTAATGGAAAAAAGGGATTAGAAGATGCCAATACTATGGCTGAACTTACTGCAAATATCTTGGGAGTAGCTAAAGAAGAGGTAATAATTCAATCAACTGGAATAATAGGTGTTAACTTAGATATGGAAAAAATAAATTTAGCTATACAAAAAGGATGTGAAAATTTATCTACTGAGGGAGGGGATGATGCATCTATAGCAATGTTAACTACAGATAAATCCCAAAAGAAAATTGCTGTATCTTTTGAGATAGATGGAAAAAAAATAACATTAGCTGGTATAGCCAAAGGATCGGGGATGATCCATCCAAATATGGGAACGATGCTTTCAACTTTGGTTACAGATTTAAACATTAGTAAGAAGATGTTAGATCTAGCTTTTAAAGATAGTGTAGATATGTCTTATAATATGATCTCTATAGATGGTGATACTAGTACTAATGATATGGCTATGGTTATAGCAAATGGATTAGCAGAAAATAAAAAAATTGAAACTCCTGGAGAAAATTTTAAAAAGTTTAAAGAGATCTTAATCTATGTGAATACAGAACTTGCTAAACTAATAGCAAAAGATGGAGAGGGAGCTACTAAACTTATAGAAGTTGAAGTAAAAAATGCTTGTAGTTTAAAAGATGCTAGAATATCAGCAAAAGGAGTTATCAGATCAAATCTTACAAAATGTGCTTTCTTTGGTGCAGATGCAAATTGGGGAAGAATACTTTGTGCAGTAGGTTATTCAGATGCTGAATTTGATCCTAACAAGATAGATATTTCATTTTTTGGTGATGGAGAATATATTCAAATAGCTAAAGATGGTATGGGAGTAAAATTTGATATAGATAAAGCTAAAGAAATTTTACTTAAGCCAGAAGTTAAAGTAGAGATTGATTTAAAAGATGGAGAGTATTCAGCAACTGCTTGGGGCTGTGATCTGACTTATGATTATGTAAAAATAAATGGAGCATATACAACTTAGGGAGGAAAAAAATGAAAGACGTTAAAATATTATCTCAAGCACTTCCTTACATAATGAAATTTAATAAAAAAATAATAGTCATAAAATATGGTGGAAATGCAATGAAAGATGAAAAGATAAAAGAAAAAGTTATAAGGGATATTGCTCTTTTAAAATATCTTGGAATGTTTCCTGTAGTAGTTCATGGGGGAGGTCCAGCAATAAATGAAATGCTCTATAAGATAAATAAAAAACCTGAATTCAAGATGGGGAATAGAGTTACAGATAAGGAAACTATGGATATTGTAGAGATGGTTCTTGGGGGAAAAGTAAATAAGGAGATAGTTTCTCTTTTAAATAAAAATAATGTTGATGCTGTTGGGATCACAGGAAAAGATAGCAATATGATCATAGCAGAAAAAAAATACATATATCTAGATAAAGAAAAAATAGATATAGGATATGTTGGACAGGTAAAAAAAATAGATACAAAGATTATAAAAATTCTTTTAGAATCTGGGATAATTCCTGTAGTAGCACCTTTAGGAACAGATATAGATGGAAATACTTATAATATAAATGCTGATTATGTGGCGGGAGAACTAGCTAGTGCTCTAAAAGCTGAAAAACTTATATTGATGACAGATATAGATGGTCTTTATAAAGATATAGAGGATAAAAACAGTTTAATAAAGAAAATAGATATTTTAGAGATTGAGAAACTCATTCAAGACAGAACTATTAATGGAGGTATGATTCCTAAGGTAGAGTCATGTGTTTCTGCTTTAAAAAATGGTGTAAAAGAAGTTCATATTTTAAATGGTGAAAAAGAACATAGTATCTTAATGGAATTATTTACCAAAGATGGAATAGGAACTATAATTACAAATAATTAATTATAGAAAATATTAAAAGAAATAAGGAGGCTAGGATGTTAACTAATACTTATAATAGACCCGATAAAGTTTTTATTTCAGGAAAAGGTATGAAATTATATGATGAAAAAAATAATGAATATTTAGACCTTGTATCTGGAATAGCTGTAAATTCATTGGGACATTGTCACCCTGAAATAGTAAAAACTATAAAAAAACAAAGTGAAAAATTAATTCATCTTTCAAATCTTTACCATACCACAGAACAATCTGAGTTGGCTAAAAAATTAGTTGGTTTAAGTGATCATGATAAGATATTTTTTTGTAATAGCGGAACTGAAGCTGTAGAAGCTGCGTTAAAAATAGCTAGAAAATACGGTAAAATAAAAGCTTATGGAAAAAATAAAATACTCTATATGAAAAATTCTTTCCATGGAAGAACCATGGGAGCTCTCTCTGTAACTGGACAACCTAAATATCAAAATGAATTTAAACCTTTGATAGGTGGAACTGAACAATGTGAATTCAATAATATAAATGATGTTATTAAAAAAATGCCTGGAACTTGTGCAATTATTATTGAACCAATTCAAGGAGAAGCAGGTTTGATCAAAGCTGATATAATATTTTTAAAAAAATTAAGAGAACTTTGTGATAAATGGAATTGCTTACTTATCTTTGATGAAATTCAATGTGGAGTAGGTAGAAGTGGAAGTTTTTTTGCCTATGAAAAATTTGGAGTTATACCTGATATGGTTTGTATGGCAAAGGGTCTTGGAGGAGGAATACCTATAGGAGCAGTTATTGTCAATAAAAAAGCTGATGTTCTTACTCCTGGAGATCATGGGACAACTTTTGGGGGAAACGCATTTGCTTGTGCAGTAGGGAAAACAGTATTAGAAGAACTCGTAGACAAAGAAGTAATAGATAAGGTAGATAAAAAAGCAGAACTTTTAAAGAAAAAATTGGAACTTTTAAAAAATGAATTTGAATTTATAGAGGAAGTTAGAGGAATTGGACTCCTACAAGGAATAAAATTAAATGAAAATCCAAGTGATTTTATAAGATGTGCACTGGAAAATAATGTTCTCTTAGTTGGAGCTGGGGATAATGTAATAAGAATTTTACCACCTCTAAATGTTGAAGATGATGAGATTGAAGAAATTTATATTGTATTGAAAAAAATATTTGAAAAGTTTAAGGGGGAAAAATGATAAAGAATAGAAATTTTTTAAAACTTTTAGATTATACCCCAAAAGAATTTAACTATCTTTTAGATCTTGCAATTAAATTAAAGGCAGATAAAAAAGAAGGTAGAGAAAAAAAATATCTATTGGGTAAAAATATTGTTCTTATATTTGAAAAAGATTCGACTAGAACTAGATGTGCTTTTGAAGTAGCGGCTATGGATCAAGGAGCAAATATAACATATTTAGGACCTTCAGGAAGTCAGATTGGAAAAAAAGAATCAATAAAAGATACAGCTAGAGTTTTAGGTGGATTTTATGATGGTATAGAATATAGAGGATATTCTCAAGAGACTGTTGAAATATTAGGAGAATTTTCAGGTGTTCCAGTGTGGAATGGACTAACAGATGAGTTTCATCCTACACAAATATTGGCAGATTTTTTAACAGTGAAAGAAAAATTTGGTAAATTAGAAGGAATAAAGATGGCTTATCTAGGAGATGGAAGAAATAATATGGGGAACTCCCTTATGATAGGAGCAGCTTTAGTAGGTATGGATTTTAAAATTGTGGCTCCTAAAGATTTTTTTCCAAAAATAGATCTAATAGAAAAAGCTCAAGAAATTGCAAAAACTACAGGTGCAAAACTTAGTTTTACAGAATCTTTAGAGGAAGGTGTAAGGGGTATCGATGTAGTTTACACAGATGTGTGGGTATCTATGGGAGAAAAACCAGAAGTTTGGAAAAAGAGAATAAAAAAATTACTTCCATACCAAGTAAATAATAATGTTATGGATATGACTGCAACAAACTCTGTTTTTTTACATTGTCTTCCTGCTTTTCATGATAAAAAAACAAATATAGGAAAAGATATTATGGAAAAATTTGGTATCAATGAGATGGAAGTTACAGACAAAGTCTTTGAAGGAGATAAATCTATTGTATTTAGACAAGCAGAAAATAGATTACATACAATAAAAGCAGTTATGGTTGGAACGCTTGGAGAAAGACTGTAAAATAAAAAATTAAATTTATATATAATAAAGCTACTGAAAGAACTTTGAGGCTCTCTATGACTCCTTTTAAATTCTATTAGTAGTTTTTTTTATTTTATTAATTAATTTAGATTAAAATATTTTAATTTAAATTGATTAATGGTATTATCATAATAGATATATCTTTTATTATAGATTTCATCTGTTTTTTAAAACTAAAATATTAATAATACCCAAGGTTTGAGAGTTATAATTTGTAAAATATGGATTGTAGGGGTAAACTTATAGAGAGGATTTTTTAGTCACGAATTACATAAATTACACAGAAAAAGCAGAAAACTTCTGTGCTCTAGCAGTAAGATCTTTTAAATTAGTGTAAATCGGTGGCAAAAAGAAGTTTTAGATTTTGGGTTTTAAAATCTGAGAAGATCTGAGAAATCTGCGACAAAAAAATAAAAAGGCTTAGTCACGAATTGCACAAATTAATACGAAAAAAACTATTTTTAAAATACTAAAATTTAGTCTAAATTACAGTAATTTCACTCTGATTTTAGGGTAAAATAAGGCCACTGAGTGGCCTCTTAAGGCTATTTCTGATACCATTAAGGCTACTTTTGAGCCTTTTTAAATTTTAGCCTCTAGATCCCAGTAATACCAATGGTTAGAAGGCTTAATTCTAGGGTGTGGATATCCTTTAGATGTATAAACACAAGGGGAACTTTTTAGAGGCACCTTAGAAAGCAAATAAGAGAGGATAATTGAGAAAAGGAAATTTTAAATTTTAATAAACATATATATTAACTATAAAACAAATAGACAAGGAGAAGATTATATGAAAAAAATAATATTTATATATTTGATGATTAATTTGTGGGGTTATGGATATGATTATCCATATAAAGACCCTTATTTGGCAACAGTGTTGGCAACACCTTCTAAAGATATGCCTAAATTTCAAGAAAAAAGTTTTGAAGAGATAACATTAGAATTAGAAGAAAATAATACACCAGATAATTTGTGGTATTTAGATGGATTTAGATTTGGCTTAATGGCCAAATCCCATGAAGCACCTGTAATATTTTTATTAGCAGGAACAGGTTCTAAATATAATTCAGACAAGATGATAACTATGAGTAGGATCTTATATCAAAATGGTTTTAGTGTTGTTATGCTTCCTACTAGTTTTGATTATAATTATATAATTTCAGCTTCTAAAACTCATGCACCTGGATTTTTAAAAGAAGATAGTAAGGAGATCTATAATATAATGAAGTTGGCAATGGAAAAAGTAAGGGATAAGATTAAGTATAAAGAGACTTATATTACAGGATATAGCTTAGGAGGTACAATGGCTCTTTCAATTGGAGAGTTAGATAGTCAGGAAAAATATTTTAATTTTAAAAGAATAGCGGCGATTAATCCTACTGTTAATCTATATGATTCAGCAAAAATATTAGATAATCTATTAGATGATAATATAAAAAATGAGAAGGAGTTAGAAAAGTTACTTCAAAATATAATTTTAGGTATAATGAAATATAGTGAAGAAAATAAAAATATGAAGATAGATGAAGCAGCAGTTTACTCACTTTTTAAACAATTGGGAATGGATGAAGAGAAGTTAAAAATCCTTATTGGTGTTGCATTTAGATTTATAGCTATAGATATTAACTATATTAGTGATGTTATGACTAAAAGCGGTGTATATACAGATCCTAATAAAAAAATAACTAAATTTCAAAGTATGAGTGAATATTATAGCATTATTAATTATAGTAATTTTCAAAACTATATAGAAAGAATTGGATTTACAACGTATAAAAAATTAGATAAAGATCTAACTATGGAAAAATTAATAGAAAGTAGTAATTTAAAAATGATAGAAAATTATTTAAAAGAAGCTAAAAATATTGCTGTTTTTACCAATGAAGATGAATTAATATTAACTCCAGATAATCTAAGATATTTAAAAGAAACATTGAAAGGAAAGATAAAAGTCTATCCATATGGAGGCCATTGTGGAAATATGTTTTATAAAGAAAATATAGTTTCTATGGTTGATTATCTTAAAAGAGGTGAGTTAAAATGAAAAAAATAATTATTTTAATAACTTTAATTTTTATAGGTTGTAGTAATGTAAAAGAAAAAAGTTCATTAGAAAAAAAAGAAAAAATAAATACAACACAAAATTTTAAACTTCATTTGAATAATGGAAATTCAACTCTAATGGATGCATATGATCCATTAGAACCATTGAATAGGAGAATATATTATTTTAATTATCAATTTGACAATTGGGTAGCACTACCCCTTTCTAGTTCGTATAAATTTTTTATCCCTCAAACTATTAGAACAGGTGTAGGAAACTTTTTTAGTAATTTATATGAGCCTGTAAGTGCAATAAATGGAGTATTAATTTTAGATTATAAAACAATACTTACTGGGGTAAGTAGATTTTTAATAAATACTACAATAGGTATTGTAGGTTTATTTGATGTGGCAACTTATATAGATATACCTGAACATAAAGTTACTTTTAATGATACACTCTCCCTCTATGGAGTAAAGGATGGACCATATCTAGTCCTTCCATTTTTGGGGCCTAGTGATCTTCGAAATACTGGATCTTTATTGACTACTTTTGTCTTGAGAGCACCTCTTGATCCTATTAATATTTATAGTGGTTCAGGATCTCTCTTACAAGATTATAGTATAAAAAGTTTAGAAGTTATAGATACAAGAAGTAAGATTGATTTTCGTTATTATAGTTTAGGGACACCTTTTGAATATGAATATGTCAGACTTCTTTATTTAAAATCTATAAAATTAAGAAAAAATAATATTAGAAAAAAATAATATTTTTACAAAAAATATGAAATTTAGATTATAAAATATAGTAATAAAAATTATTAAAAAAATAATATTAATTTATAAAGTAAAAAAATTAGGGGGGAGAAAGTTGATAAAAAAAGTGAATTTAATTATTATGTTATTTGTCATAAGTATATGTACTCTTGCTAAAGACACTGTAAATATTGCTGTATTATACAGTCAAAATAATAGTGATAATATGAAAAATTTTCAAAAAATTATTGAAAAAGAGTTTAGGGAAGTTTTAGAAGGAAATTATAATGTAGTTTTTCCAAAAAAATATCAAATTATAGCAGAGAGAGGAACGGAAAAAATAAATAAAAGATTCGATGAGTTAGTAATAAATAAAGGTGTAGATGTAATAGTTGGCGGAGATAATATCGTATCTAATGTAATAGTAGGGAAAAAAGAGATAAAAAAATTAAGTATAATGCCTTTTGCTCAATATATCTATCATAATAAAACTAGTGAGGTAGAAAATCTTACATATAGTGTTCAAGAGATAGGATTTAAAAAAATATTGGAGCTTATCAAGAGTGTAGATAGTAATTTTTCAGAGATTACACTGATAACACCAAAAAAATTATTAAACGAAGATCATAGGATAATACCATTTGTAGAAAAACAAATAAAAGAAAATGGCATAACTAAGATTAATTGGATCTCTTTTGATGGAGATTATGAAAAATTAGCTATAGATGTAAAAAAACAAAAAGTAGCACTTTTAGGTGGATTTACAGAAAAAAAAGAATTTCTTAAGATTATAGATGTTTTAAATAATGAAAAAATAATAACATATGCAGATGGATATGGGACTGGAATAAGTGATCAAGCATATCTTTCATTTGAAATAGAGACAAATGTTCAAAGAAGACTTAGAAAATCAGCTATATCTCTTTTAGAAATATTAGATGGGAGTAAGGCTAAAGATCAAAATGTTTATATGATCGAAACAGAACTAAGACCAGTTATAAATGAATCTGTAGCTAAAAAAATAGGTAAGTGGCCTAACTGGAGAACTACTGTGTCTGCTAAGATAGTAGGTGGGAAAACTCAAGGAGAGAAGTTAACACTTTATTCATCTATAAGAAAGGGATTAAAAGATAATCTTCAACTGTTGGCTGATAAAAAAGATTTAAATATTCAAGGATATCAAATTGATAATACTAAATCTTCTAGATTACCTCAAATATCAGTTACAACTGGTTATACTACTGTAGGTCAAGTCCAAGCAGATGCTCCTAATACTCTAAAAAAAGATAATACTTATATGGGAGTAGGATTGAAACAAGTATTATGGAATGATAAGTTAAATTCAGCAGTATCTATGGAAAAAAATGTTTTTGATGCAGAAAAAGAAAGTTATAAACAAAGGGAGTTAGATACAATATTAGATATTTCTACAGCTTATTTCAATGTACTAAAATTAAAAGCTTCTGAAAGTATTCAATATAGTAATTTAGAATTAACTAAAAAAAACTTAGAGTTAGCTAGAGTAAGGGAAAAAATAGGATATTCTAGAAAATCAGATGTATATAGATGGGAAAGTAAATTAGCCACAGATATTAGTAAATTAACTGATTCTCAAGCAAAACTTAAAAATTCTAAACAAAATTTGATGAAAATTTTAAATAATAATTTAGATGAAGATTTTCAAGTTGTAGATATCTTAGATACAGATGAGTTTTTAGGAGTTGCAGGGTTAGAGTTAACGAAAAAAAATATCATGGATGATACTTTAGAAAAATTAATAAAATTGGGCCTTGAAAATTCTACTGAGATAAAAGAACTTAAAAATTATATAAAGATGTCAGAAAGAAAATTAAAGGAAGTTAATAGAAGTTTTTATACCCCTGAAGTAGCACTTGTAGCTGACTACAATTATTATTTAGATAGAAGTGGTAGTGGAAATTTATATTCTAGTTCTGCAACTTCAGATCCAGATCCAAGTAAAGAAGTGTGGACTGTGGGAGTACAAGCAAGTATTCCATTATTTGAAGGGGGAGGTAGGATAGCTAAAAGAAATATAGCTATCGAAAAACTTAAAAAATTAAATACTCAAAAAGAAGATGTTGAAAATAGTATAAAACAAAATATAAGAGCTTCCTTAACAAATTTAATAGCGGCTAAAATTAATGTTGAAACTTCAAAAGATGCTAGGATAGCAGCAGATAAAACACTTGCATTAGTAATAGATTCATATTCGAGGGGAGAGGTTTCTATAACTGAATTATTAGATTCTCAGAATGTTGCAATTCAAGCAAAGGAAGCTGAGAGTGCTTCTAAATATGATTATTATACTAAGTTGATGATCACAGAAAGAGCTGTAGGAGTTTCACACCTATTAAATCCAGAAATGTATTGGGAATTAAATGGTGAAATTAATTTAAATGTACAATAATTAAAAATGAGGAGGAAACAAATGTCATTGTATAAAAAGATATTAACTGTAGGATTTATTATAATAGTTTTTGCAAGTTGTGGAAAAAAAGAAGAAGAGGAAAAAATTGAATTAAGAACTGTTAGACATGAAACGATAGAGTTAAAAAGTCCAGTAGAGGCCCTTAGTTTTATTGGAAATATAAAATCTTCTTTTGAACCTGAGGTAAGTTTTAGAGTATCTGGAAATATTGAAAAAATGAATTTTAAACTAGGGCAAGTAGTAAAAAAAGGAGAAATTTTGGCTGTCTTAGATAAAATAGATTATGAAATACAATTAAGAAAAGCTGAGAGTTCTTATGAAACTGCTAGAGCATCACAAATTGAGGCTCAATCAAGTTACAATAGAATAAAGGAACTATATCAAAATGACAGTGTATCAAAGAGTGAATTTGATAGTGCAAAGGCTAGAATGGATTCTACTTCGGCTCATTTAAGAGTTGCATCGGAAGAAATAAAATATGCGAAACGTCAATTGAAATATACTGAGCTAAAATCTCCTATAGATGGAACAGTAGCAGTAAAGATGTCAGAAGTAAATGAAAATGTAGCTGCTGGTATGCCTATATATATTTTAAATACCAATACAGATCTAGAAGCAATATCATTTATTCCAGAAAGTGTTATTGGAGATATAAATATTGGTTCACAGGTAAATATATATTCTAGTGCATTAGATAAAAATTATTTAGGAAAAGTTATAGAAGTTGGAAGTTCATCTTTACAATATGGATCTACATATCCTGTAAAAGTTAGTATATTAGGTAAAAATAAAAGTTTGAGAAGTGGAATGTCAGTAGTAGTAGATTTTAATAAAAATATATTGAGTAAAAAAAATACTATATTTATACCTTTAAATGTAGTTTTAGAAGAGATGAATTCTAACTATGTTTTTATTATAAAAAGAGATAAAGAAGATGTAGGAATTATAAAAAGAGTAGAAGTTAAAATAGGAGTGGTAACTAATAAAGGCTTAGAGATCTTAGAAGGATTATCACCAGGGGATGAACTAGTTACTGCTGGAATGACTAAACTAAAAGATGGTCAACAAGTGAGATTAAAATAGGGAGGAATTTAGATGAATTTAACAGAGATGGCAATTAAGAAAAAAGTAGTTACATTTACTTTTATATTGCTTTTAGTATTAGCTGGAGTTTCTACCTACTTTAAATTATCCAAAGCAGAAGATCCAGGTTATGTAGTAAGAACTGCTACAGTTGCGACTATCTATCCAGGAGCTAGTCCTAGTAGGGTAGAAAATTTAGTAACAGATAAGATTGAGCAAAGAATTCAAGAGATGCCAGAAGTAGATTATATAGATAGTGAAAGTAGGGAAGGATTTTCATATATTATAGTTCAATTTAAAGATGAATATAAAATAATGAGACCAATTTTTGATAAATTGAGAAGGAAGGTAGCCGATTCTATTAATGATCTTCCTAGTGGAACAATAACTCCATTTGTAAATGATGATTTTGGTGATGTATATGGAACAATGATTGCCATAACAGCTGATGGATATTCTCCTGAAGATCTAAGGAAGATAGCTAAATTTACAATGGAAGAGTTATTGACAATGAAAAATGTTGGAAAAGTTGTAAAATATGGAGTGAGACCAGAAAATATATTTATAGATTATGATAATGCTAAATTATCACAATTTGGAATATCACCAGGATATTTAAAACAAGCTTTAGAAAGTACAAATATATTATCTACAGGAGGACAAATTCTTTTAAAAAAAGAAAGATTAAGTTTTGAACCTAGTGGAAATTTTGATTCTGTAGATGATATAAAAAATACAGTGATCAGACTTCCAAAAGGAAATTTAGTAAGGGTAGAAGATATAGCAAAAGTAAGAAGAGCATATCAAGAACCTATCTCTACAAGGGAAAAATTTAATGGTAAAGATACTATTTTTGTTGCAGTTTCTTTAAAGGAAGGAGGTAATATTTTAGATCTTCAAAAAGAGATCGATGAAAAAGCTGTGGCCATAGAATCTAATTATCCAATAGGAGTAGATTTTACATATTTAACACAAGAAGCTGCCAGAGTAGATAAAAGTGTTCAAAGTTTTTTATCAAATGTAGCTCAATCTATAATTACAGTAATGGTAGTATTGATAATATTTTTAGGTCTTAGAGTCGGTGCTATAGTAGCATCACTTATTCCTATAGTAATGGCATCGTCTATGGTATTTTTAAATTATTTTGATCTGAGTCTCAATCAAGTTTCATTGGCGGCTTTAATAATTGTTTTAGGAATGCTAGTAGATAATGGAATAGTAATTTCAGAAGCAATAATGGTAAATATGGAAAAAGGAATGGATAGAATAGAAGCTGCTTTAGAAGCTGCTAGAACTCTTAAGGGACCACTACTTATTTCTTCTATGGTAACTATATCAGCATTTTTACCAATTGCTTTAGCAGATGGAACTATGGGAGAGTATACTGGGCCTATAACTTATGTAGTTGCAATCTGTTTAGGACTTTCATGGATATTAGGTATAACTCTTATACCTCTACTCTGTGTATTATTTTTAAAGATAGAAAAACAAGAAGCTAGTTATAATAGTAAGTTTTATAAATTTTATAGAAATTTTCTTTTAAGAGCATTAAAACATAAATTTATATCAGGAATAATAATCATTGGAATATTTTTCATTTCTTTATTTGGATTTAAAAACTTTGTTAAAGTAAAATTTATGCCAGATAAAAATGTACCTATT
>DDQV01000060.1 GCA_002342785.1 Fusobacteriaceae bacterium UBA2433 | reverse complement strand
TTTTATTTTATATATTTTTTTTGTATCTCTTTAGTAATCCCTTTTAATTCCATATCTTCCATAATATAATTGATTAAAGAAGCTAAAGCATAATCATTTTTAGAAATCATATATCCCAATTGATTCTTTGTTAATGGATTATTTGTCATTGGCGATCCTAATAATTTGTCGGAGTTTTCATAGTGTACTGCTTCTGGTGTTTCTGAGATCATTACATCTATCTTTCCATCTCTTACTGCCTGAATCACATCTAAATTCTTTTCAAATTTTATTAAAGTTGCATTTTTTATATTTTTTAAAGCAAACTTTTCATTTGTTCCACCTAAATTGTAACCAACCTTAACACCTTTTTTATCGATTTTTTCTAATGAATTATATTTTTTTATATCTTTTCTTCTTGTAATTGGTGTTTTACCATATGTTAAATAGGGATGGGTAAATTCTGCTTCTAATTTTCTTGAAGTTCTTCTAGAAATCCCTCCCATAGCTATATCAAATTTTTCATCATTTAAATCTTTTAGAAGAGATTTCCAAGTTGTTGGTACAAATTCAATTTCTACACCTAATTCTTTAGCAAAATATTTTGCTACCTCAATATCGTAACCACTATATTTATCATTTTCTAATATTGTAAATGGTAGATAATCTCCTGTTGTTCCTACTCTTAATACACCTTTACTTCTAATATCATCTACACTATTTGCTGTAGCAGATATTGCCACTACAACAAACATTATTAACAAAACTAATTTTTTTAAATTTTTCATAACCTTCTCCTCTTTAATTTTTTTATTGTAACTTTCTTAAAAAATTTCTAATCGATTTATCTAGGTCTTTATTTTAATAAAATTTCATTGTTTTGTAAAACAAATGTTTCTGAATTGACAATTCATTTTTTTGAATATATAATGAGTAAATATTTAGGAGGTAATTATGGAAATTAGAAATTTAAAATCTTTTAAAAGTATTATTGAGGAAGGTAGCTTTTTAAAAGCTGCAAAAAAATTACACTATACACAATCTACTATTACTTCCCACATCCAACAATTAGAAGAAGAACTACAGGTTAAACTTTTTGAAAAAATTGGTAGAAAGATGAATCTTAGTTCCTTTGGAAAAAAACTCCTACCATATGTTGAGGAACTACTGACTACAGAGGAAAAAATAATGCAATTAAGTAAAAATAAAAATCTTATAAAAGGAACTTTAAAAATAGCCATGGGAGATTCTTTGGTCACTTATGAATTTCAAGATATATTAAGTCAATTTAAAAAAAAAGCTCCCCATGTCAAACTATCGATTTTAACTGTTGATATTGTCACTATGAGAGAACTATTAGAGAAAGGTGATGTTGATATTGGTTTTTTATTTGAAGATCAATACAAGGGCAATTGTCTTATTGATATTCCTTTTAAAAAGTTTCCCCTAACACTAGTTGGGCCTAAAAATAGTAATATTTTAAATCTAAATTTCGATCTTAAAGATCAAGATTTAGATATTAGTTTTATAATCAATGAATTTCACAGCCCTTATAGAAAAATCTTTAATAATCATCTTCAAGAAAAAAATATCTCTCTAAATAGTCTTATTGAAATATGGAGTATTGAAGGTATAAAACGTTCTGTAAAAAATAATCTTGGAATCACCTACCTTCCTAAATTTGTAATGGAAGAGGAGTTAGCTAGGAAAGAACTCGTTGAAATAATAGCAAGCTGCTCAAATAATTTAGTCGAAGGGATATATTCATATCATAAAAATAAATATATAACTTCTCCTATGAAACTCTTTATGGAGTTAGTTGATAAAAAATATAATATATAATAAAATTCAAAAAAATTTAAATAAAAAAACATCCACAAAGGATGTTTAAAATTTATATTTGGCGGAAGTATGTGGGAATCGAACCCACCCATGACGAGCAAACGCCAAAACTCGGTTTTGAAGACCGGTAGGCACACCAGTTACCTATCTACTTCCAAAGCAATTATACTACAAAATCCAAAGAAATGCACCCTTTTTTTTTTTTTATGATATACTTTGATTATAAAAAAATATTATCTTAACTTAAGTGCTTTATTATTGAGAAATAGATAATTTTAAATGATTTTTTAATAATTTTTATGAGGTGAAGAAACAATGAAAAAAATAAAGATACACAAACTAAATAAAGAGGAATTTTTTAAAACTTTTGATATTTCAGAGGAGTATTTTATTTCTACAGAGTTAGACTGGGATATTTTAAATGAGATATATGCTGATTACTGTAAAATAGTACCACTATTAGAAAAAGAAGCTGAACATATAGTTTCTAAATTAATAGATGTTCCCTTGGTCCATTCTGTAAGAAGAAGAGTTAAAGAACCTAGTCATCTTATTGAAAAAATTATTAGAAAAGGGAAAAAATACCACGATCTTAATATTAATGTAACAAACTATATAAAAATTGTTACAGATCTAATAGGTATAAGAGTTTTACATCTATTTAAAGATGACTGGATAAATTTACATAAAAATATCACTGACATTTGGGAAACAAAGGAAATTCCACAACTAAATGTAAGACATGGTGATTATAATATGCATAATTTAAAGGAACAATTAAAAGATATTGATTGTGAGATTATTATAAGGGAATATGGTTATAGATCTGTACACTACCTTATCGGAGCACATATCTCAAAAGACAAAGAAACCTTCATAGAAATTCAAGCTAGAACAGTTTTTGAAGAAGCTTGGAGTGAAATAGATCATATTATCAGATATCCCTATGATAAAGATAATCCTATCTTAGCAGAATATCTTGCTATTTTTAATAGAATAGCTGGAAGTGCTGATGAGATGGGAATGTTTATAAAAAAATTAAAAGCTGAAGTAGGAAATAATGATGATAAATTAGGAAACAATAGTAAAAGAGAATTAGATTTAAAGTTTAAATAAAGAAAAATTTAGAGTTTTTTTATTAAAAACTCTTTTTTTTGTCTATTTTAGAATACAATCAGAATATGGAGTTGAACAAAATGAAAGAAACAAAAAAATTTATGTATATAATTAACTATCCTACATTTGAAGAGGAACTTTGTATGTTAGAGATGAGATCAATTTTTAATCTTGAACCAAAAGATAAAATCTTAATATCTCATATAGATTTTAATCCCTCTCATAGTATTTTTATTAAAAGTAGGTTAGAAATTATATATGAAAAAGAAAATTTTGAAGATATAATAACAGAATTAGAAAAAAATAAAATCTATTTAGATGATTTTAAATTAGAATTTATAAAGGCATTAAAAAGCGATATACCTTACAATGAAAGATTTAACTATCTCAGTGAAATTGGAAATAAAATACTAGGAATACCAGATATAAAATTTCCTAAATTAGTTTTAGCATTAGGTAAATATAATAAAAAATGGATTTTTGGTATCCTTGAAAAAAATGATCATCTATGGATTACTCATGAGAAAAAACCCTGTAGTTACTCTAATTCTCTCAATGTAAGGGTAGCTAAAACAATTGTAAATATCGCAGCTAATGGGGATAAAAATAAAAAAATTATAGATCCTTGTTGTGGAGTAGGAACTACAATTGTAGAGGGATTATCTATGGGTTACAATATTTATGGAACTGAAATTAGTGAAAAAAATGTTAATAATTCAAAAAGAAACTTAACTTTTTTCAACTTAGAACCTAGAATTATCCAGCAAGATATGCACACAATAAAAGAAAATTATGACACTTCTATTGTAGATATTCCCTATGGATTATTTAGTCATATTACAAAGGATCAACAGCAAGATATAATAAATTCTGCTAAACGAATCTCTGAAAAAATGATCCTTATAACCTTTGAAAATTTAGATTATATGATTGAAAGTTCAGGTTTTAAAATAGTTGATAGATGTACCGTTACCAAAGGAAGTTTTAAAAGATATATCTTAGTTTGTCGATAAAAAAAATCCTTCTAAAACTTAATCTAAGTTTATAGAAGGATTTTTTTATTTTATTTTATCCCCTTATATTTTCTTTATTTTTATTTTTAACTTTAAAAATCTTTTAATCCATGAGATCATAGTGCACTCCTTTGTAATTATCTTTTTAAAAAGTTAATTGTTATCTATGTTTAAATATAACATATTTTTATATTTTTTTCAAGAAATAACTA
>DDQV01000061.1 GCA_002342785.1 Fusobacteriaceae bacterium UBA2433 | reverse complement strand
GGTAGCATCTCTATGGTAGTTTGATATCTAGCAATAACAGAAGCTGAAAAAAAAGCGGTGCACATATTTAAAAATTGCCACTTACCTCTTTTTCTAGATATATCCATGGCTTTTTTTTCACCTTCTGCATCATCATCTACTCCAGCTAAGTTATAAATTTGTTCTGTTGCCATCTCTTGTAAAAGATCATAAATATCATCTGCTGTTATCCTACCTACTAGATAGTTATCATTGTCTATTACAGGAACAACTTGTAATTCATATTCTTTAAAGTCTACTACAACTTTATCTATATCCTCTTTGTCATTGACATATCTAGGTTTATATTTTTCAGGACGTTTGCTCATTATCTCTTTAAAAGTTTTATCAAAGTCAAATAAAAGCATATCTTCTAATTGTACTGTTGCTACGAGATTATTATAATCCCCTAAGATGAAAACATTACTTATGTTTTCTAGTTCCTCACTGTACTTTAATTTTCTTAAATTTTCAATAGTTTCCCAAATTGTTTCATTATGACTAGCTGCAAAGAACTCTGTTTGCATATAAGCTCCAGCTTCATCTTCTTGGTATCCTTTGAGTCTTTGAATTTCTTCTTGCTCTTTATTATCTAATCCAGCTAGAATACTTTCAGCTAGCTCTTCATCTAATTCTTCAATATCTTGAAGAAGATCTGTGGCATCATCAGAATCCATTTTTTTGATTGTCCCTATCATTTTTTTGAGACTTAAAATTTGTAAACTTTCTTTTAACATCCTCTCATTAAAAGTTTCTAATATATCTCCTAAAATGTGTGTTGGCATTCTTTTAATATATTCAGCAAACCTTTCTTCATCTAATCTTCTCATTCGTTTAAAAATTTTAGACAGATCGGAATAGTGAAGATCTGTCTTAATTTTTTGGTGTAGATAACCTTCTAAACTATCTACTAGTTGTTGTATTTCTTTTTCTTTTTGCATAATATCACCCTCTTTTTAGTTAAAAAAGATTTTTGAGACCATCTCCTAATCCATCGAATAGATTTTCTTTATTTTTAAAATCTTTATTGAATTTTACCTTATTCTCTAAAGATTTTAATTCTTTTGAATTTTCCTCTATAATCTTTTTAAATTCGTCTATCTTTTCTATTTCAAACTCTAATTCCTTTGTATATATTTTAATTTTTTCATCTATCATAAGTTTTGCTTTTGCTTTATATATTTTTTTATTTTCATCTAATATATCTTTTATTAAACTAGAGAAAATAGTTTCTATATTTGTATTAAATATTAGTTTTTCTTTAGAACCATCGTAGTTATAATCAATAATTAATCTATCAATAGTCTTTAAATTTTTTCCTATTATATCTTTTATAGATAGGTCTATATCTAGTTTATTTGGATCTATTTTTAAATCGTCTAAGGCTATTTTACCATCTATATCTATTATTTTATTTTCGTAATTCATATTATAACTTAAATTTATCTTACTTCCAACCATTATAATTAAATTTTTGTTATTTCCGATTATATTATCATCTATAGTCACTCCAGAAAGATTTAATTTAATCTTTGAGATATCAGTTTCCCTATTTAACTCTCCACGGAGATCTCCTTTAATAGTTCTATCATCTGCCTCTAAATTAAATTTTATAGGATTAGGAGAGATACCTTTTTTTGAAGTAAAATCTTCTACCTTACCTTTAAATGTATAGTTAGAATAGTTAACTTTCAAATCTGTATTTTTGATCCAAAAATCAAATGTTTTTTCATATGAGACTTTATCTTGTTTATTAAGCATACTAAAAAAATCAATATTTTTATCAACATATTCATTTAGATAATCGTTTAAATAATCATTTATTTTTGATTGAAGTTCGAGTTTATTCCATCCGACTATCTCTTTAAAAGGATCATCAGTGTTGATATATTTAAAAGTTTTTTTCTGTATTTCATTGATAACTTCCATATCTTTGTTAAATTGTTTTTTATCATCATTAATTTTTTCAACTAATATCTTTACATCTTTAATTAGACTGTTCAATTCATCTACTTCATTTATAAGTTTTAATGGATTTTTCTCACTTTTGATCCTTCCTTCAATTATTTTATACTTGGTTTCTATATCTTTTAATTGAGATCTATATTCTATATTATTTAACTTTTCATTCCAGTAATCATGAATTTTTTCTACCTTTTCTATTTCAGTATTATATTCTTTAACAATTTTTATATTTAAATTATTTAAAATTTTCTCATAGTTATTACCATCTATGTCTAAATTTAAACTATTCAAATCTAATTTATCACTTTTTTCAATTTTAATTTTTTTGATATTAGATCCATTATTTGAAGGATTTCCTTTGATAAAACCATCTATTTTTCTAGGGGTTAATATTTCGACTAATCCAATGGTAGCATTATCGACTACTATTAGATTTTGTAGGAGGGGTTTATATTTTATTTTTAAATTAATATTTTTAATATCTCCTATATTTCTCATAGTATTGTTTTTATCAGTAATTTGAATCCTTCCAACTTTGAGATTTCCATTAAATAAGTCGAGATCTATATTGTCTATATCTATTTTTGCACCATACTTTTCACTTCCTATCTTTTCACCAAAATATTCTATAAAGGTATTTCTAAAAAAATATCCTCCTAATATTATGACAGATAAAAATATTGCTATTATTCCTAATATCTTCTTCATCTTCCCCTCCCTGTATGTTAATAATAAGATAATTTTTATTTTTTAAATATATTTTTTAAATTTTACTTTAAACTTTCCTTTTTTTGTTTCCCCAATACTTTCTAAAAAAATAAATTTTCCATATTTTCTAATAGAAATAACATCTTCTTTTTTGATAGTTAATGATTTATCAGTTCTGAACTTATAGTTTATCATAATTTGGGATGAAGTTATCATCTTTAAAGCTTCATTTCTAGAACTATTTGTAAGTGCAGATATAATAACATCGATTCTATATGAACTTATTAAATATTCCTTTATATCAAATTTATATTGTGGAACTTTGATATTTCCTAACTCTTCAATTTTAACTTTTGATCTTCCAATAGTTAAAAGATGGAGTTGTAAAAAATCAAAAAGTTGATCCGAAATGGCTGTATAACAGTTTTCATCTTCTACAATAAGATCGCCTAATTTTTCTCTTTTAATTCCAGTAGATAGTATTCCACCAAGATAATGTCTGTGTTCTAAAATGTTAAATTTAGAGGAATTTTTTATCAATATAAGTTTAAAAGGAAAATTCAATATCTCATTAGAGTAATAACTTTTAAAAGCTACCATCTTTTTTTCACTCTCTATAGAAACTCCTTTTACCTCAATTAAAATTTCTAATTCAGATTCTATTTCGATTAATTTTGACCAAATTTGAGGGGGTAAAAATATATCTGTATAAACTATACCATCTCTTTTTTTGCAAAGTTCTATCTTATCAAAGATATTATATATTATATCTTCATCTTCCCCTATAAAATAATTTTTAAAATTTTTTTTATTCATTTTACCTCCTTGTAGATACTAAAAAAATAAGATTAAGTATTATTTAGTATAATTGATTTTATATTATTTGTGTGGTAAAATCAATTGTTATTAAATAATATTTTATTATAGTTAGAAAAGGAGATTTTATGAACAAGATTGAAAGTAAGTACATTCTGCCCAATGCCATAACAGCTACCAATATGTTGCTAGGTTTCTTAAGTATCACGATGTCCATTAAAAAGGATTTTCATTTAGCTGCATGGTTAATCTTATTGGCTATGGTTTTTGATGCCTTAGATGGTCTTACTGCTAGAAAGATGAACGCCTTTAGTGAATTTGGTAAGGAGTTTGATTCCTTTTGTGATTCTGTATCTTTTGGAATGGCCCCTGCTATATTGATCTATTCGTTTTTAACAACTACAGTGAATAATTTTCCAAAAGAACTTATTATACCACTTTCTTTTATATATGCCCTTGCAGGAGTTGTCAGATTAGTTAAGTTTAACGTTGTGACTACTGCCAGTGATAGTAAAGATGATTTTAGTGGAATGCCTATTCCAAATGGTGCAAATTTAGTAGTATCTTATTTTTTATTTGCTAGAGTTACTGGACTAGGAATAGATCCTAAAATATTAGCGGTAGTTGCTTTAGGTTCAGCAGTACTTATGGTAAGCACAATTCCGTTTAAGATTCCACAAAAAATATTTAGTTTTATACCTAAAAAAATGATCTTATTTGTAGCAATAGCTATCTTAGGAACAGCAGAATATTCCCTATTTCCATTGGGTCTATATTATGTTTTTGCTAATCTATTTCTATTTTTTAATTCAAAAGATCTTGATTAAATTATATTTAGAAAAAAATGAGCAATTTTTCGCTCATTTTTATTTTGTATTTAATTTTATCATCTATGAAATTATTGTTTAAATACACCTAAATCTTTGTTATCATACAAAAGTTCTACACGGGGGTCATCCTTTAGATAACTATAATTTTTCATAAGCCAATCTACTAATTCTTTATCTTGTTTTACCTCAGTTTCATTATCTATAAATACATTTATAGTTATTTGTTTAAAGTTTGTGAGACCTAACTCTATATCTTTAGCTATCATGTTTTTTGTTTGACCTTTAGTACACACAAGGAAACAAGCAGAATAAAATTCATTACTTATTTTTTTTAAGTTAGTTTTATCTATTACAAAATTTTTTCCATATGAGTTTATCCTGTAATTATTGTCAAAGGTTTCGATTCCTATTCGAAATCTTATTTCTACCCCATCAAAATAATCTTTGATCTCATCTAATCTTTTTATATATCCATAATAAGCTTCAAAATATAGAATTCTTATATTTTTTTTTCTGACAATTTCTCTTATTTTTTCCAATGTTTTAGATGGGATTTCAAAAACTGAACCAGAATTTATTACTTCTAATACTTTAAATTCGCCTGTTACATTTTTTAAAACATCAAGATTAATTTTATTTATCTCATCTTCATCTATAGAATTATCTTTTATATAATTACAAAATTTACATTTTCCATAACTACAAGGGAAACTTTTTAAGAGAACTATTTCCCGAATATTTTTATCTAAGATCTTACTATATCTCATTTTATCACCTCTAATTTAAATTTTTTTTAACTTTTTTTCTGAAAGTGTACCTCCACTATGCATTTTTTTAGCTAGGTATAAAAATGGAGTATCAAAGGTTGCTATTACAATTTTCATTAAATATGTTGTTGTGAATATTTCTAAACATGTATTAAAATCGTAGAATCCCACATATGAAAATCCTAAAATATCAAAACTTAAATAGAAAGCTAGATATGTAAAGACTGCTGTATCTACAAATTGACTTAAGATAGTACTTCCGTTATTTCTAAGCCAAAGATATTTATTTTCTGGAAATCTTTTTTTTATTTGCTCAAATAGATGGATATCTATATTTTGTGAGATCCAGTATCCGATAAGCCCAACTGCTGTAAATCTAGATAATGGTCCAAATAAAGTTTTCATAGCGATTTGTGAATAATCTGTTGCACTAGGTTCAAAAGCTACTGAAACTTGTAGCAATATAGTTGCTGCAATATTACTCATGAGTCCTATTTTAGCTCCTTTAGCTGCAGCTTTTATTCCATATTTTTCCGATAATATATCTGTTACTAAAAAACTTGATGCGAACATTATATTCCCTAGAGTAGATGACATTCCACCTATCTCTATAGTTTTATTTACTTGTATCTGAGCTAGTATTATGGTTATTGGTATATATGCATAGAGTCCATTTTTACCATAATTTTTATAAAAATATAAGATGAATCCAAATTTTACTATTAACATTGCAAACCAAAGTGTTATATTTTGCATATTTATTTCTCCTTTTTTATTTTTAAAATATAAAAAAGAGGGATATAAAATCCCTCTTAAAAGCATACCAAAAAAAGTGTAGTTTTATTTCGACTTCTACACATAGTCTTTGGTTTTTTATAGATGGATTTTTCGAACATCTACCACAAGTGTGGATTTAAATATTAAATTTTTTAATCTTTAAAAAGATCTTTAAACATAGAGTCAGAATTTATATTTTTTTTATTCTGTTCTATATCTTCTTCAGAATTTATTTTTTTTTCTATATTTTCCATGGTAATTTCATTAGATTTAACAAAGAAATTATTGAAATCTGAATTATATAAAGATGCCATCTCTATTGGTTCAGTTCCTTTTTTAAAAAGTGCCCATCTTTTACTCCAACCAGATGTGGAATCTGCCAATCTACCATTTTTAGAATCAATAAGAACTTTAGTTAATTTATCATTTTTTAATCCATCTGCAATATGAGTAAATTCACTTCCAGTATCATATCCACTATCTACTAACATTTGATAGTAGTTACCCCATAGTTTTGCTGTAAGACCACCACCAGTGGCAGATGAATCCATAGGTTTATTGTTGTCATAACCAATATATACTGTGGTAACATATTTAGGAGTGATTCCTGCATACCATGCTGTTCTTTGTTTATTGGTTGTACCAGTTTTACCACCTTGAACAATATTGATTCCATCTTTTTTTACCCTAGCATTTCTACCAGTTCCAAGATTTACAACATCTTCCATCATATGGGTGATGAGAGCTACATCTTCTCCTTCAAAAACTTTTTTTTGTTTTATTTGTTCTTGATATATAATTTTTCCATATCTATTTTTTACTTGGGTAATAAATTGAGGTTTAACTCTATATCCACCATTTGCAAAAGGTAGATATAAACTTGAAAGTTCATATGGAGTAACTACCATTGTCCCTAGTGCCGCTGTTAAATTTTGAGGGATTTTTATATTTTCTCCACCAGCTAACTTTACAGTTTCACCTAAATTTTTAAGTCCTACTTTTTGCAGAGTTTTTATGGATACTATATTTATAGATCTTTCCATTCCCTCTAAAAGAGTGAAATTTTTTCTGAAATTACTACCATAATTTTGTGGTTTCCATTCACCAAATTCTAGAGGTGTATCTTCAATTATTGTATTCATTGGATATCCTAATCTTAGAGCAGTAAAATAAATAAAGGGTTTAAAAGATGATCCTGGTTGTCTTTTAGCATAAATAGCTCGATTATAGTCTCCAGATTTAAAATCTTTACCGCCTATAACTGCTCTTACATAACCAGTGTCAGCTTCTATAGTTACCATCCCACCATTTAGACCTTTATTAGTTTTAAGTGGTTCATAGTTATAAAATGTCGCTCTGGCTGCTTTTTGCATTCCTATATCCAAAGTCGTATATACTTCTAATCCTTCTTCATATATTTGATTTTCTGTAAATAATTTAAATAATTTTTTTTCTACAATATCAGTAAAATCAGGAGTGTTATAACTTCTTTTATTGCTTTTATTTTTTATTACAGTAACATTTAATTTCGATAATTGATCTATAGATAATTTTTTTAATTCTTCTGGTAAGTTGTCTTCATTGTAAAAAGTTTGAATTAATGCTTCTTCATACTCTTTTTGATCTATAAGATTATATTTTTTCATTTGAGATAAAACTAATTTACTTCTAACAATTGCATTATTTAAATGTCTTCTAGGGTTATATTTGTTAGGTCTATTAGGTACACCGGCTAAAAGAGCTGATTCTGCTAGATTTATATCTTCTACAGATTTATCATAGAATGCTCTAGCTGCAGTTTTCACTCCATAAGCTCCCGATCCAAAATATATTTCATTCATATATTTTTCAAGAATCTCATCTTTAGTGTAACTTCTTTCTAATTCCACTGTAATTATAGCTTCCTTTACTTTTCTCATAATTTTTTTTTCATTTGTAAGAAATGCATTTTTTGCTAATTGTTGAGTTATAGAACTAGCTCCTTGGGCTCTACTCATAGTAACAATATTTATCACCATAGCTCTTCCCATTCCTAAGATGTCAAATCCGTGATGACTATAAAATCTTCTATCCTCAATAGCTATATAAGCATTTTTCAATGATTTAGGCATCTCTTCTATAGTTGCTGTCTCTCTAATTTCTTTATAGAGAATATCTATGATCTCACCATTGACATCATAGATTTTACTAGGTACTACTGGGTTATATTCTTCTATTAATTGTCCTAATTCTGGAAGTTCCTTATATGCTTTTATAATAAGAGAACCTGCTCCTATTCCAATCAATAAAAATAAACCTAAAAATATAAATAATATATTACGAAATAATTTTTTCATAATCTCCTACCCTTTGTTTTTTTGTCTTAATTGTCCACATGCTCCATCAATATCAGAACCTTTTTCCCCTCTAAAAGTTACATTTATTTTTCTGATTTCTTTTAATTGATTATAAAACTTTTCTATTTTTTCTTTGTCTGGTCTTTTATAATCTGTTCCTTCAACTTCATTGTAAGGAATTAAATTTACAATATGATCAAATCCATACATAAATTCAGCTAACATATCGGCATCTCTCATTGAACAATTAAATTCATCGATTAATATATATTCAAAAGTTAATCTTCTTTTTGTATATTTTTGGTATTCTTGTAAAGTTGTGTATAGGTCTTGTAATGGATATCTTTTATTAATTGGAATAATTTGATTTCTTTTTTCATCAGTTACTGCATGAAGGGATATAGCTAATCCTATAGGCATCTTTTCTTGTAATAATTTTTCAATACCTGGTACGATTCCACAAGTAGATACTGTAATTCTTCTTTTTGAAATATTAATTCCATTTTCATCAGATAAAACTCTTATAGATTTTATAGTATTGTTTATATTTAATAATGGTTCTCCCATACCCATATATACTAAGTTATTTACTCCTTCACCTTTTTTTAATAATCTTCTATGGATAGTGTATACTTGATTGATAATTTCATTATTAAATAGATCTCTAGTATATCCACCTTGACCAGTAGCACAGAAACTACATTTTACTGGGCATCCTACTTGAGTAGAAATACATACTGTGTTTCTATCTTTATGTTTTAATAAAACAGTTTCAATACTATTTCCATCTTCTAATTTAAATAAAAATTTCTCAGTTCCATCTTTTTTAGATACTTTATGATCTAATAGATTTAAATAAGGTATATAAGTTTTTTCTTCTAATAATTCCCTATGTTTTTTAGAAATATTTGTCATATCATCTATCTTTCTAGCAATTTTTTGATGAAGCCACTCATATATTTGTTTTGCATTAAATTTTTTCATTCCTAAATCTATTACAACACCTTCTAATTCATCATACTCTAACTCTAATAAGTTTATCTTATTCATTTTTCTCCTCCGTAATCTTACATTCATTTTCAATTAAATTTTTATATAGTTAAATGCCTTTAAATCTATTTAATAAACTTTTATATTATTCTATATTTTTTATTTCAGAATCTAATTTTTTTGAAATATTATAAAAAATTTAATCTTACTCTTAATTTTAAAGTAATTTCATAAAAATATCAACTATTTTTTCTATATTTATATCTATTTTCAAATTGATTCTTGTAGAATTCCCTCCACCTCTTACACTATATCCTATTTTTTCTAAATTTTCTTTTAATTCAATACAGTTTATAGCCTTACTTATTACAGTAAAATTATCATTTTCACCATAGATTAAGGAGTACTTCTCATTGTCTATAAACTTAGGAAAAAACTTAGTTGCAGGGTCATTTTTTTTATAAATAATTATTTTATTTTCTCCTATAATTTTTGCATTTTCTTTTAATTTTTCACATAGTAGTTCACTATAGTTTTGATATAAATTACTCAGCTCTTTAGTTTTTAATTTATTATCATTTAATAAATAATCTATTTTGTCATTTACCTCATCTACTGTAGAACTAGTTTGTACTGTAGCTTTTTTTATAATTTCATGTTTTTTATAGTAATCTTCATAACATCTGTTTCCTGCTTTATAATATATACGTGTTATAGTTTTTTTTGTTTTTTCATAATTTATGACTTTAAATAAACCTATATCTTTAGTTTGTTTAACATGAAAACCACCACAAGCATTTAGATCAAAATCTCCTATTTTAACTACTTTGACATCTCCTATGACCTTATCACTTATAGATTTTCTCAAAGATTTTATTTGGTTAGCTTCTTCGTGAGTATAGGTCAAAATTTCTACGTGGTAGTTTTCTATGATCATTTTATTCATAGCGATTTCTAAATCTTTTATTTTTTCTTCATCTATATCTAAACTAGGAAAATCTACAGTAGAGTATTCTTCCCCCATTCTAAATCCCACAGTATCAAAATTATATTTTTGTTTAAGGTAAGCTGAGATTAAATGTTGTGCTGTATGATTTTTTCCTATCTCATCTCGTCTGTTCATGTCTATAAGATATTCATATTCTCCTAAACGTAACTCTCGGTCTAAAAAAAGATTTCCCTCTTTATTTACTTTTAAAATTTGTGCACTACCTATACTACCTAGATCTCCTAGTTGACCTCCTTTTCCTTCAGGGTAAAATTCTATACCATTTATATATTCTACATTAGTTAAGAATTTATTTTCTTGTTGTATACATTTTGTAACTCTTAATTTCATATTATCCTCCCTTTTATTATTTTATTATTTCTATTATATCAGATAGTTTGTTTTTAGTAACAAAATCTTCCATTTTTATTATTTTAATTAGACCCTATTTATTTTTACATATGATAAATTAATTATTCATTCATAATATATATGATATTTATGTTAAGATGTATTTATTTTTTCTATTTTAATTTTATTTGTCTATATTTTAGATGTTTAAATGGAAAATTATATAAATTTATATAATTATTATTTATTTTTTGTAAAAAAAATCTTGACATATTCGAAACTAAGATATATTGTATATATAAGAAAATTTATTAATCATTCATTTTATAAATGATCAATATAAAAGAATCATATTTTACAAGGAGGCAAAATGAATAAATCACTTACGTATAAAATTTTAGAAAATAATCTAATATCAGGAGAATTAAAACCGAATTCAGAAATAACTGTTAAGGTTAATCAAACTCTTACACAAGACTCTACTGGGACAATGGTTTATCTACAATTAGAAGCTATGAATATTAAAAATATAAAAACAGATTTGTCTGTTGCATATATTGATCATAATACATTGCAAGCGGGTTTTGAAAATGCAGATGATCATGAGTTCATCAAGACTGCTGCTGCTAAGTATGGGATTATTTACTCAAAACCTGGAAATGGTATTTGTCATCAGTTACATTTAGAACGGTTTGGAAAACCAGGAACAATTCTTCTTGGATCAGACAGTCATACACCAACTGCTGGAGGACTAGCTATGATTGGTATTGGTGCTGGAGGATTAGATGTAGCAGTAGCTATGGCCACTGGTACTTATACCTTAGAGGTTCCAAAAGTTATGAATATTGAACTTAATGGGAAATTAAAATCGTGGGTATCTGCTAAAGATGTAATTCTTTATATCTTAAAAAAACTTACTGTAAAAGGTGGTGTTGGTTATGTTATTGAGTATACAGGAAGTGGAGTTGAAGAACTTTCTTTAACTGATAGAGCTACAATTACAAATATGGGGGCTGAACTAGGAGCAACAACATCTATTTTTCCAAGTAATGGAAATACTCTAGATTTTCTTACAAGACAAGATAGAAAAGAAGACTATAAAGAGATTTTAGCTGATGAAGACGCTTTTTATGATAAAAAATTGATTGTTAATCTAGATGAAGTTATCCCTATGGCAGCTATGCCACATAGTCCTGATAATGTAGTTAATATAAAAAATATTGAAAATATTAAAGTTGATCAAATTGCAATAGGTAGTTGCACTAACTCTTCTTATACAGATTTAATGAAAGTGGCAAGTATTCTAAAAGGAAAAAGAGTTCATCCAAATGTGAGTTTGGTAATATCTCCTGGTTCTAGTAATATTTTAAAAATGATGTCGGATAATGGAGCTTTAGGAGATCTAATATCAGCTGGAGCAAGGATATTAGAGGCGTCATGTGGACCATGTATAGGAATGGGGCAAGCACCTAAATCTAAAGCAGTTTCATTGAGAACATTCAATAGAAATTTTAAAGGAAGATGTGGAACAAATGATGCAGATGTCTATCTTGTCAGTCCAGAGACTGCTGCTATTTCTGCTTTGACTGGATGTTTAACAGATCCTCTAAAGTTTGGGTTAGATTTTCCAAAAATAATACTACCTAAAAGGTTTGAAGTTTCTAAAAATTATTTTATCTATCCATTTCAAGATAGAGAGGGATTAGAGGTTGTTATGGGACCAAATATTAAACCTTTTCCATTAAATAAAAGACTTGTTGAAACTATAGAGGCTCCTATCCTACTCAAAACAAATGATAATGTTACAACTGATGATATTATGCCTTCAAATGCAAAACTTTTACCTTTTAGATCCAATATTCCTGAACTTTCAAAATATTGTTTCGGAACATTGACAGATGAATTTCATATTAAAGCAAAAGTTGCAAAGAAAGGAATTGTAGTAGGAGGAGATAATTATGGTCAAGGTTCTAGTCGTGAGCATGCAGCCCTTGTGCCACTTTATCTTGGTGTAAAAGCTATAATTGCTAAATCATTTGCTAGAATTCATAAGGCTAATCTTATAAATTCAGGAATTTTGCCTCTTGTCTTTAAAGAAAAATCTGATTACGAAAGATTTGATGAAACAGATGTAGTTATTTTGAATAAGTTAATAGATTCTTTAGAACTTGGAAAGGAAATAGAAATTTTTAATAAAACAAAAGCCTTTTCTTGTAGTGTTATCTTTAGAGGTTCTAGTAGAGATATTGAACTTTTAAAGAGTGGTGGATATTTAAACTATGTAAAAAAAATAAAATAAATAGGTAGGTGAAAAAATGTATAATATAACATTAATTCCAGGAGATGGAATTGGACCAGAAGTTAGTGAAGCTACAAAATGTGTTATAAATGCTACAGGTTTAGATGTTAATTGGGAAACAGTAAATGCAGGGAAAAAAATATTTGAAGATACTGGGGTATTAGTTCCTGATAAAGTTTTTAAGAGTATTGAAAAAAATAAAATTGTTTTGAAAGGACCTATTACAACACCAATAGGTTCTGGGTTTAGTAGTATCAATGTTATGCTTAGAAAAAAATATGATCTATATTCAAATGTTAGACCTGTTAAATCTCTCCCTGGGATAGATTCTCATTTTAAAGAAATTGATCTTGTAATTTTTAGAGAAAATACTGAAGGACTTTATGCTGGTGTTGAACGAGAATTACCAGATGGAAGTTTTGAAGCAATTAAACGTATCACTAGAAAGGCTTCTATTAGAATTGCTAAATCAGCGTTTGAATATGCAAAAAAAAATAACAAGAAAAAAGTTACAGTAGTTCATAAGGCAAATATAATAAAACTTACAGATGGATTTTTTCTAAATTGTGTAAGAGAGGTTTCAAAAGATTATCCTGATATAGAACTTCAAGAAGTAATTATAGATAATATGTGTATGCAACTTGTTATGAATCCTAATCAATTTGAAGTAATTGTTACTATGAATCTTTATGGTGACCTTTTGTCTGATCTTTGTGCAGGATTAGTAGGTGGACTTGGATTGGTACCAGGTGCAAATATGGGAAAAGATATTTCAATATTTGAAGCTGTTCATGGAAGTGCTCCAGACATTGCAGGTAAAAATTTGGCAAATCCTATTGCGCTTATTCTTTCAAGTGCAATGATGTTAAACCATATAGGTGAAACAAATAAAGCAGAAATAATTGTAAAAGCTGTAATGAAAACTATTTTTGAAGATAGAGTTCTTACTCAAGATTTAGGTGGAAAAGCTACTACAACTGAGATAACAGAGGCAATCATTAAAAATATAATTTAATTGTTGGAGGATAGAATCATGAATAATACGAATGATAAAGTAATTTTAGATGAACTGTCCTTAAAAGCAGAAAAAAATAATTATATTAAACCAGAATTTTACGAAAAGTTTAATGTAAAACGTGGTCTTAGAAATAATAATGGAACTGGAGTTCTTGTAGGTTTAACAGAAATTGGCTCGGTGATAGGTTATTATATGGGTAAAGATATGAAGTGTCCATGTGAAGGACAATTATTTTACAGAGGGATAGATATTAATGATATTGTAATGGGATTTCAAAGAAATAATAGACGTGGTTTTGAAGAAACTTCATATCTTCTTCTTTTTGGAGAACTACCTACATGTGATGAACTATTAAATTTTACATATCTTCTTGATCAATGTCGTGATTTACCACCAGGTTATGTAGAAAATATGATTTTAAAAATTCCAGGCAAAGATATAATGAATAAGTTACAAAGAAGTATCTTAACACTTTATTCACACGATACTGATCCTGATAGTATTGATGTGAGAAATGTTTTAAGACAAAGTATTCAATTGATTGCACAAATTCCTACAATAATTTCTTATAGTTATCAAGCAAAAGCACATTATTTTGATAAAAAAAATCTTTATATTCATAAACCTCAACCAGGAATAGGAATGGCTGAGAATATTTTGTATATGATTCGTACTGACAATAAGTATTCCAAATTGGAAGCAGAAATACTAGATTTAATTTTAATTATTCATGCAGAACATGGGGGAGGAAATAACTCTACCTTTGCTACTCACGTTGTTTCATCTAGTGGTACAGATACTTATTCAGCAATAGCAGCAGCAGTAGGATCTCTTAAAGGTCCAAAACATGGTGGAGCTAATAATAAGGTTCGAGATATGGTTTTGAATATTAGAAAAAATATAATAAATTGCAGTGATCGTAAAGAATTAAAAGATTATTTATTAAGAATTCTAAAAAAAGAAGTTTATAATAAAAAAGGTCTAATATACGGAATGGGACATGCAGTCTATACAAAATCAGATCCTAGAGCTTTACTATTAAAGAAAAAAGCCTATGAGTTAGCTTTAGAAAAGAATACGATTTTAGATTTTAACTTATATAAAAATATAGAAGAGCTAACTATTGAATTACTCAGAGAATTAAAGGGAGACAATGTTATTATTTCTGCAAATGTTGATCTATATTCAGGATTTGTTTATGAGATGTTAGATATACCACATGAACTCTATACACCTATTTTTGCTGCAGCAAGAACTGTTGGGTGGTGTGCTCATAGGATAGAGCAACTAGTAAGTGATCAAAAGATTCTTCGACCAGCATATAAAACTATTAATCAAAAGAAAATCTATAAAACGATAAATAAACGTAATGTCAAATAAAATATCGATCTTCAGTAGTTTTTACTTTATTGAAGATCGATATTTTTCTTTAAAATAATAATATTTTTTTTCTTTTAGATATGTTATCATAATTAAACAGTATTTTTTTCACTATTTAAAATTGTTTGGTTCGTAGAAAAGAAAATCTAAGAAACTTTAGTAAATACAAAACAATATTACTATATTATGGGAGGAAACTCTATGAAATTTAAAGACTTGAGGAAAAAGAATAATAAAAATAAT
>DDQV01000187.1 GCA_002342785.1 Fusobacteriaceae bacterium UBA2433 | reverse complement strand
GAAAATTCAATTGAATTTTCTCCTTTTTTATTATCTATGAAATTATAAATTTAAATGATGAAAGAGTTAGAATTTTATAATTTTTTTTATTCTTTCATTTTTTTAATGATAAAGGGATTTAGTTGGTTATTTCAGTTTTTGAAGTTCATTGTTTAATTGGAAGTTATTTTCTAATTTAGCTTCTAAGGGCTTTCTAAAAAGTTCCCCTTGTATTTGTACATTTAGAGTAAATCTACCCCTAGAATTAAGCCTTCTAACCATTGCTATTACTAGGCTCTAGAGGTGGAAAATAAAAAAGACCAAAAAGTAGCCTTAAGGGTATCAGAAATAGCCTTAAGGGTGTACTCAGTGGCCTTATTTTAAGAAAAAATTAGAGTAATTTAGAGTTTATGGTATAAATTTTTTTATTTAAATTGAAGGATCAATTTTCATTCCTTTAAATTCTTTTTTCATAAAGTACATTGCAACTATTGCAGCTATGGTATCTGAGGTAGGAAATGCTAGCCAAACACCATTTAATCCCCAAAATATAGGGAGTATATGTATAAGAGGAATTGTTAAGACAACTAATCTTATAGTTAATAATTGAGTAGTTTTATTCCCTTTTCCTACAGCTTGAAAATAGTTTGTTCCTGATAAATATAAAGCAGTAGAAACCATCATAAATAAATTTAATCTTATTGCATGAGCTGTAAATTCTACAAGTTTTTTATCGTTTACAAAAAAATTAGCAACCATATCTGAGTTACCTACAACTACAAAGACAAGGATTAAAGCTATAGTAAATGTAATTTTTGTGGATAATAAAAAAGTTTCTTTTACTCTATCAAATTTTTTTGCACCATAGTTATATGATAGAATTGGTTGTCTTCCTTGATTAAATCCTATAAAACTTGTATTTATAAAATTTCTAGAGGTAGATACTATTCCAACTGCTGCGATAGCTAGGTCTCCTCCATAATAGTTTAGTTTAACATTCATAATATATACAGAAAATCCATTTAGAAATTGATTTAAAAATGATCCTATTCCTATTCTTGAAATTTCTGTCATGACTTCTAAATCTGGTTTTATATTTTTTAATTTTAAAGTTAATATATCTGATCTAAAAAAATGATATAGTTGTATTATTGCTGGAACTACACCAGCAGCGGCAGTTCCTATTGCTGCTCCTTTTATCCCCATTTCAAATTTTACTATTAATATATAATCAAGAAGAGTATTCAAGGCTGCACCAAGTAAATTAATTTTCATAGATAACATTGGATTTCCTTCAGTTCTGATAAAAGCATTCAGTGACATAAATATCAATTGAAATACAAGAGTCGGAATTATATAAAGATAGTAAGTGTAAGCATAACCTATATTATTTTTACTAGCTCCTAATAATTTTAATATTGAAGTTAAGTTTAAAAGAATTAAAGTTGCCATACTAATTCCTATTATAACTATCCAAAATATTGTAGTTCCTAAAACTTTTTCTGCTTTGTCCTTATTTTTTTCTCCTAATTTTATTCCTGCTGCAGAAGCACCACCAATAGCAAAGAACATTCCTATTCCACCTATTAATATAGTTACAGGAAATATAATTGCTAGGGCTCCTAATCCATCTCTACCAACATTTTGTCCTATAAAATATCTATCGGTAATATTGTATATCATATTTATTAAAACGGCTATAGTCGATGGTATGGAAAATTTTATAAGTAACGGCAATATTTTTTTTCTTTCTAATTCTGAATTCATTTTTTCTCCTAAATTTAAATTTTTTTTAATTTTACCATATTTAGAATAAAAAAAAGGGATTAATTCTAAAATTAATTCCTTTTTTTAATATTTCATATTCTTTAAATATAGAACTATATTTTTATTTATAAATTAATTTATATTTAAATTTAGCTTTTTTACTTCTTTTATATCTTTATCTATAAATTTTTGTGCAAATTCGAGAAACTTAACTGTATCTCCACTGACAATATACTCTGTCGTAGGAATTTTTATAGAGAGATCTTTTGGCTCTATGAGTTCTAATTGTTTCATTAATTCATTAGCAGTTTCATTAGCTGGATTAACTATATTTTTTGTAAAATATTTAGAGATAGTATCTATCATGATGGGATAGTGAGTACATCCTAATATGAGTGTATCTACATTTGATGGGATTCCATCAATATAAAGTTTAATAAGTTCATCTGTTATATATGAACCATACTCTACTTCCCAATTTCCTTCTACGATTGGACACATAAGTTTACAGCCTCTCTCCATTATTGAATATTCCTTTGGAGCTATTTTATCAAAGACTTTTTTATATGCATTCATCTTGGCACTTGCTGGGGTCAAAATAACTCCTATATTTTTATTTTTAGTTGTTTCTAAAGCTGCTCTTATTCCTGGCTCTATTACCCCTATAATTGGAATTGGGAAATTTTCTCTAATAGCTTTTAATGATGCTGCTGTACCAGTATTGCAAGCTATAACAATAATATCTACATCTTTTTCATAAAGAAATTTTCCTATTTTCAAACACAGATCTCTTATTTCTTTCTCTGGTCTATCTCCATAGGGAGCATTCCCATTATCTCCATAATAGATTATGTTACTTGCGGGTATTACTTTTTTTATTTCTTTTAATACTGTTAATCCTCCCACTCCTGAATCAAATATTCCAATTTTATACATAATTTTTACCTCCATTTAAAATATTTCTTATTTTATGTTTAGACCACAGATAGACAAAATAGTTTTAGATATTATATTTGATTTTTTCATTATATCTTCTGAGTGCATCTTTATAAGCTATGATAAATGCTTTTTTTGATGCTCCAAAATATAGATCATTAACTTTTCCAATTATTTTTTTTTCATCTGTGATTTTTTCACCTACAAATAGATATTTTAAAAATGTTTTAGTTAGTTCTAAGACTAAAGATCCTTCAACTTCTAGTATCTCATCGGTATTAGTGTCTACTATCATTCCTAGTGCAAAGATTCCATATATTTTTGTTATAGCTGATTTATCATGTGCTTTTCCATACCCTGATACGTATACAGTTTTTTTATTCAATGTACCCTCCTTTATTACCAAAAAAAAGTCAGACCACTCCCTTTAGGAAGTAAATCTGACTCGAACAACTTAATAATCTCGTATATTCTAAGATATTTTACTTTTTATAATAGATATAAAATTTTAAACTAATTTATTTTTACTTTGGTTCACTTATGCTTAATATTAGTTTAAATTTATGGATATGTCAAATTTTTTTTTAAAATATAAAATTATAATCTTCTAAAATATTCAGGTATATAATTTTTGTCTTTAATAGCTGTGTTTATTTCTTCTAGAATACGATCTTTATCTTTGTTTAAAATTCCCTCTAGATTGAGGTAATTAGAGGCATGATTTACTCTAAATATAGTATTTTCTAATTTTAAATTTTCTATAAAGAATTTAGTTTCAACTAAGATCTCTTCAGGATTTAATAATTTTATTCTATTATTTTTTACTTCATCATAAAATTTTGTTTCTTTTTCTAACATTAGAGTAAGTAAGGAGAGAAATTTAGGTTTTATTTTATTGATTAATTTAGCTGATTCTATAGCATGTTCATAGGTAAATTCTTTTCCACCTAATCCTGAGATGATCATTAGAGAAAGTTTTATTCCACTTTCAGATATTTTCATCAATTGTTTTTCCATACCATCAGAAGTAATTCCTTTATTTATTTTTTCTAAAATTTTATCACTTCCACTTTCTATCCCTACATAGATTATATTTAATCCTTCAGAATGAAGTAGTTTTAATTCTTCTATAGATTTAGTTTTTAGATTGTTAGCATGGGCATATATTCCAATTCTAGTAATGTTAGGCATTTTAGCTTTAACACGTTTTATTATTTCAATGAGTAGACTAGTTTCTAATAGCATTGCGTCTCCATCGGCTAGGAAAGCTTTGGTATAAAAATTATTAGTATAAGTATCAATATCATCAAATATTTCTTTTTTTGATTTTATTCTAAAAGATTTATTCTTATACATAGAACAAAATGTACATTTATTATGAGAACATCCCACTGTAACTTGTAAAATTAAACTATTACCTTCACTTGGTGGTCTATATATTGCTCCTTCATATGGCATAATAACCTCCTGCAATTTATTATTATTATACCATAAAAAAAGGGATAAGGTTTTATATTAAATTTAAATATTTGATTAAAATTAAAGAATTTGACAGTTTGTTCGAAAACGTATATAATGTTGATAGACAAATAAAATGGGAGGGGATTATGATTTTAGCGACTTCTGTAATAGGGCTAATATATCGTATGGCAAATGATTTTGATGACTACTTAAAAATTGAATTAAAAAAAAGAGAGATCCCGATAG
>DDQV01000062.1 GCA_002342785.1 Fusobacteriaceae bacterium UBA2433 | reverse complement strand
GAAGGCTTGGCACTGATCTCTGGGCACTACGAAACACACGAGGTTTTGCCTAATAAAATAAATATTTAATTTTAAATTAGTTTATCTAATTATATTTATAATAATTAAATTTTAAATAATAAAATAAAAAAATATTTAGATGATTTTATTCTATTCTAAATAAGGGGGAAATATGAAAAAAATACTTATTGCAGGAACATCTAGTGGAGCCGGAAAAACAACAATTAGTACAGCTATAATGGGTGCCTTAGAAGGAGTTTCACCATTTAAAGCCGGACCGGATTATATAGATCCAAAATTTCATGAATTTATAACTAAAAATCCATCTAATAATCTGGATTTATTTATAATGGGAGAGGAATCAGTAAAATATATTTTTTCAAAAAATACGAAAAATATTAGTATAGTAGAAGGAGTTATGGGTCTTTATGATGGCTTAAGTCACGAACTAGATAATTATAGTAGTGCCCATCTATCTAGAGTTTTAGATCTTCCTGTAATATTAGTAGTTAATGGGAAAGGAGCTTCTACTAGTATTGCTGCTACAGTCTTAGGATTTAAAAATTTAGATCCAAGGGTAAAGATAAAGGGCATTATATTAAATAATGTTGGGAGCGAAAGATTATATAATCTATTAAAAGAAGGCGTAGAAAGATATACTAAGATACCATGTGTGGGGTATTTTCCAAGAGATGAAAGAGTATCTATAGATGAACGTCATCTTGGTCTACAGCAAGCTAGCGAGATAGAAAATCTAAGTGAAAAAATTGAAATATTAAAAGATATGGCAAAAAAATATTTAGATTTAGATAAAATATTAGAGATTGCAGAGGACGGAAATGATTATAAAGAAATAAAAAATCCAACTGAATATTTAAAAGATAGATTTAAAGGAAAAAGAGTAGGAATAGCAAAAGATAAAGCATTTTCATTTTATTATTCTGAAAACTTAAAACTCATGAGATATACAGGGATGGATCTAATAGAATTTTCTCCTATAAATGATAGTCATCTCCCTGATAATTTGGATTATATATATTTAGGTGGAGGTTATCCAGAAATATTTGCTAAAAGATTATATGAAAATAAATCGATGATAGAAGAAATAAAAAATGCTTCAAAAAAAATTCCTATCTATGCTGAGTGTGGAGGATTTATGTATCTTTCAAAAGGAATAAAACAGTTAAATGATGAATTTGATCCTATGTGTGGACTTTTAGATATAAAAGTAGAGATGAGACCAAGATTAAATATAAGTAGATTTGGATATGTAGATTATGAAAGTGAAGATGGTGTAAAGGGAAGGTGTCATGAATTTCATTATTCGGATATCTATGACGTCAATGAAAAAGATCTTTATTTTGAGCTAAAGAAGAAAAATGGGAAAAAATGGTCATGTGGTTATAAAAAAGATAAGATTATTGCGGGATATCCTCATATTCATTTCTATGGAAATTTAGAAATCTTTGTAAAATTATTTGATAGATAATCAAAATACAGGGGGAGAAGAATGAAAAAATTATTTTTTTTATTTAGTTTAATATTTATAATATCTTGTAGTAATGTTGCAGTTACAGGAAGAAATCAGTTAATGTTGGTAGAAGAAAGTCAACTTATTGTCTCTAGTGAGGAACAATATAAAAGTTTTTTAAAAGAATATCCACCTTTAGACAACAGGAATTCAAAATTAGTAAAAGAAGTTGGTAAAAATATTTCTATAGCTGTGGAACAGTATTTTAAAGATGAAAATCAAGAGGGTATTCTCCAAGGGTATAATTGGGAATTTAATTTGGTAGATGGGAAAGATATAAATGCTTGGTGTATGCCAGGAGGAAAAGTAGCTTTTTATACTGGAATTTTACCTATAACAAAAGATGAATTAGGAATAGCAGTAGTTATGGGGCATGAAATTGCACATGCAGTAGCAAGACATGGTTCAGAAAGACTAAGTCATCAAATGATTGTAGAAACAGGTGCTAATCTTTTAAATTATAGTTTATCAAATATGGGAGGATCTATCTCTAGTGATATTGCGCTTCAAGCATATGGAGTGGGAACTAATTTAGGAATATTAAGTTATTCTAGAAAACATGAACTAGAAGCAGATAGATTAGGTATTATTTTTATGGCTATGGCAGGTTATGACCCTAGAGAAGCTATAGAATTTTGGAAAAGAATGGCAATGTCTAGTGAAGGTGGGGAAAATGAATTTTTTAGTACCCATCCATCAAATAATCATAGAATAGAAGATATTGAAAAATATCTTCCAGAAGCAATGAAATATTATAATAAATAATGTTGACAGAATAAATTGATATAGTTTATACTTAGTTATAAATTGTATAAAACTTCGGGGCAGGGTTTGATTCCCTACCGGCGGTGATAGTCCGCGAGCGCAAGCTGAACTAGTGTAATTCTAGTACCGACAGTATAGTCTGGATGATAGAAGTTTTTGATAAAATTTTAATTTATAGTTTAACATTTTTTATTTTGAATTTTTTTTGAAATATTTTGATTGTGAATGTTTTAAGTTTATAGATTAAAAATTATTAAAAGTGTAAAGCCTCAAGTAGATTCTTGAGGCTTTTTTTTATAAAAAAATAAAATAGATGGAGGAAAAATTATGAAAACATTTGAAGGGAATTTTAGTGGAGAAAATATTAAGGTAGGGATAGTTTGTGGAAGATTCAATGAATTTATCACTTCTAAATTATTAGGAGGAGCAAAAGATGCTCTTGTAAGACACGGTGTAGATGATGAAAATATTCATATGGCTTGGGTTCCAGGAGTATTTGAGATGCCATTGATAGCTAAAAAGATGGTGGAAACTAAAAAATATGATGCTGTAATAGCTCTAGGAGCAGTAATAAAAGGATCGACTCCTCATTTTGATTATGTATGTGCAGAAGTTTCTAAAGGAATAGCAACTGTATCTATGAATTCAGGAATTCCTGTAATCTTCGGAGTGTTAACAACTAATACAATTGAGCAAGCTATAGAAAGAGCAGGGACTAAAGCAGGAAATAAAGGATTTGATGCAGGAGTATCAGCTATAGAGATGGTAAATTTAATAAATTCAATAGGATAAGAAAAAATAAAATTTTAATTGAAAACCAGTAGATCTCTGTGTTAAAAAAATAATAATAGAGGGAGATGACCAGTGAAAAATTTAGATGAAAAATATATGGAAATGGCTTTAGAATTAGCTGCCTTAGGAGAGGGAGATGTAAATCCCAATCCTATGGTAGGAGCAATAGTCGTAAAAGATAAAAAAATAATTGGTAGAGGTTATCATAAAAAATATGGGGGATTCCATGCAGAAGTTTTTGCCTTAGATGAGGCAGGAAAAGATGCTGAGGGAGGGACTATCTATGTGACTTTAGAGCCATGTTCCCATTATGGGAAAACACCTCCTTGTGTTAAAAAAATAATTAAGATGGGGATAAAAAGATGTGTGATTGCAACTTTAGATCCCAATCCTTTAGTAGCAGGAAAAGGAATTAAAATTTTAAAAGATGCAGGGATAGAGGTAGAAATTAATGTTCTACAAGAAAAAGCTTTAAAACAAAATATTGTATTTTTTAAATATATAAAAACAAAAATTCCATATTTATTTTTAAAGTGTGCCATCACATTAGATGGAAAGATAGCCACTAAAACTGGTGATTCTAAATGGATATCTAATGAAAGTTCAAGAAAAAGAGTACAAAAGTTACGGCATAAATATATGGGAATAATGGTAGGGATAAATACACTTTTGAAAGATAATCCTAGATTAAATGCAAGGATAGAAGGTGGAAATGATCCATATAGAATAGTCGTTGATCCTAATCTAAAGACACCAGAAGATTATAATTTTATTCAAAATAATAAAGATAATAGATCTATAATAGTAACTTCTAAAGATAACATTCACAATAAAAAATATAAAATATTGGAAAAAAAATATAGAATAAAGTTTATTTTTTTAGATAAAAAAGAATTTTTAATTTCAGATATATTAAAAGAGATTGGTAGATTAGGTATAGACTCTGTTTTGTTAGAAGGTGGAAGTTCGATGATCTCTATGGCTTTTAAAGAAAAAGTTTTAGATCAAGGGGAGATATTTATTTCTCCAAAAATAACAGGAGACAGTGATGCTATACCCTTTATAAGTGGTTTCAGTATTGAAGGTATGAAGGAAAGTATAGAATTAAAAGATGTAAAATTTAAAATCTATGAGGATAATATAGCGATAGAATTTAATTTATAAGGAGTAAAATTATGTTTACAGGATTAGTAGGAGAGATAGGGGAAGTGATAGGTTTAGAAACAAAAGATCTTTCACTTAAAATAACGGTGAGATCTAAAAAAATAATAGAGGATGCCAAATTAGGAGATAGTATTGCAACTAATGGAACTTGTCTTACTGCTACTAAGATAGGTAGTGACTATTTTCAAGCTGACATAATGCATGAAAGTGTAAAAAGAACCAATCTAAAAAGATTAAAGGTTGGAGATCTAGTAAATTTAGAAAAATCTTTAACTTTAGCTACACCATTAGGAGGACATCTAGTAACGGGAGATATAGATGGTGAAGGAATTATATCTAATATCTATTCTGATGGAATAGCAAAAATTTATGTGGTAAAGATAGAGCCGCGACTCATGAAATATGTTGTAGAGAAGGGACGAATAACCTTAGATGGAGCAAGTCTTACGATAGTAGATTTTGGAGATGATTTCTTAAGTGTATCTCTTATCCCCCATACCCAAGAGATGATAACTCTAGGAAGTAAAAGTATAGGAGATTATCTCAATATAGAGACCGATCTAATTGGAAAATATATAGAGAGGATGATGACCTTTAAGGAAAAAAAAATCACAGAGAAGAAAAGTAATATCACAGAAAATTTTTTAGCTGAAAATGGATTTTATTAAAACTAAAATTTTTTTAGAATAAATTTTTTAAAATAAATCCTGACAGAAATATTTGTAGAAAAAATAAAAAAATAAAAAAATTTAAAAGGGAGAATAAACTATGTTAGATAATATAAAAGATGCAATTGAAGATATAAAACAGGGGAAGATGATAATTGTAGTAGATGATGAAAATAGAGAAAATGAAGGAGATATAGTAATAGCAGCTGATATGGTATCTTATGATTCTATTAATTTTATGGCAACTCATGCTAGGGGACTCACTTGTGTTCCAATGGATAAAAAAAGAGCAAAGGAACTAAAGTTAAATCAAATGGTAGGAGATAATACCGATCCCCATGGAACTGCTTTTACAGTATCTGTAGATTCAAAAGAAACTACTACAGGAATATCTATTAGAGATAGAGTAAAAACTATAAAAGATCTAGCAGATAAAAATAAAGGTGCAAATGATTTTAATAGACCTGGACATATATTTCCCCTTGTAGCTAAAGATGGAGGAGTCTTAATTAGAAAAGGTCATACAGAAGCATCGGTAGATTTTGCACGTTTAGCAGGATTAAAACCAATGGCTGTAATTTGTGAAATTTTAAAGGAAGATGGAACCATGGCAAGGTTAGATGATCTAAAAATATTTGCTAAAAAACATAATTTAAAACTTGTAAGTATAGAGGACTTAATTAAATATAGAAAAGCAAAAGATATCTTAGTAAATGAAATAACTGTAGTTAAGATGCCTACTAAGTGGGGAGAATTTAATCTTCATACCTATGAAAATTGTTTAGATGAAAAGGAGCATATTGCATTAGTAAGGGGAGATGTAAAAAATAAAGAAGAGGTATTAGTAAGGATACATTCTGAATGTTTTACAGGAGATGTTTTAGGATCTCGTAGATGTGATTGTGGTTCTCAACTACATAGGGCGATGAAAACTATAGATGAAAAAAAAGAGGGAGTTATCTTATATCTGCGTCAAGAGGGAAGAGGGATAGGACTCTATAATAAGATAAAAGCTTATAAGCTACAAGATGAAGGATTTGATACAGTAGAAGCCAATGAAAAATTGGGATTTGAATCTGATTTAAGAGATTATGTCTTGGGATCTCAAATATTAAAAGATTTAAAAATAAAATCTGTTAAACTTATGACAAATAATCCAAAGAAGATAGAGGGATTACAATCTTATGGGACAAAAGTTGTAGAGAGAAAAAGTATAGAGATTATACCCAATGAAGAAAATAAAAGGTATTTAAAAACTAAGAAAGAAAAATTAAATCATATGTTAAAAGAAGTGTAAAAAGTATCTTAGAAAATTACTTTAAAATTTATCAAGAGTTTATAAAAGTCTCTAAATTAATATAAAATTAATTTA
>DDQV01000081.1 GCA_002342785.1 Fusobacteriaceae bacterium UBA2433 | reverse complement strand
ATCTCTAATATTTTATAATTGTAAATTGAAATTTCTTTTTCTATATCAAGCTTACTTAATATCTTTTTATAAACCTTTTCTCCAATTTTGTCCCTAACTATTTCTAATCTAGCTAATAAATAAATTGGATCTTCTTTAATCCTTCTTATGGTGTCATCAGTAGTTCTATCCTGAATAACTTTACTTTCTATCCTACCAATAGTAGCTTCTCCCATACCTAAAATTATTCCCATATTTTTTTGAGACATTCCAAGTCCACTTCTTAGATCTACTAACTCATCACTAGTTAATAAATTTACTTTTCTTCTATAAGCATTTCTCATTCTATTTAAATTTTTATCCAACATATTTTCAATTAAGATATTCTCATCTAAATCAGGGCAATATGCATATTCACTTTCATATTCAATAGCTTCTCCTTTTAATTCGGTTTCAACTATTCTCTTTTTTATTTCTAAGTGTTCTTCTCCACATAAATCACACATTTTTAATTTATTATCTCTCATCTTAGTTCCTCCTTAATCTTCCATCAAATTTTAATTTATTTATAAGGAAATTTTGTTATTTCATATTCCCCAATATGAAACGACATACAAAACAAAACTTTAAATTTTGCTCTTTTTAATTTTATTTTTATATAGATCCCTTTTTTCTGTATCTCTTTCCAAAATACTTTATAGTTTTCTTCTCCTGCTTTCCTTTCATCAGGTAAATCATAGACATAGTGATTAACATCTAATGTCTTTAGCTCTTCTAAAACATCCTGTCTATCAAAATTTAAATTTACTAAAGTTTTATTATTTTTGTCTCTATCTGCAATTATATATTTATTATTTTTTATTGCTTCCCTTACCTCTTCTAAAAAAAATATAACATCTTTTTTTAGAGCTTTAATTTCTATTTTCAGACCTGTCACCACCTATAAATAAATCACTTTTAATATCATATGATACCATTTTTGTAAGGAGATTTCAATATATAAACTAACTTTTTTTTTTAAAAACTTTATAACATCCCTTGAAAATTTGTATTCAAGAGGGAATCTTTCACTATATATCTTTTTGGAAAAAGATAACAAATAACATAAAAAAGCATCTTGCGATAACTCACTTGTGGCAAATTCAAATAAATTAGGTTTAATCTCTTTCATAATAGCTCCTCTTTAATAAATTTTAAATAACTCTATATTTTTCCACCATATAAACTGATGCATTTATTATTTTATAACTCATAACACCATAAGAATATTAGAGTTTTTTCTTTTTTTAATACAGTTTCAATTGATCTTCTACAAATTTTATTTTTTGATATTTAGATATTATTTTTTTTCTATTATCTTTTTATCTTTAGGTTTTAGATTTTCATCTCCTAATCTCCTACTATTAGAATCAAGTATATTTTCTAACACCTCTTGATATCTATTTAGATAATCAGCTCGAATCCTTCCAATAGTATTATCTCTGTATCTATGCATATAAATTAAAGCTGAGAACCCTTCCTTCTTACCAGAATTTACCATCCAGTATATAGGTCTCTTCTTATATCTTTGTAGATGATCTGTATAAAAATCTTTTATAAAATATCTTTTAATTGCTTCACGAGGAGATTCTCCTGTCTTTATTCCTAAGTGAGTCCCGATAAATTCTAAATTTTCATTTAAAGTTTCAGGCCCATATACTACTTTTACAAATTCTTCTATTTTAGTAACTATATCGTTATCAAATACTCTTTCAGTGGTAACAGGAATAACTCCAAAGGCATCAGGAATAAATCTAGGACTTTCTATCTCATGTCTTAGTTCACCTTCATAACTTTCAACCCTCAACTTTTTATTTTCAATAACCAACTCATCATCAGAGTTAGCAATAATTAAACCTGGTTTATCTATACTATATCTTCCCATGATACAACCTACTGCATATGAAATAAATTGTTTTATAAGTTCAGACCTATCAAATACTAGCCTTTTCCCCTGTTCAATCTCTGCACTATTTAGCTCTACATTGTCAATTTCTTCAAGAGAGTTATATCTTTAAGATCTATTTTCTATTTTCTGTTCTCTATTAACTGGTTTTCTGTAAAGTCCCAAGAGGTTTCACGGGAGTCCCATTCTTGTTTGGAGATTTCTATATTATTTTTTACTATGTTATTAAAATTATTTTCATTAAAATCAAAGTATGGCAATTTAATAAAATCACCTATTTATAAATGTAGTGTAGGATTAATAATTTTCGTTAAATCAGATACTAATTTATTATTTAAAACTCCGATTAACCTATATTTTTCTTCCATAGTTTTAGGAAAATAACTCATTCCTGTAACATCATGAATAAATCCATTTTGAAAACTTCTAGATGAAGATATTTTAAATTACTTACAAATGCAAGAGATTAGAAGATATGATAAGAGTTTAATAAAAAAAACCACACTATTGGTACTGTTGACCTAAGTGTGGTTTTATCCCTATGTTATATAAAATATATTTTAGGTGACACGGTGTTATTTTATAATTAAATTATTCATTTCTTAAAGCATCAATAGGATTTAACAAAGAAGCTTGTCTAGCCGGATAAACACCAAATATAAGACCGATTAAAGTTGATATAACAACAGAAACTAATACGATTAAAGGAGAAATAATAGGAGTTATATTTATAAAATAACCTATAAGATTAGATGCCATATAACCTATGATAATTCCCAATCCACCGCCTACTAGAGATAATATAATAGATTCTGTTAAAAACTGAAATAAGATATCTTTACTTTGAGCTCCAATAGCTTTTCTAATTCCTATCTCTTTAATTCTTTCAGTTACACTGACAAGCATTATATTCATGACTCCTATTCCTCCTACAAAAAGAGAGATACTAGCCACAAAAATGATAAATATATTTAATGTTTCAAGAATACTTTTTAATTCACTTCCCTTAGATATCTTTTCTTCGTATTCATATATATCAGAATGATTTTTATTTTCTAGTTCTTTAATTACATTTATCAGAACTTCAGGACCTTTTACAGGATCTTCTGGCATAACTACAACAGTTTCATAGTCTTCACTTCCCTCTATACGTTCCATTTGAGATAGAGGAATTCTAGTAAAGGTAGGCATCCTAGGAGCTAGTCCGATTTCATTCATTGCAGCATCAGGATGTTCAAAAATTCCTACAATGGTAAATTCTTTTATTACTCCTAAAGATTTAAATTCTAAAGTTATTTTCTTTCCTAAAGAAGATTCGTTCCCAAATAATTTTTTAGCTGTTAGATTATCTAATACTATAACAGGATCGGCTTCTTTATATTCTATATTTAATATAGGTCTTCCTTCTATATATACAACTTCATCTATCTTTTCATAATCAGGAGTTGTAGAATCTACTACAGCCATCCTTTCAATATCTTTTCCTAATTTATTCTTAATGGCAATTCTCTCACGAACAGTAGGTGTTATAGCCATTATTCCATCTACATTTTTCTTTATATATTCAATATCTTCTTTTTTTAGGGAATAGATACTTTTATAATCATCAGCATCTGTGTCTACAGTTATTTCATATACACCAAATCCACTATTAGCCAGATTACCAGTTATTTTTTCCTCTCCTCCTTTACCAATACCAGACATTGCTATCACTGAGGATATTCCAATAATTATTCCTAGCATAGTCAAGAGGGATCTCATCTTATTTCCAATTAAAGATTGAATTGAACTCTTAAAAATCTCTATAAAATTCATGATCTATTACCTCGTTTTTTATTAATTTTCCGTCATGGAATCGAATAATTCTTTTACAATTTTGACCTAGATTATCTTCATGGGTAACCATAACAATAGTTGCTCCTTGACGATTAAGATTTTTAAATATTTCTATTATCTCACTTTCAGATTTAGAATCTAAGTTTCCAGTAGGTTCATCTGCCATAATAATTTCTGGATTTCCAACAAGGGCTCTTGCAATGGCAACTCTTTGACGTTGCCCTCCTGATAATTCATTTGGTTTATGATTAGCTCTGTTTTCAAGGCCCACACTTTTTAAAGCTTCTAATGCTCTTTCTTTTCGAACCTTTGCATGCACACCACTATAAACCAATGGTAAAGCTACATTTTCCCAAGATTTTAATTTTGGTAAAAGATTAAAAGATTGAAATACAAAACCTATTTTTTTATTTCGAATCTTTGCTAATTCATTGTCATTTAAATTTGAAGTATCAATTTTATCTAGTTTGTAAGTTCCAGATGTAGGAGTATCAAGACACCCTAGAATATTCATCATGGTAGATTTACCACTTCCACTATGACCCATGATAGCTACAAATTCACCACTCTTAATAGTATATGAAACGTCATCTAATGCTTTTAATTCTAAGTCTCCAGTTTTATATACTTTATCTAAATGAGTAATTTCAATAACTGTTTCTCTATCACTATAATTTGTATGACCACTCATTAATTACCTCCTTGACCTTTCCCCTTTCCATTACCTGTTTTAACCTCTTGTCCATCTTCTAAAGCCACATATGGATTCTTTATAATAGATATATTTTCTTCTAAATTATCTACTGCAACTATACTACTATTACTATCTTTTATATTGATATAATTTTTCTTTATTTTTTTCTCATCATCTAAAACGAAAACATAGTAACCTTTTTTGTCTTCTAAGATAGAAATTCTCGGTATAGAAATAGTATTGTCTGTAGAATTTATAACTATATCCACTGAGGAATTAAACCCAGGACGGAGCTCCTTAGGTAAATTATCAATAGTAATCTCTACCTCTACATAAGCTTCTGTATCATCATCAGAACTAGTACTACTAGAAGAAGATGTCGCTGAAGAAAGTGTTGATATCTTACTTACAACACCATAAAATTCATCTTCGTAAGCATCTGGTTTAATTATAGCTTTTTGTCCTAACAATACACCATGGATACTATATTCTGGAACATCAGCAACTACAATAAGATCTGATAGATCAGCTATTTCAAATAGTTCAACTTCTGTATTAACTCTATAGTTAGCTTCAGCAATCATAGATATAATAGTTCCATCAAATGGACTTTTAATTTCATCTAACATCTTAGATAATTCCTCTTTTAGTCCTTCAATAGTTAGTTGTGATTTTACGATATCAAATTCTATATCTTCTATTTCAACCTTAGAAGATCCTCCTACCTTTAAAATAGACTGGGCGTTTTTCAAATTTCTTTTTAACTGCTTAAGAGTTATCTCTTCTTTTTTTATATTTCTTATAACAGTATTTTTATCTTCAGGGTCAAAAGTCATTATAGTTTTTCCTTTTTCAACATAATCTCCTGCAGTATAAAAAACTTCATCAACCTTTAAAGATTTATCTACATAAACTAACTTTGTATCCCTTGCTTCTACAACTCCATCAGCTTCTACGATCTTTTTGAAAGTAGATTTTTTTAAATTTAGTACTTGGTATTCTTTAGAGACAACTTTATTTTTAGAATTTTTATAGTATACAGCACCTCCTATTATTACTCCTAAAATTATTAGTCCTACAATAGTTTTCTTCATCTTACCTCCTGTATTGCATCTCATATATAAATGCAGTCAATTCATTTTCTTTTTGTTCTAATGCAATGGAATTTGCAATATAATCTTCATATTTTTCTATATAGTTTATATATGTTTCATTTCCTTGTTCATAGTTTAATTTATATATTTTGTAAGTCATCTCATCAACTTCATCTTGAAGTCTTAGATTGCTAATTTCTTTTAAGAGGGAGTTATATTGATTGAGATATTCATCTTTTTGATTTCTTAAACTTTTAACTAATTTTTCTTTTTCCATCTCTAATTTTTCTTTTTCTACTTCATAAGTTGCAGAAGTATCATCATATTCAAATAGAGTTTTATCAAAACTTATTCTCATTAACCAACCATTATTTTTAACGTCATAAAAAGTACCAGCATTAAAATTTGCCCATTTAGTATCGTAAGTTGAATATTTTTTATTTTCATCTGCTAAATCTATGGCAAGATCTATATTTTCTAATGATCTGTCACCAATATTTTTTATATCATTCATATTAAGTTCTTCTAATTTTGTATAGTTTATATCAGAATAAATTTTTAAGTTAAATGTTGTTTCAAAAGTTTTTTCTATTTGAATGAGATCAAGTTTTAGTTGTTCGATATCATTGTTTGTATTTCTTAAACTCATCTTTGAGTATTTATAATCTAATTTTGATGATTGTCCTGTCTTAAAACCTATCTCTAACTTAGCTGCGTCGGCTTCTAAACTAGGTAACAAACTTTCTTTTAATTTTAATTCTAATCTTTTATCTATAAGAGTCTTGTATAGATCTATTAGAGCAATGATCTCTTCATCCATCCTCTCATCTTCAGCATTTAATCTAGTTATTTCATCAATGGTAAATAAATTTTGACTATATTTTTTATTTCCATAGAAGATATCCTTTAGATTTTTTTCAACTCCGAACAATTGTTTGTTTTCACCACTATATTCTACGTCGTATGTACCTTCATATTTAAAAAAATCATAAGAGGCTGAGATGTCACCTGTAGTTCTCCCGCCATTTACATCATCTGTTACACTTCCACTACCATCTATATCTATACCATCTCTATCTATTAATTCTATTTTTTTATTCTCAATGGTTAATTGTTTTTCTTCCAATGTACGATACTTTGCAGAATATCCATCTTGTTTTAGTTGTACAATAAGTTCATCTAAAGTCGATCCATAAGATTGGAAAGATATAAGTAATGCTCCTACGAGTATACCTAATTTTTTCAAAATGCTACCTCCCTTTATAAAAATTAATAAAAATACTCACTAAAGCTAGTAAGTATTTTGTAAGTTATTAAAATATACAATAGTTTTGTGAAGATTATGTGAAGTTAGATATCAATAAAAATCATATCTCCTCTGAAAATATATTATCTATTATCTTTAACCCATCTATGGCAGAACTAGTAATTCCTCCAGCATATCCAGCACCTTCACCAATTGGATATAATCCCTTTGTACTTATAGATTCTCCCACTTCATTTCTAGTTATTTTAACTGGAGCAGAGGTTCTAGTTTCAGGCCCAATTAGAAGTGCTTCATTAGTTATGAAATTAGACATCTTTTTCCATTGATGAAATGCTAACTTCATATTTTTATTTATTAAATCAGGGAAAAATTCATTTAAATTATGGGATCTCATCCTCATAGGGTAGCTACTCTTAGGTAGAGAGGTAGATTTTTTATCTTTCATAAAGTCTACAACTCTTTGTGACACTCCACCATAGTTGCCAACAGTATTATATGCATCTCTTTCTAATTTTTCTTGATATTCCATTCCACTAAATAGGTGCTCACCAAATTCATTGGCTTTAATTCCAACTGCTATAGCAGAGTTACTAAACTCTCCATCTCTCTTAGAATAACTCATTCCATTAACTAAACTTGTATTTTTTTCAGAAGCAGCATTGACTATCACTCCTCCAGGACACATACAAAAAGAAAATATTCCTCTACTCTCTGACTTATTATTATATGTCATACTATAAGTAGCAGCTTCTAAATTTTCATGGTCAGCAAACTTTCCATACTGCATCTTATCTATTGTTTTTCTTGGATGTTCTATCCTTGTTCCCATAGCAAAGGGTTTATTTTCCATGAAGACGTTATTTTTATGAAGCATCCTATAGGTATCTCTAGCACTATGACCTATTGCTAAAACTAAATGATCTATCTCAACTTTATCTTTTTTTCCATAAGATTTTGTATCTACACCAACTACCTTATTATCTTTTATAATAATATTTTCAACTAGAGTATCAAAATAGAATTGTCCCCCTAGTTGTATTATCTTAGATCTTAAATTTTTTGTTACAATTTTTAAAATATCAGTTCCTATATGTGGTTTATAATCCCACATAATTTCTTTTTGAGCTCCTAGTTCTATGAAAGTTTCAAATACATGGGTTATATATTCACTCTTTACACGAGTATTTAATTTTCCATCAGAATACGTTCCAGCTCCACCTTCACCAAATTGTATATTAGAGTTTATATCTAGATCATCATTTTTATAAAAATTATCTATAGATCTATCTCTTTCATCTATTTTTTGTCCACGTTCAAAGATAATAGGTTTATATCCATATTCACATAATCTAAGTGCTGCAAATAATCCTGCAGGACCACTTCCTATAACTCCTATGGTTCCCTTTAAGTTTTTAGATCTCCTAGGTTTTGTTAGAAGGGCCTTTGGCTTAGAAAGCCATTTATGTCCATCTAAATTTATATCTTTTTTAAAAGTTAACTCTAAATTATATAAAAATTTAATCTGAGTTTTTTTTCTAGAATCGATGGAACGTTTTATATATTCTATATGGATAATATTTGATAGATCTATTCCTTTATTCATAAGTTCATTTTTTATTGCTCTGTCTTGATCCTTTTCTATAGGGATCATTATATTATTTAATACAGCTTTCATCTTTCACCTCATTAATTATTTTGACATATTATTATATCATATTTAAAATATATCTTTTCTCATATTTTCTTACTTTTGGTAAAAATAAAAGTACATAGAAAATAATTCCTGTGTACTTTTATCTTTTTTAATATTATCTATCTAAAAATTCTAATATTATTTTAGAAAGGATAGAAGTAGCAGATTCAAAGATATCTTCATCCATATCAAATTGAGGATTGTGTATACTCTTAACAATACCTTTTGATGTATTTTTTGTTCCTAAAAAAATATAGGCCCCAGGAACTGCTTTTAGAAAGAAACTAAAATCTTCAGCTCCCATAGATGGATTTTCTACTGGGAAGAGACTATCTTCTAAGTTATATTTTTTTAAAGTATCTTCTATAGTTGATATAACATCACTATCATTTATTACAGGAGGAAATAATTTTTTATAATTTATTTTACAACTTGCTTTATAAATATCTGAAATATTGTTAACTATCTTATGGAATTTATCTATAAAAATTTCTTGAACTTCATCTGAAAAAAACCTTAATGTACCACCGATTTTAGCATTATGAGGTATGACATTGATTGTTTTACCTCCTTCCATAGTACATATACTTATTACAACTCTCTCTCCAGAATCTATAAAATAATTTTTTATAGATTCTAATTCACACACAATTTTACTTGCAACAACTAATGGATTTATTGCTTTATGTGGAATCCCAGCATGACCTCCCTTACCTTGAATTTCTATTTCAAATTCATCTACTCCTGCCATGAGTCCCCCACTACGAATACCTATCTTCCCACTTTCAATATCTGGCCATACATGAGATCCAAATATATAATCTACCTTTGGATCTTCTAAGACTTTATCTTGAATCATTTGAAAAGCTCCACCAATTGTTTCCTCAGCAGGTTGAAAAATAAATTTAATATTTCCTTTGATCTCATCTTTTATAAGAGAAAATACTTTTATAAGGGATAAAGCTATTGCCATATGTGCATCGTGTCCACAAGAATGCATCTTTCCATGGTGTAAAGATTTATACTCACAAATATTTTCTTCTAATATAGGTAGAGCATCCATATCTGCTCTATACCCAATTGTCTTTCCATTCTTCTTCCCTCTAATAAGAGCAACTATTCCATTATTTCCAATATTTTCTGATATTTCAACATCATATTTTTTAAGTTCATTTAAAATAAAACTACGAGTTTTAGGAAGATCATCTCCTAACTCAGGTATTTGATGTAGTGCTCTTCTTATCGATATAATTTCATCTTTTATTTCCTTTGAATATTGTTCAATTGTTTTTGTTAAACTTTCATTCATAATATAAAAACTCCTTTTAATTATTACAATATATATTTACTTTCTCCTATTAATAACTATATCTGAAACTAACATATTCTCATTTAAACTTATATGAATGATCTCTTTAGCAACTTCTTCTGGCTTCATAAATGTTGAAAAATTATATCCTGAATCAATATCATTCCAAAATGGTGTATTCATTCCACCAGGATAAAATATAATAATCTCTATATTCCCCCCTTGGATCTCATCTCTCACTGATTCAAGAAATCCTTTGGCTCCCCATTTAGCAGCATTATATATAGTTTCATTTTTCTTTCCAACTAGTGCAGCAGTAGATAAGATATTCATAATCCTACATCTTTGTTTTAAATCTTTCATATGTGTGATGACTCTAGAGGTCATATTGATTAAACCAACAAGATTAGAATTTAATACAGAGTTTATATCTTCTTCTGTTAACTCTTCAACACTTCCAAAAAATCCTTTTCCTGCATTATTATACAGATGTTCTATTTGAATGTTATCTATTTTTAAATTTAAAAAAAGTTTATCTACTTCTAATAGATTAGATATATCTACTTGAAATCCTTTAACCTTTGAATCTTTTGAAATATTTTTTAATTCTTTTATGGAGTTATTTAGTTTTTTTTCATCTCTACCAATTACTATTACATTTTTACCTATTTTTACTAATTTTTTTGCTAGTTCATAGCCAAGTCCTGAAGTTCCACCTGTTATTAATGAATATATCATTTGATCACCATCCTTTTATATATTTAGATCTATTTCTAGTATACCACTGAGTTAAAAAAAATTATTGATTTTTATAGAATATAAAAATATTTTAAGGTTTTAGAGATTAAATATCGTTTAGTTATGTGATACAATAATATAAAATTATAAAGAGAGGTTAACTATGGTAAAACCAAAAAAAGATTTAAAGAATATAATCGATTTTAAAAATGTCTATGTAAATTACAATTTGGTATCTTCTGCACTAGAGAATATAAATCTTACAATTAATACAAATGAAAATTGGGTTATTTTAGGAGCAAATGGAAGTGGTAAATCGACTCTGATAAAATTAATCTCAAACGATCTATACCCAAGTTCTAAATATCCTTTTACCAAAAATATATTTGGTAGAGATAGATGGAATATCTTTGAACTTAAAAAAAATCTTGGAATTATTACAAATGATCTACATAATTATTTTGGAATTCATGGAAAAAATCTAACTGCTTATGAGATAGTTCTCAGTGGATATAATAGTTCTATTGGAGTTTTTAGAGACTATCAATTTACAGAAAATCAATTTAAAAAAGCTTTGGAGGTTTTAGATTTTCTTGAGATTTTAGAGATAAAAGACAAAAAAGTTTATCAAATGAGTACAGGACAACTAAGACTTTGTATAATAGGAAGGGCTTTGATTCACGATCCAAAAGCATTTATATTAGATGAGCCCACTGTAGGTCTAGATATAAAAGCACAAAAAAGTTTTATAGATCTAATAAAAAAACTTTCAACTAAGGCCTCTATTATATTAGTTACCCATCATATAGAGGAGATCTTTCAAGAGATCACCCATGTAGCACTAATACATAATAAAACTATCTTTAAACAAGGAAAGAAAGAAGATATCCTTACTTCAAAGAATCTATCTCAAATTTTTGAAATAGATATTGATATACAAAAAGAAAATGATCGATATTACATTAAAAGTATCGATCAAAAATAAATTTCAAAGATTATTTGTTTTCAATTAAAAGGATAAAGATACAAAAAAAAAGGATTTTTCCATAATCTATAGAATATTATAAAACAATGGTATTTTAGGAGGGATTGTATGAAAATTTATATTATGTTAACGTTATTATTATTTACCTCTTGTGTTTCTAATAATTCTAGAACAGAGTTACTTACTGAAACTAATAATGAGCTAAAAGTTAAAGTAGATAAACAAGAGATTGAATTTAAAGAGTTACAAAGTGAAAATAAAGAGATAGTAAAACATTTAGAACAATTAAGTGAAAGAATTGAAAAAATTAAAGATTTTTATGAATAAAATAAAGGGGGAAAAATGAAAAAATTTGTTATTATAGGATTTATCCTTTTAGGAGTCGTTGCCAAGGGAGAGTTGTCAACAGATGTTAAACAAAATCAATTTATCCTAGATAATATTAAGGCAGAAAATATAGAACTCAGAGGAGAAATAAAAAGATTAAATCAAATATTAGATAAGTTAGAAGTAAATTTAGTCAAAGAAACTAAATTTGAAAATTTAGGGATAAGTATAAAAAGAGACATGGAAAGTTTTACTTTAAATATAGTGGAAGAAGATCTTAGTCAAGGTAGGTTTAATAGGATATTAGATAAATTTATAGAGGTCATTAAATATGATCCTAAAGGCCCTATAATATTTTTTGGTAGTAATGATAATGTAGAATTTTTAAAAGATTATTTTATTACTCATGGTATTGAATCTAATAGGATAAGTTTAGAAGCTGGAAATGATAAAGAGATATACTCGAGTTTAGGAGAATTTAAAATTGTAGAAACAAAAATAATATTAAAAAAATAAGAGATGTAAATTCTCTTTTTTTTCATTATTAATATATATATAATTAAAATTATAAAAAAAGAATAAAAATAGATTAAAAAAAGAATAAAAAGTGTATAATAAGTTATTATTTATTAAATATAGGGAGGAAGTTATGAAAAAAATATTATTGGTATTATTAATAGTTGGAGCTCTTTCAGCATGTTCAAATTCAAAAGAAGGAGAGATGGGTATTGTAAGACAAATCCATACACTAAATGAAAATATTTCCATTCAAAATCAAGAGTATAAATTATTGAAAGCAAAGACTGAAGAATTAAAGAAACAAGTAGAAAGCTTAAATAATTTAATGAAATAAAATAAAAATTGGGAGGGATAAAATGAAAAAAATATTACTAGTATTGTTGATAGTTGGAGCTTTTTCAGCCTGTACAAGTTCAGAGAAGAAAGCAAAAAAAATAGAGATGGTAACAAAAGTTCATACATTAAATGATACTGTCTATAGCCAAATACAAGAATATGAATCATTGAAGGCAGAGACTAGGGAATTAAACTTAGAGATACAAGAGTTAAATAGTTTGATCAATATATATAAAAATTAGGAGGAATAAAATGAAAAAAATATTATTAGGACTTTTAATACTTGGAGTTTTTTCAGCTTGTTCAAGTTCAGAGAAGAAGGAAAAAAAAATAACTATTCCGATGCAAATTAGTTCATTAAATGAAGCCGTTGATATAAACGCTAAACTTCTAACAGATATTAGATATGCAAATGAGGATATTAGATTTGAATTAGAAGATAGTAAAAGACAATTTGTTAGGATGGCAGAATATATAGATATGGTAAGAAGATTTAAAAATTTAGGAATAACTACAGTAACAACAGATAATGGATTACACCTTATATTACCTAAAGAAACATCTTTTCAATCTAGTAAAGCTATATTAAATGAAAATATGAAGATAGTTTTAGATATAATTTTAAATGATTTAGTAAACTATCCTGATGTAGAGATCTTAATTCAAGGTAACTCCGATGCAACAGGTAGGGATAAATTTAATAAAAATTTGTCAGAAGATAGAGCTATAGCAACTTCTAAATATTTAATTGATAGAGGGATGGATCCTTCTAAAATAAAAGCTATAGGAGTTGGAAGTTCTAACCCTATTGATAATAATAAAACTAAAGATGGAAGGAAGGCAAACAGAAGGATAGATTTAATTATTGAAAATATTGATAGATAAAATATAAAATAAAAGGAGCTTTCTAAAGCTCCTTATTTTAATTACTTTTTGAACTCTTTACTGAGTTTCCATCTATCATGGAACCACATCCATTGTTCTGGATATTCCTTGATGGCTTTTTCCATAAGATAGATTAGATTTTGTGTATTGACTGTTACATCATTTTTAAAATCTCCAGTTTCAATAAGATTAATTCTTTTTATAATTTTTATTGTATGGGTGTTATCTTTATTTAATATTGAATATAAAAATATTAATGGGAGTTTATACTTTAATGCAAAATGTATTGCACCTGTAGGAGCAACAGTTTCCCTACCAAAAAAATTAACGGTAGCTCCTTTATCTCTATGATCGGAAAATAATCCTAAGATCTCTTTATTTTTGATTACTTTTAAAAGTTCTCGAGGAGTTCTTTTAGATTTTTTTATTATATTAAAATTAAATTGACTACGATTATCAGTTATATACTTATCTATATAAGGATTTCTTTGGGCCTTAACAACATCAGATAATCTATATTTTTCTGTAAATTTTAATGGAGCTTCTACAAGTCCCATGTGCATACTAGCTATGATAAGACCTTTTTTCTCAGATACAGCGTCGTCTAAGATACTATAATTTTCCACATTAACTTTTTTATCATCAAAGATAAAATCTTTAATCCATAGAGATGATAGATATGCTTTGGTCAATACTTTATAATTTTTTTTAGCTAGCTCTATTCTTTCATCTTCTGTTTTTTCTGGAAAAGCTAATTTTAGATTAGCAAGGGCTATCAACCTTCTTTGTTTGATTAGATGATATCCTATTATTCCTATTTTTTCAGCAATTTTATATCTTGTTTTTTCTGGGAACATCATCAATATTTTTACAAAACTAATTATGAGATAATATTCTATTTTATATTTCATTTTTTCCTCCTAATTACATAATTCAACTTTTTATATTCTACCATGATTACTATAATGGTGCAATTTTAGTAAATCAATTTGTAATTAAATCAATAATGAGGTAATATCATATAGAAAACTAAATATATAAGGAGTGATTAAATGTATGATATAGCAATAATTGGTGGAGGAGTCATTGGTTGTAGTATAGCTCGTGAACTTTCTAAATATAAAATAAAAACAATAGTAATTGAAAAAGATAGTGATGTAAGTTGTGGTGCTACAAAGGCAAACTCTGGAATAGTTCATGGTGGTTATGATGCAAAACATGGAACGAAAAAAGGTTACTTTAGTCATAGGGGAAATATCCTTTTTGATCAACTAAATGAGGAATTAAATTTTGGATTTGAAAAAATCGGATCATTAGTTTTAGCATTTGATAATGAAGAGATAAAAACATTATCTAAGATAATTGAAAATGGTAAAAAAAATAATGTAGAAAATTTAAAGATTATAGATAGAGAAAAATTATTAGAGATAGAACCAAATATAGGAGAAGCTATAGGAGCTCTATATTGTAAAGAAGCAGGAATAGTATCACCATATGAATATTGTATAGCATTAGCAGAAAATGCCATATCAAATAATGTAGAGTTTAAATTTAATAGTAACGTAGAAAATATAGAAAAAACAAATGATATATATACTATAAAAACAAATTTAGGAGAGATAAATAGTAAGATAGTTATCAATGCTGCTGGAGTAAACTCTGACGTTGTTTCAAATATGATAAATGAAGAATATTTTCATATAATTCCTCGAAAGGGTGAATATCTAGTATATGCAAAGGGATATGGAGATAAGGTAAAACATGTAGTGTTTCAATGTCCAAATGAAAAAGGTAAGGGAGTGTTAGTTACTCCAACTTATCATAACAATCTTATGGTAGGTCCAGATGCACAAATCATGGATGATAAATATGATACTTCTACAAATATAGAAAACTTATTTGAGATTATAGAAAAAGCAGAAAAATCTATCCCTAATTTAGAAAATAAAAAAATTATTAGAAATTTTGCAGGAACTAGAGCCACTAGTAGTCTCCATGATTTTATAATTGAGGAAACTAAGTCTAAGAACTTTATAAATGTAGCAGGAATTGAATCACCAGGGATAACATCTTCTCCTGCAATAGCTCAATATGTAAGAGAGTTAGTTGAAAATATAATTGAACTTCCTAAAAATGAAAAATTTAATCCAAATAGAAAACCTAATATTATAAAAAAATCTGAAGATGATATGCTTCCTATGAAAGTTGTAAATGAGCTTATTAACTTAGATGAAAACGATCCTGAAAGGATAGTATGTAGGTGTGAACAAGTTAGACAAAAAGATATATTAGAAGCTCTCAATAGAGGAATAAAAATTACTTCTACCGATGGAATAAAAAGACGTACTCGGGCAGGGATGGGAATCTGCCAAGGGAAATTCTGTGAGCCCAGAGTAAAAAAAATTATTGCCAAGAGATACAATATGAAGGAAGAAGATATAACTACTAGGGGAATAGGAAGTGGAAGTGAACCGAATAGAGTAGAAATTATGAAATTAAGAAAAAAATAAAAAAATATCCTATTGAGAATTAATATTTTTAATAGGATATTTTTTATTTTATAACATAAAAATTTTATTTTTTAAAAAAAATATGTATTTTATTTTTTAGATGTGATAATATATTTATATAGTATTTTTATTTTGAATACTTAGTATAAATAACAGAAAATTTAAACTGATATAATACAGTATTAAAAACATAAATATTTACAGGAGGGATTATGAAAATAAAACAACCAGGATTATTTTTAAATGGTAAAAATAGTATTATAAAAATAAACGGGCCTCATAGAAACTATCAAATGGATTTTGAAATATTAAAGATGAAAAAAGGAGACGTTTATTCTAATGATGAACCTTTAGAAAGAGCTTATCTCTTAATTTATGGAGAGATAAAAGTAACCTTTGATGATAGATCAGAATTTTTAACTAGGAAAGATTTTTATAGATCTAATCCTACAACTGCTCAACTTTGTAAAGACACTAAAATAACTATAGAATGTTTAAATGACGACACTGAAATTGCTATTTTTAAATCGGTAAATGAAAAATTAAATAGATCTCAAATCCGCTATGCAAAAGATATTATTCCTAAAGTCATAGATAAAGAATTAACAAATAATGCTACAAAAAAAGTTACAAAAATGATTTTAGATCATTCAATAGATCCTGATTCTAATTTGATGCTTGGAGAGAATATCCATTATCCAGGAAGATGGGCTGGATTCACATCAAATTATCACGAACAACCACAGTTATATTTTTATAAGTTTACACCTAAAGATGAATATGGTTTTGGACTTGTCAAACTAGGAGAAGAAGCATTTATACTCCGAGAAAATGATACATTCTTAACTCCTCCTGGATTAGATTATCCTCAAGTATCTGCACCTGGATATGGTATGTATTGTATATTTGCTATGAGATACTCAGATAACAATCCTCAATAAAAAAATATTATCTTCTTTTCATCCCTAATTCATTTCGAAACTCACTTCTATCTTTCTCTCATTTCTTTCTCGTTAAAGAGTAGGAAATAATACCCTAACAAATTATAATTTTCACATCTTAAGTAAATTTCTATTTTTTTAAAAAACTATTCTAACTATTCTAATAATTTTTTTATAAAATCAATTGATTTTAAAATTCTTTTTTTCATCTTTTCCTTAAACGTTTTTTATCCTAACAAAAATTCAAAATTCAAATAAAAAAACTCCTAAGGACAAAAATATCCTCAGAAGTTTTTTTATTTAGATAGAGTTACAATTTTATATTTCTTTTTTTTTAAAGTTAGTAAATTTAATAATGGAATTAAAAATAAAAAATATGCATATGGAATATATCCGTATGGACTTACCATCATTGTAGTAGTTGGTATAAGAGCAGCAATATTCCATGGAATCAATGGAGCTAGAACAATACTTGTATTTTCTAGATCGATAGCAAAATCTTCCTTGTTTATCCCACCTTTTTTATAAACTTTTTCCATAAGTTAACTAGTTAATACAACTGAGATACTTTGATTTGATCCAATAGCAGCAGTAAAAAAACTAACTATATTTGTGTAAATAAATATCTTTGTTCTAGATCTTGCTTTTTCTAAAACTTTTTCAATACTATTTAACATTGCAGTTCCTTCAAAGATTCCAGTCATAGCACAGGAGATAAAAACGACTAAGCCAGCTTTTCCCATAGCTAAAATCCCACCACCTTTTATTATATTATATAAAGGATCTCCTTTATCTAGATGAAATCCCGTTATTACGAAATGAAATATCTCTATTGGTGTGTATCCTTGAGTAAAGATACTAAGAAAAAATGCTATAACTATACTAACAGCCATAGAGATCTTTACATCTATCTTAAAGATAGAAAATATTAAGATAATTATAGTAGGGATTAATACAATAGGACTTATCTCAAAACTTTTATAAATTTGAGGGACTAACTCACTTTTAACTAGATCTAATGGATTATAGTATGATAAAACTCCATAGATAATCATACAAGAAACAAAAGCGATATTACCAGTTCTAAACATATTTTTAATATTTCCATAGAGTTCTGTCTTTGTAAGAGTAGCTACTAGATTAGCACTAGAGGACATAGGAGAGATCCTATCTCCAAAATATGCTCCTGAAATAATAGCTCCTGCAGCAATATCTGAGTTTACCCCACCACCTTTGGCCATAACAATAAAAGCTATTCCTACTGTACTTACTGTTCCTAAAGATGTTCCTAACAAAAATGAAACAAGACAGGTTATAAGAAAAACATATAAGATAAAAAAATCTAAATTCATATATTTCATACCATAACAAACTATTCCAGGAACTGTTCCTGAAGATATCCAAATAGAGGTTATAACTCCAATTAGAAAGAAAATTTTTAATACTACAAAAGATTTACTCCCACCTTTAAAGGCCATCCAAAGTAGATCTTTTAAAGAATATCCTCTATTCATTCCTATAACAATAAATATAAGTAAACATAATATAAGTGCATAACCAATAAAATATCCCTTATAGATAGTTAGAGAGAGAGTTATTATAACTCCTAAAATTCCAATTAATAGATCCATATATTCCTCCATATA
>DDQV01000080.1 GCA_002342785.1 Fusobacteriaceae bacterium UBA2433 | reverse complement strand
ACTTTTTCAATCTTTAGCTAAGTTTAGACAATATCAAATAATTATAATTAAAATTTAAATAATTTTTTTTACACTAATTGTAGATCAATTAATTTATATCTATTTAATTAAAAAACAAGCTTCTATTATAGATATTTTTCAAAAAATACAAAAAAACCTAAAAATTAGGCACCTCTTTTTTTTTAGTGTCTATCTTCCAGGCTATATTATAACTTTCAAAAAATAATCTTTTAGAGCTATACTCTTTTTTGATTCTTCACTATATTTTTTAAAGGAACATTTACTATAAGTGCTCCTCTATTTCTATTTTCAGTCTCCACATCAAATTGAATATTGATCTCATCTTGTTCTATCTTTATATACTTTGATATAACTTGAATAAGTTCATCTTTCATCTGATTTAAAACAGTGTTAGATATCAATCTTCTATCGTGAATTAAAACTAATTTTAGCCTATCTTTAGCTACTTCACTCGATTTTTTCTTTCCAAATAATCTTTCAAACATTCCTCTCACCTCCAATTATTACTTTATCTAGAAAACAAACTTTTAAATTTACTAGCTAAACTCCTTTTCTCGTCTATATTTAAAAATGGAATATCTTCTCCTAATATTCTACCGGCAATATTCATATATGCTTTTCCAGAAGGTGACATTGCCTTTACACTGACAGGCTCTCCTTTATTTGTAGATATAACTATCTCCTCATCATCTGGTATTACACCTATTATATCTAATCCCAAAATATCTACAATGTCATCCATATGTAACATATTTCCCTCATTGATAAGTTTCATCTTTACCCTATTGACAATAAGTTTAATGTCTCCCATCTCACTTGCAGAAAGAAGTCCTATTACCCTATCTGCATCTCTTATAGAGGATATTTCTGGAGTTGTTATTATAATAGCTTCATCTGCTCCTACTATTGCATTTTTAAATCCCTGTTCTATCCCAGCTGGACAATCTATAAGCACATAGTCAAATTTTTCTTTTAGTTTATTCACTAACTTTTTCATCATCTCTGGTGTAACATCCATCTTATCATTTGTTTGAGAAGCTGGGAGTAAAAATAATTTGTTATATCTTTTATCTTTTATTAATGCTTGCTTTAACTTACAAGTTCCTTCCATAACATCCATAGAATTATAAACAATCCTATTTTCTAATCCTAATATTACATCTAAATTTCTAAGACCTATATCAGCATCCATAAGTACTACACTCTTACCATTTTTAGCTAGGCCAACTCCTAGATTTGCTGTTGTTGTTGTTTTTCCTACTCCACCTTTTCCAGATGTAATCACATATACTCTTCCCATATCTGAATTCCTCCTAAGTTGTGACAATGTTTTGCAATGTTTTTCTCGTCAATTGATCTATTATCAATATATTATTTTTTAAATAAGCTATATTATTTCTATTTCTAATAATTTGTTTACTTCTAAATAGTATATTATTACTATAATTTTTATATAAAATTTCATCTATCTTAAGTTGGAATGGATTCATATTAGAGGCTACAATAAATGCTTCATCATTTCCCTTTGTTCCAGCATGAGCCACACCATTTAAAGTTCCTATGACAACTATATTTCCTTCAGCTTTTACAATTGAACCAGGATTAACATCTCCAAGTATAACTATATTACCAGGGTACTCTAAGACTTCTCCAGATCGAAGAGTTCCTATATGAAACTTTGTTACCCCTTCATTGATTAGATTTGTCACTGTTTCAACTTCTTTTGAAACCAATTCTTTTCCGTCACTTACAAATAAAATATTAATGTCGACTACTTCATCTACAATACTTAAGAGTTCTAACTCTTCTTTTTCCTCCATATCTCTACCTTTAAACTCAATAACAGCTTCATATCCCATGAGTAATTGGCTAGATTTTTCTAGTTTTTCAACCAAATCATCCTTTAGTTCCTGAAAGGGAATTGTAGGATTTAATATTATTATTAGCTTACCATTAGATCCTTTAAACATCACATTATTTCCCATATTTTTCCTACCTTTTAAACATAATTTATATCTCTTTTTTTTCTTTTGAAGCACTATTATCTTCTATTCTTTCTAAAGTTTTTTCAATTTTTTTTACCTTTCTATTCATCTCATTTACTCTAAATTCCAAAGAATTTAAGATCCAAAATTGAAAATGGCTGACTTTGTGTGCTTCATTGACCATCCAAGCAATCTTTAGTACAACCAATAAGATTATTGCTGCGATCTGTATTTCTAAAGATATTTTTTTTAGTACTCCCCCAAAAATAACAAGAGCCAACAATATTCCAAAGAAAAATATATTTATTAAATTATTATTTGAATTACTCTTACTTCCACCAATTTGTCCAACTATCTTACTTATTCGATCTTTCTCTTTTCTAAAACTATTTACTTCTTCTTTTAATTGATCTTCTCCTTGCATAAAACCTCCTTAATTATTTTATTGTTTTATTGTTTTTATGGCGTCTATTATTTTTAATGTTTTTACCGTTTCCTTAACCTCGTGAACCCTTATTATAGAGGCTCCATTATAAGATGAAATCGCTGCAACAGCTAAATTTCCTTCTAATCTATCTAGGGGAGGTGTATTTAAAATATCACCAATAAATCCTTTTCGAGAAGCCCCTATTAATATAGGATACTCTAATTTCTTCAATTCACATAATTTTTTTATTATTTCTAAGTTATTTTCAAAAGTTTTTCCAAATCCAATTCCTGGATCTAATATTATTTTTTCAGGAGATACACCTTCTTTAATTGCAATATCTACACTCTCTTCTAAACTTTCTTTTATATCCTTTATTATATTATCATATTTAGGATTTTTTTGCATAGTTTCAGGTTCCCCTTTAATATGCATAATTATAACATAAACTCCATATTTTGCTATTATTTTAGCCATATTAGAGTCACCTTTTAATCCTTTTATATCATTTATAATATGGGCTCCTGCTTTTATACACTCCTCGGCTACACTAGATTTATAAGTATCAATAGATATGGGCAGATCGATCTCAGTAACCAATCTTTTTACTACAGGAAGTATTCTTTTTAACTCCAACTCTTCACTGACATAAGTTGCTCCAGGTCTAGTAGATTCAGCTCCTACATCTATTATGTCCGCTCCCTCTTCCACCATTTTCTTAGCTCTTTTTACTGCACTCTCTATATCTATATATGAACCACCATCTGAAAATGAATCAGGAGTTAGATTCAATATCCCCATAGTATAAGTTTTATTTTTAAAATCAAATATTTTATCTTTAATTAACATCTTTTCCTTCCTCCTTATTTAATCGCCGGATATAACATAAGAGATAGATCGACAAACGATCTACCTCTTAACTTTTTTTCTATTTTATAAAAGAATATCTCTATATTCCCCAATCTCTTGGATATCTAAATTCTCTTTCCATAGTCCTAGAAGAAATCTTAGCTATAAGAGGTAACTTTCTCTTATATTGATTGGTCTTTATCCTCCAAAGTATTGAATCTATAGTTTTTTCAGAGTAACCCATCTCTAATATTTCATCTTTTGTATACCTTTCATCTACCAATAGATTTATGATCTCATCAGCTAAAAAATATGAGAAACCTAATTCATCCTCATCAGATTGTCCCTCCCAAAGATCAGCACTTGGTTTTTTTTCAATAACTTCCTTTGGAACACCCATATATTCTGATAGTTCCCAAATTTGAGTTTTTAAAAGATCTCCTATAGGATTTATCGCTGAGGCTGAATCTCCCCATTGAGTACTATAGCCTAACAAGATCTCTGTCTTATTAGATGTACCTAAAACTAAAGATTTTTCCTTAGCTGAATAATCATATAGAATTGTCATCCTTTCACGAGCCATCTTATTTCCTTTTCTAAGATCTGAAATATCTGGTTCCTTAGCAAAATATGCATCTAACATCTCTGTGATCTCTATCTTTTTGACTCTCATCCCAGTAGCCTTAACTACTCTTTCTGCATCTTCTAAGCTTTCACGACTAGAAGATTTATAGGGCATCATTATCCCTAATACATTTTCTGGCCCCAGTGCTTTTACAGCTAAAAAAGCTACGATTGCCGAATCAACTCCTCCAGATAATCCTAAAACTACCTTTTCAAATCCAGCACTTCTAACTTCTTCCCTAATAAAATTAACCAATATCTTTTCAGTTAGTTCCATATTTAATTTTATTTTTGATTTAATATCATTCATATAAAAATCTCCTATTCGGACATATCCTTATCTAAACCAAATTTACCTAATTTTTTAGATCTATAATCACGTAATAAGGTCAAGGCTGCCTGTTTTGTATTTATTCTGTCACCACTAAATATCATCTTCATCCTAAGAGCTATCCTATCTAAAATAATCTCAGGGATCTCTTGCATATCTTCATCTGTTAACTTATATTTTTCTTGTAAGATCTTTGATTTGTTATACCTAAACATTTTTTTTATAAGTAGGCTAGCTACTTCTTCAATAGGTAGTATCTCATCTTTTATAGCTCCTGCTATAGCCAAATTATATCCAATCCTTTGATCTTCAAATTTCGGCCATAAAATTCCTGGAGTGTCTAATAATTCCAATCCTTCTTTTATCCTAACCCATTGTTTACCCCTAGTAAATCCTGGTTTATTTCCTACACCTGTTATTTTTTTACCCACAATTCTATTTATCAATCTAGATTTTCCAACATTTGGAATTCCTGCGATCATAAGTCTTGTCTGCACCTTTCTCAAACCTTTTTTCTTCATTCTTTCTAATTTTTCCTTTGCTACTTCATCTATTATTTGAAATAGAGCTTTCATATTGTACCCAGTCTCAGCTGAGACCTCTAATACATAATCAGCAGAATTATTTTCTTCAAAATAATTTTTCCAATATGCTAGCTCATATTTTTCAACTAAGTCAGCTTTATTTAATAAAATTATTCTTTTTTTCCCCTTTGCGAATTTTGCTATCTCTGGATTTTTACTTGAAAGTGGAATTCTAGCATCTACAATATCTAAAACAATATCTATTATCTTCATATTCTCAGCAATCATTTCCTTGGTCTTTTTCATATGACCAGGATACCAGTTTATTTTTGTCATTGACATAATTATCTATCCTTTCTAAATTTATTTTTGGCTCTCTGTATAAGCCTTCTCATAGTCAACAAAGAAAATAAGATTTAATCTCTTGCATATTTATTTATTTTTTCCCTCTTCTCAACTACTGCTTCCTTTATCAAAAGAACAATCTCTCCTTTTATAGGATTAGCTTCTAATCTTTTTATTAATTCAGATGTTTTCCCTCTAATTATCTCTTCGTAGATCTTTGTAATTTCTCTTATTATAATTACATATCTATCTCCAAAACATTCATTAACTTCCTTTAGAGTTTTTAAGATTCTATGGGGAGATTCGTATAACACAACTACCCTTTCCTCTTTTGCCAATTCTTTTAAAAGAGTTTGTCTTCCTTTTTTCTTAGGTAGAAATCCTTCAAAAGCTATTCTTTTCATAGATATTCCAGCTACTGAAGCTGCTGCTGTAAGTGCACTTACCCCTGCTATAGGTACTACTTTTATATCTAAATTAAGAGCCGCATCTACAACTTCATATCCAGGATCTGAAATACAAGGTGTTCCTGCATCTGTTACTAGTGCTATATCTTTTCCCTCTAAAAGTAAATTTATTATATTTTCAACTTGATGACCCTTAGTATGCTCATCATATCTATATACTATATTTTCAATTTCAAAATGATTTAATAATTTTCTAGTTACCCTAGTATCTTCGGCGAATATATAATCTACTTCCTTTAGAATTCTTACTCCTCTATAAGTCATATCCTCTAGGTTACCTATTGGAGTTGCTACAATATATAACATATTTGCTCCTTTTTAATTTTTTTATCTTAACTTTTTACTCTCTTCTACAACTTTATCTATATCTACAATGTTTTTAGTATCTGCCAATGAAAATAATGAGATATATTCTATATTTCCTTTTCCCCCTGTTATGGGAGAAAAATCTAATTGATGTAATTTCAAATTATATTTCGTTGCACTTTCTACAACCATCTCAATAGCCATCTTGTGTTTTTTAGGATCTTTTACTATCCCACCTTTTTCAATATTTTCACGTCCTACCTCAAATTGTGGCTTGATTAAAGCCATTAATTTAGTATTTTCATTCATAAACTTAATCAAATGAGGAATTACTTTAGTTATAGAGATAAAGGACACATCCATAACAATAAAATCTATTTCACTATTATCAATACTTTCCAAAGTAAGATCTTTTATATGGGTTCCTTCAATAGATCTTACCTGTTCATGATTTCTTAGTTTCCAATCTAATTGATTGGTTCCTACATCCATTGAATAGGCAAAAACTGCTTTATTTTGTAGGGCACAATCTGTAAATCCCCCTGTGGAAGCTCCTACATCTAATATTTTTTTCCCTGAAAAATCAAGATCCCATACCCTTATAGCTTTTTCTAATTTTAATCCTCCACGACTCACATATTTCAAAACTTCCCCTTTAATTCTAATCTCAGGAAGTTCGTCATTCCATTTTATCGCAGTACCTGCTTTTTCTATTTTTTTATTATCAACTATTACAACTCCTGCCATAATAGCTCTTTTAGCTCTTTCTCTGGTTTCAAAAAAACCTTGTTGCACTAAAAGTACATCCAATCTCTCCTTCATCTACAACCCCTTTTACAAACCTCTATCAAATATTTGATTGTCGTTAAAATGATCGAACAATTCACATTTTTTTACCAGTGTTTCAAAACCTAATTTATCGACTTTTCTAATAAGTTCCTTTGTTTCAGTGATTCTTTTTATGAAGAATTCATCTCCAATAATTATTTTTTTGTTGGCATTAAAATAATTGAGTAGTTGTTTATTTGTTTTTAATTTTAACTCTACCTTTGCTCTTTTAAGTCTATCTTTTATAATACCACTGGTACAATTTAATACCTCTTGAATCTCATCTAAACTATGACCTTTTGCCATTAATTCCACAATTTTATCTGCACCTATTGGATTTATTCTATGATATTTTGCAGAGTATTCATCAGCTTTGTGAACCATGAGAGCTTCCTTTGTACTAGGTGTAACCCTACCCCATCTCCCATGATGAGATAAAACAATGTGGACTATCTTTCTTTCAGTATCGGGATCTAATATCAATCCTGTTTTTTCTTCCATCTCTTTTAATATTCCTGTTGCTTCCTTTCTTATCCTATCAGGTTTTTTTAACATCACTTGACTATGGGATAAGATAGAATCTCCCCCTCCTGCTCTCAAACTTGCCTTTGAGGTATCATGAATTATTATCCCTACGAACATAGCAAATAAATTTAATTCACTTCCTGCTCTTTTTAAATTACGATAAGATTTTTTTAGATCTCTTATGGCAATTTCTAAAACATCATAAGTATGAGTTGTTACTGAAACCCCTAAATCTTCCACTTCTTTCAGTTGACCTATTATTGGAAATTCCAATAATGTACTTATATATTCTTTTGCTTTCTTATTAATATTTTGCATTTACACACCTTTCAACATTATTCACAAGAGGTATCCCCCTGAGTTCAAATTCTTCTAAAAGTTCTCCCCTTTTCCCATGAGGTATAAAATTACATTCTATTCCTAATCTAGATATCTTCTTATAGATATTCATAGAGTTTGTCATTTCCAAAAGAAAACTTCCGAAGCCACTTTTTATCCGACCTTCTTCTAACGTTATTATATTTTTATATTTTTTAAAATTTTGTTCTATATATTTTTCATCTAAGGGTCTAATATTTGATACACCTACTATAGTAGGTGTAATCCCTTTATTTTTTAGTTCTTCAACAATACTTATTACTTCCTTTGCCATACTTCCTACAGCTAATATTAAAGTATCATTTCCTTTTTTCATCTCTTTCCACTTTCCAAATTCAAAGGATTCAGATTCATATTCCCAAGCATTGTCTTTAGAAATTCTAATACTTAAGGGACCCTTTTTATATGTAGATGAAAATTCTAAAATTTCCTCTAACTCTTTTTTGGTTGTAGGAGCTAATATATTTATATTTGGTATAGTCAAGAGATATGGTATATCATATATTCCTTGATGAGTTTTCCCATCTTCTCCTACTATTCCTGCTCTATCTAAAATAAAATTTACAGGTAAATTTTGAATAGATATATCATGGATAAGTTGATTGTAAGCATGTTGTAAAAAAGTTGAATAGATAGCCACATAAGGTACCTTTCCTTGAGTAGCTAATCCACCTGCAAATGTTACTGTATGTCCTTCAGCTATTCCCATATCATAAGATCTATCTTCAAATTTTTCAAAAAAATCAGACAACCCAGTTCCCTTAACCATCCCACAGCAAAGAGCATAGATATCATTATTTTTTTCTGATAACTTTATTAATTTATCTCCAAATATTTTAGAATAGGATAGTTTACCCTTAGGTGTTTCTCCTGTTTCTATATTAAAGGGAGAGATTCCATGAAATTTTTCAGGATTTTTTTCAGCATGAGTATATCCCTTACCTTTATGAGTTTTTACATGTAAAAAGATAGGTCCCTTTAGATTTTTTGCTTTCTCTAAGGCTGATAACAACTCTTCAAAATCATGACCATCTATTGGTCCTATATATTTAAAACCTAAAGATTCCGATATACTCGCAGGTGCAACCATAGTTTTCACTCCATGCTCTACTCTGCCAATTATATCTGCTATCCTATTGCCAATCTTTCCACGTCTAACTATTCCTTCAATCTCATTTTTTAATTCTAAATAAAGTTTACTCCCCATCAATCGACTAAAAAATTTTGAGAGTGCTCCTACATTATTTCCTATAGACATCTCATTATCATTTAAGATAACAATAAGATTTTCACACCTTCCATCCATATTATTTAATGCTTCTAAAGAGTTTCCATTAGCTATAGATGCGTCACCTATAACTATTATAACTTTATTCTCTTTATCTGCCGTTGCAATCCCAAATCCTGCTGAAAGTGCTGAACCTGCATGACCAGATATAAAATGATCGTGGATCGATTCAGACCTATCAGTAAAAGGTCCTATTCCATGTCTTTGACGAAGGGTAGAAAATCTATCTTCTCTTCCAGTCAATAGTTTATGTACATAGGACTGATGTCCAACATCAAATAATATTTTATCTTTAGGGGAGTTAAAAATATTATGAATTGCCAAGGTTAACTCTACAACTCCTAAATTAGGACCTATATGTCCTCCATTCTTACTCACCGTTTCAATTATTATTTTTCTAATCTCACTAGATTTAATTATTAATCCGTCTATCAGCTTTTTTTTATCCATGTAAAACCCCTAATTAAACTTTTTTAATTATATTCTTCTAAGATCCTCTGAGATCACTGGATATTCTTTATTTTCTTTATATAAAGTTATAATTCTACCAGTAATTCCTACTACCTCACAACTACTTTTTTCAGCTAATTGAGCAGCTAATTCCTTCTTATCTACCTCTGCATTTTGTAATATTTTTACTTTAATTAATTCTCTTTTATCGATAGCATCTAATATACTTTTAACTATATTTTCATTAAATCCATCTTTTCCTACCCTTACTAACGGTGATATATCGTGTGATAACTTTCTTAAATATGCTCTTTTTTTACTTGTTAATTTCATTTTGTTTTTACCATCCTCTAATTTTATTAATGGGCAGTTATAAAAACTACCCTTATTTTATTTCAATTTTTTTATATTACTATACTTCCATTACTATTGGTAGGATAATTGGTGATCTTTTTATTTTTTCATAAAAAAACTTATTGGCAACATCTTTTGTCTTAACTTTTAATATAGACCAATTTTTAGCGTCGTCTTCCTTTAAAGTTTCTATTTTTTCTTTGATAATCACTTTAGCTTCATTTATCATTATGTCTGCATCTTTAGAATAAACAAATCCCCTAGTTACTATATCCGGTCCAGCTAATAGTTTACCTGTTGTTTTATCTATAGTAAGAACTATTATTACCACACCATCTTCAGCTAGTTGCTGTCTATCTCTAAGAACTACTTTACCAATATCTCCTACTCCTAATCCATCTACTAATGTAATTCCTGAAGTTACTTTCCCTGCCAATTTAGCATAAGATTTTGTTACTTCTACCCTACTTCCATTTGTAGCGATAATTATTCTATCTTCTGGAATTCCTGTTTCCATTGCTGTTTTTTTATGAGCTATAAGCATCTTATAGTCCCCATGTACAGGCATAAAGTTTTTAGGTCTAACTAAGTTTAGCATCAATTTTTGCTCATCTTGACTTCCATGCCCAGATACATGAACACCAGCTATTTTTTTGAAAACAACATCTGCATCATTTTTTAACAAATTATTTATATTATTATAAACTGCTCTCTCATTTCCAGGAATTGGAGTTGCAGATATTATAACTGTGTCACCTTTTCTAATTTTAATATGTTTATGCATATTTTTAGCAATTCTTGATAGAGCTGCTAAGGGTTCCCCTTGAGTTCCAGTACATAGTAAAACTGCTTTTTCATCTGGTAAATTTTCAATTTGTTTTAAACTTACCATTATTCCTTCTGGTAATTTTAAATATCCAAGTTCAGAAGCTATATCAAAAACTTTTACCATACTTCTTCCCTCTACAGCAATCTTTCTATTAACTCTATGAGCTTCATTTACAATTTGTTGAAGTCTATAGATATGAGATGCAAAGGAAGCTATAATTATTCTTCCACTGGCTTTTTCAAACTCTTTTCTTATGGACTCTCCTACACTTCTTTCAGACGGAGTATATCCTTCTAATTCAGAATTTGTACTATCTGAAAGTAAAAGATCTACACCTTCATCTCCTAATCTAGCAAATCTACTAAAATCTACTCCATCTCCATCTACTGGAGTTAGATCTATTTTAAAGTCTCCTGTATGGATTATTTTTCCAGCTGGTGTCTTTATACAAATAGCATACGCATCTGCTATACTATGAGTTACACTTATAAATTCTACTTCAAAATATTTCCCTATCTTAAATTTACTTCTTCCACGGGCTTCCTTCATCTTAGGCACAAACTTACCAAAAGTTGATTTCTCAAATTTTGATTTTGCTAAAGCTAGTGTTAGTTTTCCCCCATATACAGGAACATTATGGTCTATAGTTCTATAAAGATATGGAGTTCCTCCAATATGATCTTCATGACCATGAGTTAATAAAAGAGCTTTAACCTTATCTTTATTATTTGTTATATAACTATAATCAGGAATTACTATATCTATTCCTGGCAATGCTTCATCTGGAAATGCTATTCCTGCATCTATTATTACAATCTCATCTTTATATTGAAATAGAGTCATATTTTTTCCTATCTCATCTAAACCACCTAGAGGTATAACAAATAGTTTTTCCTCTTTTTTGTTAGGCACAGGATGATCTTTATCAGTTGGAACTATTTTTTTAGGCCCCTTATGAACCTTCTTTCTATTTTTCATATCTTTTATCGTGTCGTTTGCTATTACATCTTTTTTTGTTACTAAATCTTTTTTTTCTTCTATAACCTCTGATTTCCCTGTATTGTCAACGTCAGTTTTTTTTGGTCTTTTAAAAAAACTTTTGACCTTCTTTACAGGATTTTCAGATAAAGATCTATCTACCTCTATCTTTTCCGTTTTATTCATTTTTTTTCCTCCTTAATTTTTATGAAAACTTTTCTTTATCTTTTCATAAAAATTTAACAATAACAAAACTCTCTCAATAGAGAGTTACTTTAATTTTTTTCAATATTTTTTTCCTTTTCTAAATAAGCATCTACAAATATTTTAGCTACTTCCGCTGCATCTTTACCTCCAGAACCTCCACCTTCTATAAAAGCTGTGAATGCTATTTCTGGTTTATCTGCTGGAAAATATCCTGAAACCCAAGAATGAGGTTCTTTATATTTTGAATTCTGAGCCGACCCTGTTTTGGCAGCTACCCTAATTCCCTTTGTTCTCAATCTTTTTGCCGTTCCATTTGGAGCTTCTACAGTCTCTACTAATGCTTCTTTAATTTTTTCCATATATTCTGTATTATAATTTACTTCTATCTTTTCACCTTTTATCTCTTTGGTTTTTCCTGTTTGAGTTACTATTTTTTCAACTAAATGAGGAGTATATGTATACCCTTTGTTAGCTAAGATCGAATAAGCTTTTGCCATTTGTATAGGAGTTACTAGTAAATATCCCTGTCCTATGGACAAGTTTATAGAATCCCCTGTATACCAAGGTTCCTTTAATTTTTTCTTCTTCCATTCATTATTTGGCAAAATTCCAGGCTTTTCCCCTGGAATATCAATTCCTGTTTTTTTTCCTATTCCAAAAGCATCTGCTACTTCTAATATCTTCTTTCTTCCATATTTATCTGCTGCCCTATAATAATAATAGTTTACAGATTCTATTAAAGATTTAGCTAGATTTGTATAGCCATGACCATATCTCTTCCAACTTCTCCACTTCCATTTTCCTATTTGATAATATCCTGGATCAAAAAATTCTTCATTGGGATTTAATCCTTCCTCTAAAAAAGCTAAGGCTGATATCACCTTAAATATAGAACCTGGTGGATATCTCCCTGTTATAGCTCTATTTTCTAAAGGTCTATCTTTATTAAACATAATTCCATCCCATTCCTCAGTTGTCATCTTAGAGATTATTGTGTTTAACGGATATTCAGGATTACTTACCATAGTTATTATCTTTCCTGTTTTTGGTTCTATAGCCACAAAGGCACCTTTCATTTCTTTCTCATTCATATAATTAGTTATTTTTTGTTGAAGATCAAAATCTACAGTAAGATATATATCATCTCCTATTTTAGATTTTTCCTCTTCTAAAGTTTTAACAAATCTATTGTGTGCATTTACCTCAATATATCTATAACCATTTTGTCCTCTGAGGTAAGATTCATATTCTTTTTCAATACCTTGTTTTCCTATTATATCATCTTTTTTATATCCACTATCCTTCATCTTCTCATATTCACTAGAAGATACATTTCTAACATATCCTAAAATATGAGACCCTAAGGACTCATTAATATATTTTCTTTTAGAATAGATTTGGACCTCTAAATATGGATAATCTGAATTTTTTTCTATTATTCTATGGGCTTTTTCCTTAGATATATCATCAAAAATAACATTTTCCCTGGTATAACTATAGATCTCCCCATACTTTATTTTTTTTCTTATGAGCTCTTTATCATACCCTAAAAGTTCTGACATCTCATCTAACTTTTTTTCATCACATTCTCTTTCATTGAGATATACTAATCTATATCCAGCTTCATTATTTACTAGAAGTTTACCATTTGAGTCGTATATTTTCCCACGATAACCATTTATCCTTTTTATCTTAATACTATTTCTATTTGACATTTTTTTATATTTTTCCACTTTTACTATCTGCATAAAAAAAAGTCTAGCAAAAATTAAACTGTATATAACAGCAACTATTATAATAAATTTTTGTCCTCTTTTTTTTTCTGTTTTTTTTAATTTTACTGATCTATTTTTTCTTTTTAATTTCATATATTTTTCCTTAATTTTACTATAAAACTATAATTTAATATCAAATATCCAGCAAACATAATCATTCCTTGATAGGGATAAAAATGTGGTAATTTTATATATAAATAACCTCCATAAATAAAAAATTGTATCAATGTATAATACACTATATTTATCTTTTCATACCCTAATATCTTAGATAAAAAATAACTTATTGTAAATATAAGGATAAAAATAATTCCTAATTCTGTTAAAATATTTTTATCCTTAGATATCATTATACAAATTAATACAACTTCAAATATTCCATATATACCCCTTTTATAAGCTAGATATGTTAAATATGGTAAAGCTATTATATTATAAGGAAAGTTTATCGCTAAAGAATTTTCTAAAAAAATACAAATCAGAATAAGAAGATCAACCATTTAATCTAGGATAAATTACATTAGCATATCCCCATAGTTCCTCTAGTCTATAAAGATCTCTAGTATCTTGGTCTAAAACATGTATCATCACATCATCCCCATCAATTAATATCCAATGAGCATCCTCTTGTCCCTCTACACTTAATCTTCTTTCGTTTAATCTTAATAGTTCAGCTTCTACTTCTTCTGATATGGCTCTTATATTTCTATTTGAAGATCCTGTACATATTACAGCATAATCACATAAAGAATTTTTTCCTTCAAAATCAAGAATAACTAGTTCCTGTCCTTTTCTACTCTCAATAGCCTCTACTATTCTTTCTAATTTTTTTAACATGATTCCTCCTATTCTTTTATATATATATTTATTACATTATCTTTTCCATTTTTATTTTCTATCATATTTTTAATCCCTAATTTTTGAGCGATCTTATATGCTATATAATAATCTTCTACTTTATAATCGATAACAGTTAGATTACCATTTTCAGTTCCTACAGAGATATTTTTATATCCATTTTCCTCTAGAATACCCTTAGCATCTTTAGTTACTTTGTCTGTACCATTGATATTAATCTTAGTTTCTATATTTTCCTCTTTTCCTAAGATTACAACTGCATTAGCTAAAGTCGGTAGATCTAATTCTGATTTTATTTTAATATATCTTTCATCTAAACTCATAATAAGAGATTCTATTTGACTATTTTGTAGATCTTTATTAACTATATAACTATATTCACTGTCTCTTTCATAGTTAGCAGCATTATATTTATATGAAAGAGTTTTCTCAATTCTCTCACCTGTTCTACCAGCGTAACCAGATTTTCCATTACCATTTAACACATCTACTATTACATTTTCAGAAGTTTCACCAATGGATTTATAGTATCTTTCCATAAATAATGAGTTTAAATTAGAAGTTAATATATATCTTTTATCCTCTATCATAACCTCTGGAACATTATATTTATATGCTACATTTAATCTAATCTCACCTTGTTTTACAACTTCAAAACTCTCAACTTTTTCTGGAAGTAGCTCATTTACACCATCCATAATCCCTTGATAATTTCCCACACTATAAAAATCTCCTATAGTTTTTTCCCCATCTAATTGAATTTCAAAAGGGATACTAAGAGATAACTTATCTTCATATACAACAAATACATTTTCTTTTCCTATAACCATATATCTTGGAAGGTCTATTATCCTTTTATTATTCATCTTGATATTTAAATATAATAACCCCATTAAAGTTATTATAAGAAAAATTATAATATACAATAATTTAGATTTTTTTCGTCTCTTTGCCATAAAGTTTCCCCTCTTCTAAATATATTTCTACCTCAACTATATCACTTACACTATATCCTGAATCCTCTATCTTTATCCTGTGATAATTCTCTGTATATCCATAAGTGTAACCATCTTTTGTATTTTCTACCAATACCTTAGTTTTCTTTTTAATATTTTTTTCCTTAGATAGTTGTTCCATGTTTTTTCTTAAATCCTCTAATTTTTTAGCTCTTTCTTTTTTAGCTCTACCATCTACCTTACCAGATAATTTACTAGCTGTAGTATTTTCTCTATCGGAATATGGAAAGATATGTAGATCTGAAAATCCAATTTTTTCTATTAGGTCATAGGTGTTTTTAAAATTTTCATCTTTTTCTTGTGGAAATCCTACAATTACATCTGCAGTAAATTCCAAATCTTTTACCCTTTTTTTTAGAGTTAGCAACCTATCTCTTATAAGATCTGATTTATATTTTCTCTTCATAAGTTTTAAGACTTCATCATCACAAGATTGTAAAGAGATATGTAAGTGGGGCATCATCTTAGAATTATTTGCCATGATATCTATAAATCTATCATTTATTTTATCTGGATAGATAGACCCTAATCTTAATCTTTTTACACCATCTATCGCTGTAACAGCTTCTAACAGATCTTCAAAGTTTTTCCCCTCTTCTAAATCTTCACCATATACACCCATATTTATACCAATTAAAATAATTTCTTTATATCCTTCATCTGTTAAGATCTTTACCTCAGTCAAGATACTTTCTAGTTTTCTACTCCTACTTCTACCTCTAGCAAATGGTATCTTACAATAAGAACAAAATTCATTACATCCATCTTGGATCTTAACATAAGCTCTACTCATCTCTCTCATAGTAGCAAACTCTAATTCATGATACTCATGATCATCAAATATATTATGAGATATTACTTTTTCTGTATTTTTTTCTGCCTCTATAGTTTTTACTAATTTTAAAATCTCTGTTTTATTAGTATTTCCTACAACATAATCAACATAATTTTTTTCTAATAGACTCTCTCCATCAGTTTGGGCATAACATCCTGTGATTATTACTATAGAATTTTTATTTAATTTTTTTCCACGACTCAACATATTTCTAGTTTTTTTATCAGCTATACTAGTTACAGTACAAGAATTTACTATATAGTAATCAGACTCCTCTTGAAAACTTACTTCATGGAATCCCTCTTCTAAAAATTGTTTTTTTATACTTTCTGTTTCATATTGATTTACTTTACATCCTAGAGTATAAAAAGCTACTCTCCTACCAGATCTCATTTAAAATTACTCCTCCTGCTACTATAGCCGCTGTTTCTGCTCTGAGTATTCTTTTTCCAAGAGATATCACTTTCACACCTTTTTTTTGTAAAAATTCTACCTCAGAATCATCAAATCCACCTTCTGGTCCAATAAGATATAAGATTTTTTTTAATTTATCTAAATTATCATAATCTGTTATCTTACTTCCATTGGCTCCCTCATAGGGCAAAAATACTATATCATATTCTTCATAATTAATTTCTTTTAAATTAGTAGGTTCATCTATCTCTACCTTTTTAACACCTTGACATTGCTTTAATGCCTCTGTAGATATTACAATCCATTTATCTTTTTTTTCATTTACCTTTACAATTGTTCTCTTAGTTTTCATAGGAATGATTTTATTTATCCCTATCTCAGTCAATTTTTGTATAGATAGATCCATTTTATCATTTTTTAATAATCCTAATGCTATATCTATTTTTACAGAGGTAGAATAACTATCCTCTAAAATTTCCTCTATCTCTCCTAAGATCTCTTTTTTATCTAAAGAAATTATCTTACACCTATATTCTTTTTTACCATCAACAACTCTAATCTCATCTCCTATGTTCATACGAAATGAATTTTTTAGATGATTGATATCTTTTTTATCTTTTATCTCAACTATATTTCCATTTATATTTTCTTTTTCTACAAATACACTTATCATTAAACTATACCATATCCTTATTTTTCATTAGATCTGCTAGAGTGGTTCCCCTTAAGATAACTTTTAATGCATTGTCTAATTGAGACCACAAACAAGTAGTTCTACAATCTTCTTTGATACATTTTTTATTTACCCCTTCATTACAATCTACTACCCTTACCTCTTCGTCTAGTATTTCATAAAGTTCTAATACAGTTATATCTTCAGGAGCCTTAGTAATCTTATAACCACCATTAGGCCCTCTCTTACCTTTTATTATATCTTTTTTCTTCAACTTAAATAAGATCTGTTCTAAATACTGAACAGATATATTTTGATCTATTGATATCTCTTTTATCCTTACTAATCTATCTTCATTTAAATTTCCCTCTGCTATATTTATAACGGCTCTTAGACCATATCTTATCCTTGTACTTATCTTCATAGGTTGCCCTCCGTTTTCTCTTTTTTATTGAAATGTTTATAAGCTTTTGGAGTAACGACTCTTCCCCTATGGGTTCTTTTTATAAAACCAATCTTTACTAGATAAGGTTCATAAATTTCCTCCAAAGTTCTCCTATCCTCTCCTAATAAAAGAGCCAAAGTTTCTATTCCTACTGGTCCTCCATCATAGTTATCTATTATAGATAATATAATTTCACGGTCTAATTCATCTAGTCCATAGTCATCTACCCCTAATAAACTAAGGGCTTCTTTAGCTATCTTAAGTGTTATTATTCCATCGCCACGAATCTCGGCATAATCACGAACTCTCTTTAAAAATCTATTAGCTATCCTAGGAGTTCCACGACTCCTAAGAGCCATCTCTAAAGCTCCTTCAGATTCTATCTCAACATCTAATATATTTCCTCCCCTCATAATAATTTTTATGAGGTCCTCAGTTGAATAATAATCCATCCTGTGAACTAAACCAAATCTATCTCTTAGAGGGGCACTTAATAAACCTGCCCTTGTTGTAGCTCCTATCAATGTAAAATTTGGTAGTTCTATCCTGATAGATCTTGCTGTAGGTCCCTTCCCAATTATAATATCAATCTCACGATCTTCCATTGCTGGATAAAGTATCTCCTCTACCGAGGTGTTTAATCTGTGAATTTCATCTATAAACAAGATATCTTGTTCCTCTAAAGAAGTTAAAATTGCTGCTAGATCTCCTGCTTTATCAAGAACTGGTCCAGATGTCACCTTTAGATTTGTTCCCATCTCTGTGGCTATAACTCCTGCTAGAGTAGTTTTTCCTAATCCAGGTGGTCCATATAAAAGTGTGTGATCCATAGATTCATTTCTATTTTTAGAAGCAGTCATAAATATCTCTAATTTTTCCTTTAACCTATCTTGACCTATATATTCATTTAAAGTTTTGGGTCTTAAATTTTTTTGTATCTCTATTTCACTGCCAAACTCAGTTGACGATAACAGTCTTTCATCCATAAAATACTCCTATTCATCTATATGTACATACTGATTGCAAATTGTATTCCACCTATTATAGCTCCTAATATTGCTCCTACGAACTCAATATGTTTTAATTCATTGTTCGCTATCTTATATACTATTTTTTCTAATCTATCTAATTCAAATTTTTCAATCTTTTCAATAATTATATTTCTCATATCTACACTATCTTCCATCTTTTTAATTACTATTGTAAAAAATTCATCTTTATTTTCTTCGATGGCATCTTTTATATGTCCTTTTATCTTAACTATCATACTATCTGTTATAAATAAACTAGCCATTGGAATTTTTGCTAAAACTTCTTTTTCTAATTTATCTTCTACAATCCTATTTACAATAAGATCGATCTCTTCTCCTAACTCTATATCTCCAATATTTGCAGTTATATCTTTCATTGAAATTAATTCATCTTGAATAGTATCAGCAATATTTTCCGCTATCTCCATCCTTCTTTTGGGAATAAGTCCCTGTATTTTAAAACCTAATATGTTAGTTTCTTTTAACGGTCTAAACAACATCTTAATTGCAAAATAATTTGTTATCCATCCAATTAATGCCCCTATAACTATCATCAAACTTGCTTTTAACAACATCTCTTCCTGCTAACAAAATCTATATAAATCTATACATTTTTGAATTTTCCTACTTCCCCCTGTCTCGCCTTGCCGAAGCTACTACGATTTGTTATAACAGTCCATAGGCTTAAATTCCCGTCTTAGCCAACGGTACATATAAATATTAGCTTTTTAATTTGCTATTTTAT
>DDQV01000126.1 GCA_002342785.1 Fusobacteriaceae bacterium UBA2433 | reverse complement strand
AGAGAAGAGTTAATTTAGAAAGACATTATTATATAGTTTTGAATGTTTAACTTTTTTAATGAAAAATAATTAAATATTTATAGTTCAGTGGCTCAATTGGTAGAGTAACGGTCTCCAAAACCGTGGGTTTAGGGTTCGAGTCCCTACTGGACTGCCATAATAAATTTTATCCGAATATTTATTCGGATTTTTTATTTTTTTGAAGGATTTTATAGAGTATTTATTGCTAAAATAAATGAATTATGGTACTATACTTCTATAATTGATAACAATATAATTTCTTAATATGGAAGAAAGTTTCTACAAGTCACCATAAATGACTTACTAATGGAGGATTAAAATGAAGTATAAAATAAAGATATTTAAAAAGAAAAAGAAAATTAATCAATAGTCCTAAGTCCGCATTAATATAAGTGTGTACTTAGGATTTTTATTTTATAAGGAGGCGAAATGAAAACAGATATTCAAATAGCTCAGGGAGCAAAAATATTAAATATAAAGAATATAGTAACAAAATTAAATTTGTTAGAAGATGATTATGATCAATACGGAAAATATAAAGCAAAATTAAATTTAGATATTTTAAAAAAAAATAAAAATAAAAAAGATGGAAAATTGATTTTAGTGACTGCAATAACTCCTACTCCAGCAGGAGAAGGAAAATCTACAGTTACTGTAGGATTAACTCAAGCTTTAAATAAATTGGGGGAAAATTCTATAGCAGCTCTTAGAGAACCATCTCTTGGTCCCGTATTTGGAATGAAAGGTGGAGCTACTGGTGGTGGATATTCTCAAGTAATTCCAATGGAAGATATTAATTTACATTTTACTGGAGATCTTCATGCAATTGGAGTAGCACATAATCTTGTTTCAGCGTGTATAGATAACCATATAAAACATGGAAATAAATTAGATATAGATGTCACTAAGATAGCTTTTAAAAGGGTTATGGATATGAATGATAGATCTCTTAGAAATATAGTAATTGGAATGGGTGGGATTGCTAATGGAATTCCTAGAGAAAATTCATTTCAAATAACAGTAGCTTCGGAAATAATGGCTATCCTTTGTTTGGCAGAATCTATAATGGATCTAAAAAATAGAATAAGTCAAATAGTATTTGGATTTGATAAAGAAGGGAAACCATTAAAAGTAAGTGATTTAAAGATAGAAGGTGCTATAACTGCTCTTTTAAAAGAAGCGATTAAACCAAACTTAGTTCAAACATTAGAGAATACTCCAGTAATAATTCATGGTGGACCATTTGCTAATATAGCTCACGGTTGTAATTCATTGTTAGCTACTAAAATGGCTCTAAAATTATCTGATTATGCAATAACAGAAGCAGGATTTGCAGCAGATTTAGGAGCAGAAAAATTCTTGAACATAAAATGTAGAAAAGGTGGGTTAAAACCAAATGCTGTAATTATAGTGGCTACTGTAAAAGCCCTTAAATTACATGGAGGAATGAATCTTAAAGAACTAAAAGACGAAAGTATAGAAACTTTATCTAAAGGGATTGAAAATTTAGATAAACATATAGAAAATATGAAAAATTTTGGATTACCAGTAGTAGTAGCTATAAATAAATTTGTTACAGATAGTGAAGCAGAATTAAGTTTTATTAAAACTCATTGTGAAAAATTAGATGTACCAGTAGCTCTATGTGATGTATGGGCTAATGGTGGAGAAGGTGGAATAGAACTAGCAAAATTAGTAATAAATGAAATAGAGACTAAGAAAAATAATTTTGAATATCTATATAAAACTGAAGATACTATAGAAAATAAAATTGAAAAAATTGTAAAAAACATATATGGTGGAGATGGAGTAATATTAACACCTAAAGCTAAAAAAATGATAAAAACATTAAATGAATATGGATATGATAAATTACCAATCTGTATGTCGAAGACTCAAAAATCTATCTCAGATGATCCCAAATTAATGGGAAGACCGAGTGGGTTTACTGTTACAATTAATGAACTTAGATTATCAGCAGGAGCAGGATTTATAGTAGCGATGGCAGGAAGTATCTTGGATATGCCTGGGTTGCCAAAAATACCTTCAGCAGAATTGATAGATATTGATGAAAATGGAGTAATCTCTGGATTATTTTAAGAAATAAAAAAATTAAATAAACTTATATATCCCCATAATATGGTTGGGAGTCTCTACGGTTTACCTTAAATAAACCGCTATAAGTAAATGAAAGTACTTGGTTAAATCCCAGGGCTATTTTTACTTATTAAAAATAGCCCTGGGATTTTTATTATAAGAGAGGAACTCATATTTATTCATAAAAATTAGGAGGAGTCATGAATCATCGTATCTATGTAGAAAAAAAAGAAAAGTTTGCTGTAGAAGCTAAAAAGCTAAAGGTTGAATTAAAGGAAAATTTAAATTTAATTCATTTAGAAAAGGTTAGAATAATAAATATATATGATCTTTTTAATGTAAAAAAAGATGAAGTATCTACGATAAAAGAAGTAGTACTCTCAGAAACTGTAGTAGATAATACCTATGACACTTTAGATTTAAAAGATAAAAATTATTTGGCTGTAGAATTTTTGCCTGGTCAATTTGATCAGAGAGCAGATTCAGCTATCCAATGTATAAATTTAATTTGTGAAGAAAGTGAAGGTATATCATTAAAAACAGGAAAAGTAATTATCTTTTCTGGAGATCTTTCACTAGATGATATGAAAAGGATAAAAAAATATTATATAAATGAAGTAGAGATGAGAGAAAAAGATCTATCTAAAATGGTAGAAGATGAAATAACTCCTCCAAATGAAGTAGAAATCTATGAAGAATTTAATTCTTATTCAAAGGATGAATTAGAAGAATTTAGAAAATCTAATGGTCTTGCCATGACTATAGCAGATATAATATACATTCAAAAATATTTTAAAAATGAAGAAAAAAGAGATCCTAGTGATACAGAAATAAAAGTACTTGATACTTATTGGTCAGATCATTGTAGACATACTACTTTTGAAACTATATTAGAAAAAATTACTCTTCCAAAAGGAAAATTTGAAGAAACTTTACAGGCAACATTTGATGAATACTTAGAAAGTAGAAGATATGCTCATGGTGAAAGGATAACTAAAAAACCAATGACCCTAATGGATATGGCTACTATATCAGCTAGAGAAATGAGAAAAAATGGGTTTTTAAATGATTTAGAAGTATCCGAAGAAATAAATGCTTGTTCTGTATATATAGATGTAGATATAGAAAAAAATGGAAAAAAAGTAATGGAAAAATGGTTACTTATGTTTAAAAATGAAACTCATAATCATCCTACTGAAATTGAACCATTTGGAGGGGCTTCTACTTGTATAGGTGGAGCAATAAGAGATCCATTATCTGGAAGATCATATATATATCAGGCGATCAGGGTGACGGGATCAGCAAGTCCATTGGAAAAACTAGAAGATACTTTACCTGGTAAATTATCACAAAGAAAAATAACAACTGGAGCAGCCCATGGATATTCTTCATATGGAAATCAAATTGGTGTGGCAACATCTCATGTAACAGAAATCTATCATCCAGGATACAAGGCTAAAAGAATGGAAGTGGGAGCTGTAGTAGCTGCTACTCCAGCAAGTAATGTTCGTCGTGAATCACCAAATCCTGGAGACAAGATAATCTTATTAGGAGGTAAAACTGGTAGGGATGGATGCGGAGGAGCAACAGGATCATCGAAAGAACATGATATTAATTCTATAATTACTTGTTCAGCTGAAGTTCAAAAAGGAAATGCTCCAGAAGAAAGAAAAATTCAAAAATTATTTAGAAACCCAGAAGTAACTAAATTAATTAAAAAATGTAATGATTTTGGTGCTGGAGGAGTATCTGTAGCAATTGGAGAATTAGCTGATGGATTGATAATAAATTTAGATAAAGTGCCTGTAAAATATAAGGGATTAAATGGTACAGAACTTGCTATTTCTGAATCACAGGAAAGAATGGCAGTAGTAGTAGAAGAAAAAGATGTAGAAAAATTCTTGGAACTATCAGATACAGAAAACTTAGAAGCCGTAGAGGTTGCAGTAGTTACTAAAGAAAAAAGACTAATAATTAACTGGAAAGGAAAATCTATAGTAGATCTAAGTCGTGATTTTTTGGATACGAATGGCATTACTGGATATATAGATATAGAGGTAGAAGCACCTGATTTAGAAAATCCATTGGAAATTTCTAACACTCTAGGATCAACTTTAGAAGAAAAAATAATGAATAGGATAAGTTCTCTTAATGTAAGTTCTCAAAAAGGACTCATGGAGATGTTTGATTCAACAATCGGAGCAGGAACAGTACTTATGCCATTTGGTGGAAAATATCAATTAACTCCTACAGAGGGATCAGTTCATAAAATACCATTACTTGAAGGAATGACAGATACAGCATCTGCAATAACATGGGGATATAATCCATTAATTACTAAATGGTCACCTTATCATGGTGGAGCATATGCAGTTATTGAATCGTTAGCTAAAATAGTAGCTATGGGTGGAGATTATAAAGGCGTGAGACTATCATTTCAAGAGTATTTTGAAAGATTAGGAGATAATCCTAAGAAATGGGGAAAACCATTTGCAGCTTTACTTGGGACTCAATATGTAATGAAAAACTTTAATATACCTGCAATTGGTGGGAAAGATAGTATGAGTGGAAGTTTTAATGATATGGATGTACCTCCTACATTAATCTCTTTTGGAGTAACTAAGGTTTTGGCTTCAAATATAATTTCACCAGAATTAAAGTGTAGTGGTAATAATTTATACTTAATTAAACATAATATGACTAAAGATCTTATGCCTAATTTAGAAGAGTTAAAATCTAATTTTGAATATATATATGAAAATATAAAAAACAAAAAGATTATTTCTGCTATGACTATAAAAGGTGGAGGAGTAATCGAAACTATTTCTAAAATGAGTTTTGGAAATATGATAGGAGCTAAAATTTCAATAAGTGAAGATGAATTATTTAATATGGGATATGGATCTATATTAGTTGAAGCTTCTGATATTTTAGAAAATAAAAATGCTATATTAATAGGAAAAACAATCTCAACTAAGGAACTAATTATAAATGATAAGGTAATTAAATTAGATGGATTATTAATTAAATGGAAGGGAACTCTAAATGAAATATTCCCTGAAATAGTAGAAGAAGAGATAGTTGAAAATGAAAATTTAGAAATTAAAAATTGTGAAAAGAAAAATAAAATAAAATCAAAACAAAAAATAGAAAATCCAAGGGTATTTGTACCAGCTTTTCCTGGAACTAACTGTGAATATGATTCTATGAAAGCCTTTGCTAAAGAAGGTGCGTTACCATTTACAATGACATTTAGAAACTTAACTATGGATCATATTATTAAATCCATAGATGAGATGGCAGGTCATATAGATAACTGTGAAATCTTAATGTTACCAGGAGGATTCTCAGCAGGAGATGAGCCAGAAGGGTCAGCTAAATTTATAGCAACTATTCTTAGAAATGAAAAAATAAAGGCAGCAGTAGAAAGATTGTTAGATAGAGATGGATTAATTTTAGGAATATGTAACGGATTCCAAGCTCTTATAAAATGTGGATTATTACCTAATGGAGTAATTGGAGATTTAGACGAAACTTCTCCTACACTTACTTATAACAATATTAATAGACATATATCAAAAATTGTAACAACTAAAGTTGTATCGAATAATTCACCTTGGTTTAGTGATATTGCAGTAGGATCAGAGCATAGAATAGCTGTATCTCATGGGGAAGGTAAATTTGTTGTAGGAGAAGAAAAATTAAAAGAATTAATAGAGAATGGTCAAGTAACTACTCAATATGTAAACTTAGATGGAAATCCAACCAATCATGGAGAATATAATCCAAATGGATCTCTCTATGCAATAGAAGGAATAACTTCCAAAGATGGAAGAATCTTCGGTAAGATGGCTCATTCAGAGAGAACAGGAGAAAATTTATATAAAAATATCTTAGGAGATAAAGAACAAAATATCTTTAGAAATGGTGTGAATTATTTTAGAAATAGATAATTATTTTAAATTTTGTGTACACTAAAGGTAGATGTATTAAAATAGAAAAAAATATTAAAATAAAATTTTTTAGATAAAAGGAGACTAATTTATGAAGGTAGCTATTATATTTGGAAGTAAATCAGATATCGATGTGATGAAAGGAGCAGCAAATTGTTTGAGAGAGTTTGGAATTGAATTTGAAGCACACGTATTATCAGCTCACAGGGTACCTGAAAAATTAGTAGAAACAATAAAAAGATTAGAAATAGAAGATACACAAGCAATAATTGCAGGAGCAGGACTAGCAGCACATCTGCCGGGAGTGATAGCTTCGAAAACAATATTACCAGTTGTAGGAGTACCAATCAGAGCAGCATTAGATGGGATGGATGCGTTATTATCTATTGTGCAAATGCCAAAATCTATTCCGGTAGCTACAGTTGGGATCAATAATTCTTATAATGCTGGGATGTTAGTGGTACAAATATTAGCTTTGAAATATCCTGAAATTCAAAAAAAATTAGTAAATTTTAGAGAAAATATGAAGAAAAATTTTATTGCAGAAAACGGAAATGGAATAGAATTATAAAAAGTTATGAATTGGAAAATAATATTTATTGAGATAACAGTGGTAGAAGTAGATTTTATATCTATTCTGGGATAAATACACAGGTCTTGTATATAGAATTTGTGTATTTATAATAAAAAATTTAATTTAAATAAATCGGAGGCTGAAAATGGAAAGAAGAGAACATTTATATGAAGGTAAAGCTAAACAAGTGTATGCTACAGATGATAAAAACTTGGTAATTATCCATTTTAAAGATGACGCTACTGCTGGAAATGGAGAAAAGAAGGGAACTATTGTTAATAAGGGAGTAATGAATAATGAAATTACAACTATCTTATTTGAAAATTTAGAAAAAAATGGGATTAAAACTCATTTTAAAGAAAAATTAAATGACAGAGATCAACTATGTGAGAAATTAGAAATATTTCCACTAGAAGTAATAGTAAGAAATATAATAGCTGGATCCATGGCAAAAAGGTTAGGAATTGAAGAGGGAACTAAACCTACAAATACTATTTTTGAATTATGTTATAAAAATGACACATTTGGTGACCCACTTATTAATGATCACCATGCAGTAGCTATGGGAATAGCAACATATGATGAATTGAAAGAAATCAATGAAATTACTACAAAGATAAATAATTTATTATTAAAAGCTTTTGGAGATGAGGGAATAGATTTGGTTGATTTTAAAATTGAATTTGGAAAAAATGCAGCTGGAGAAATACTTTTAGCTGATGAAATCTCTCCTGACACTTGTAGATTATGGGATCATACTACAGGTGAAAAACTAGACAAAGATAGATTTAGAAGAGATTTAGGTAGTATAGAAGAAGCTTATATAGAGATATTAAAAAGACTAGGAGCAAAATAATGGTTGAATATAACGAATCAGAAAAGATGGAAGAGGAATGTGGAGTTTTTGGGATCTATTCTAAGGAAGATAAAAAAGACATAGCAGGGCTTATCTATTATGGGTTATGTTCGCTACAGCATAGAGGACAAGAGAGTGCAGGAATGAGTATTTCTAAAGATGAAAAAATAAGAACCTATAAAGGTCAAGGATTAGTGTCTGATGTATTTTTTGAAACAACGTTAAAAGAAACCGTTGGAAATGTAGGAATAGGTCATGTGAGATATTCTACAGCTGGTGGATCATGTATGGCAAATGCACAACCACTACAAAGACACTCTAAATTAGGAGATATAGCTGTAGCTCATAATGGAAATCTTATTAATCCTACAATAATTAAAGAGTTATTAGAAGATGCAGGGGTAGTATTCCAAACTACTACTGATTCAGAAGTTATTATTAATATGATGTCTAGAAGATCTAAAAATGGTTTAAAAGCAACATTGGTAGATACAATCTCAGCTATAAAAGGTTCTTTTGCTTTAGTAATAGTTGTACAAAATAAACTAATTGGGATAAGAGATCCTTATGGAATTAGACCACTTTGTATGGGTAAATTAGAGGATGGAAGTATAGTACTTGCATCTGAATCGTGTGCTTTAGACTCTGTAGGAGCAGAATTAATTAGAGATATAAATGCAGGAGAGATCGTAATAATAGATGAAAATGGTTTAGAAGCAATTAACTATAATGAACAATCTCATAAAGCACCTTGTTCTTTTGAACATATTTATTTTGCTAGACCAGATTCTGTGATAGATGGACTGGATGTATATAAAAGTAGATATGAAACAGGGGTAAAACTTTGGGAACAGAGTAAGGTAGAAGCTGATATCGTAATAGGTGTACCAGATTCTGGATTACCAGCAGCTCAAGGATATGCAATAGCTTCAGGAATACCATTTGTAACTGGATTAGTAAAAAATAAATATATTGGGAGGACATTTATAAAACCATCTCAAGAACTCCGTGAAAGAGCAGTGAGGGTTAAATTAAATCCAATTAGATCTATGATAGAGGGAAAAAGAGTAGTAGTTATTGATGATTCATTGGTTCGTGGAACTACAAGTAAAAAATTAATTGAGATGTTAAGAGGGGCAGGAGCTACAGAGGTTCATTTTAGATCTGCCAGCCCAGCAGTGAAACATCCATGTTATTTTGGTGTGGATATAGCATATAGAAAGGAACTTTTGGCGGCAGAAAAATCTATAGAAGAGATCTGTGAATATATAGGAGCAGATAGTTTGGATTTTTTAAAATTAGACAATTTAACAAGCACTTTGGGAAGCAAAAATTTCTGTATGGGATGCTTTAATGGAATATATCCAATGTCTACAGTAGCAAATATGTAATTTTTAACTCCTTTCTAGTTGTCGTTTCTTCTCAGATCAGAGAAAACTATTGATAGTTATTTTAGCTGTGGTTTCTCAAGTTTTAGAAAAACCATAAGAAGGAGAAGTGAAAAGAGATAAAGTAAAAAAATAATAATATCAGGAGGCTATGATGTCAACAATTTCATATAAAGATGCAGGGGTAAATAAAGAAGAGGGATACAAGTCAGTAGGACTTATGAAGGATTTAGTAAAAAAAACACATAATAAAAACGTACTTACTGGTTTAGGTAGTTTTGGTGCAATGTATCAATTAGGACAAATGAAAGATCCAATTTTGGTATCTGGGACAGATGGTGTAGGAACTAAATTGGAGATAGCATTTAAAACTAAAATCTATGATACTGTAGGAATTGACTGTGTAGCTATGTGTGTCAATGATGTATTGTGTCACGGAGCTCAACCATTGTTTTTCTTAGACTATATGGCTTGTGGAAAGTTGGATGCAAATGTCGCGGCGACACTTGTGAGTGGAATAACGCAAGGATGTTTACAATCTGATGCAGCTTTAGTTGGCGGAGAGACAGCAGAAATGCCTGGTTTTTATAAGAATGGAGACTATGATATAGCCGGATTTACAGTAGGAGTAGTCGAAAAAGAAGATCTTATAGATGGGTCAAAGATAGAAGAGGGAGATACAATTATAGCATTACCATCATCAGGAGTTCACAGTAATGGATTTTCACTGATAAGAAAATTAGTAACTGATTATGATGCAAAATATGAGGATAAAACAATAGGAGAAGAACTACTTACTCCTACAAGAATATATGTAAAATCTATATTAGAACTTATTAAAAAACATAAGGTAAACGGTCTAGCTCATATGACTGGTGGTGGAATAATTGAAAATTTACCTAGGGTAATACCAGCTGGATTAGAAGCTAAAGTAGATAAATCAAAAATAAAAATATTACCTATATTTAAATATTTAATGTCCCTTGGAGTAGAAGAATCTGAGATGTGGGGAACATTTAATATGGGAGTTGGATTTATAATAATAGCTAATTCTAATGAAAAAGATGGAATAATAAAAACTTTGGAAGAATTAGGAGAGGCTCCATATGAAATAGGAACTATAACTAAGGGAGATAATGGAATATGTTTAAAATAGCAGTTTTGGTATCTGGTGGAGGGAGTAATTTGCAATCTATAATAGATACTATCTCTACTTCAAAAGTAGGATATGAGATCTCTTGTGTTATAGCTGATAGGGAATGTTATGGAATTGAAAGAGCAAAAAAAAATAATATAGAAACAAAAATATTTGATAGAAAAATTTTAAAAAAAGATATATCTAAAAAGATAGATGAATATTTAGGGAATAGAGTAAACTTAGTAGTTTTAGCAGGATTTTTATCAATATTAGATGAAGAATTTATAAATAAGAGAAGGAGACGAATAATCAATATCCATCCGTCTCTTTTGCCTAAATTCGGTGGGCCTGGAATGTTTGGAATGAGAATTCATAGGGCTGTAATGGAAGCTAAAGAATTTGAATCTGGTTGTACAGTTCATTATGTAGATGCAGGGATAGATACAGGGGAGATAATTGAACAAAAAAAAGTAAAGATTGAAGTAGATGATACTGCAGAAACTTTACAGAAAAAAATATTGGTAGAAGAACATAAATTATTGCCAAAGGCTATAAGAAAATTAATGAAAATTAATTAATTAAATCTATATGAAGTAATTTATTAATTACTTGTACAGGTAGTATTACCTTAGATAATAGGAGGATAGATAAGTGAAAAGAGCATTGATATCAGTTTTTGATAAAACAGGAATAGTAGAATTTTCAAATTTTTTAATATCACAAGGGATAGAAATAATTTCTACAGGTGGGACATATAAACATCTAAAAGAGAATAATATAGCTGTATTAGATGTAGCAGAAGTAACGGGTGTAGAAGAGATGTTAGATGGAAGAGTAAAAACTTTACATCCAATTATACACGGTGGTATCCTAGCTATTAGAGATAATGAAGAACACATGAAAACTTTAGAAGATAGAAATATAACTACAATAGATATGGTAATAGTGAATTTATATCCATTTTTTAAAGAAGTACAAAATGATATCTCATTCGAAGCTAAGGTAGAATTTATAGATATTGGTGGACCTACAATGCTTAGATCTGCTGCTAAATCATTTAAAGATGTAGTAGTGATTTCTAATATTTCTGATTACAATACGGTAAAAGAAGAGATGGAAGCGGGAGAGGTAACTTTTGAAACTAAAAAGAGATTAGCAGGAAAAGTATTTAATTTAACATCAGCTTATGATGCAGCAATATCTAATTTTTTGTTAGAAGGAGAGATGCCAGAGTATCTCAGCACATCTTATGTTAAGAAAATGGATTTAAGATATGGTGAAAATCCTCATCAAAAATCTGCTTATTATGTATCTACAACTGAAAATGGAGCTATGAAAGATTTTGATCAATTAAATGGAAAGGAATTATCCTTTAACAATATAAGAGATATGGATGTAGCGTGGAAAGTAGTTTGTGAATTTGAAATTCCTGCATGTTGTGGACTTAAACATTCAACACCTTGTGGCGTAGGTATTGCAGATAATATTTATGATGCATATATGAAGGCTTATAATTGTGATTCTATCTCTATATTTGGTGGAATAGTAGCTCTTAATAATAAAGTAGATGTTAAAACTGCTGAAGAATTAAAGAAAACATTCTTAGAGATAGTAATAGCACCTGATTTTACAGAGGAAGCATTAACTATATTGAAGAAAAAGAAAAATTTACGAATTATAAAAGCATATCAAAAACCATGTGATAAAATAGATTATGTAAAGGTAGATGGTGGTATTTTAGTACAAGATAGAGATATAGCATTCTCAGATGATTTTAGAGTAGTAACTAAAGAATCTCCTACAGCAGTGGAAATGGCAGATTTAGTATTTGGAATGAAGGTAGTAAAACATGTGAAATCTAATGCTATAGTAGTAGTAAAAGATGGTATGGCTAAAGGAATAGGAACTGGAGAAACTAATAGAATTTGGGCTACAAAACAGGCTATTGAAAGAGCTGGAAATGGTGCAATTTTGGCATCAGATGCATTTTTTCCATTTAGAGATGTAGTAGATGCTTGTGCAGTAGCTAAAATTGGTGGAATAGTACAACCTGGGGGATCTATGAGAGATCAAGAATCTATAGATGCATGTAATGAACATGGAATATCTATGGTATTTACAGGGATAAGACATTTTAAACATTAAATTTTTTTAACGTTATCTCTAATAAGAAAAAAATATTAAAAATAAAGGGAGTAAATTATGAAAATTTTGATTATAGGAAGTGGCGGTCGAGAGCATGCTATTGCATGGAAATTTGCTCAAAATAGCAAGGTAGAAAAAATATATGTAGCTCCTGGAAATGCTGGTACAGAATTACTAGATATTTGTGAAAATATAGAATTATTTAATATTGAAGAAATGGTAGAATTTGCAGAAAATAATAAAATAGGACTTACTATGGTAGGATCTGAGGAATTATTAGTAGAAGGAATAGTAGATAAATTTGAAGAAAGAGGATTAACTATATTTGGTCCCAATAAAAAATCTGCGATTTTAGAAGGCAGTAAGGCATATTCTAAAAATTTTATGAAAAAGTATGGAGTAAAAACGGCAGCATATGAAATATTTAGTGATTATGATAATGCGATAAAATATTTGGATACAATAGAATATCCTACTGTAATTAAAGCTAGTGGTTTAGCTGCAGGAAAAGGTGTAATCATAGCTCAAAACAAAGAAGAAGCATTAGAAGCAGTAAAAGAGATGTTATTAGATAATAAATTTAAACAAACTAGTGCTAGAATAGTAATAGAGGAATTTTTAATAGGTGCAGAAGCTTCTATTCTTTCAATTACTGATGGAGAGACTATTATACCATTTATCTCTGCTAAGGATCATAAAAAAATAGGTGAAGGTGAAACGGGATTAAATACAGGTGGAATGGGGGTAATAGCTCCAAATCCATATGTAACATCTGATATAATGAAAGATTTTATAGATGATATTATGGTTCCAACTTTAGAAGGATTAAAATCAGAAAAAATGAAGTTTAATGGAGTTATTTTCTTTGGGCTTATGATAACAGAAAAAGGAATATATTCATTAGAATATAATATGAGACTTGGAGATCCCGAAACTCAAGCAGTACTTCCACTGATGGAAAATGACTTTTTAGAAATTTTAGAGATGTGTATAGATGGAGATTTAGATAAAGTGAAAATGAGTTGGAAGAATTCTTCAGCTTGTTGTGTTGTAGGAGTTTCTGGAGGATATCCAGAAAGTTATAATAAGGGATATGAGATAACAGGAATTTCAGGTGTAAATGATTTAGTATTTATTGCTGGGGCTAAATTAGAAAAAGAAAAACTTTTGACTAGTGGCGGACGTGTAATAAATATAGTAAGTTTAGAAAAAAATTTAGAGACTGCGTGTAAAAAAGCATATAATTCTATAGATAAAATAAATTTTGAAGGGTTATTTTATAGAAGAGATATTGGGAAATTATATAATATTTAATTATTTTAAATAATGAAAAAATGGATTTTTTAAATAAATTATAACCATGAACTAGATTCTTGAAAAAAAAGTTTAGTTTCATGGTTTTTTAATACAATTTTTTTGTAAAAGTGTGAATCAAATTTTTTTTTAAACGTTGAAAACAAAAATTTGAAGATAATGTCTATTAGGTTTAATAGATACTAAAAAAATATATTTTAGAGAATTTCTTTAAAATAACTATCAAAAGCAAAAAAAATTAAACATTTAGAGGTATAGATTAGATATTTAAAAAAGATGATTCTTGCATAATACAGAAATCATCTTTTATTAATATTTTAATCATACCTTTTTTTATTGTATTTAACTTATTTTTTATAAATAATCTTTTGACGATTTTAATAAATCTAATAGATATTTCCATACATTTTGGACTGAAGATATAGATAATTTTTCTTCAGGAGTATGAACATCAAACATATTAGGTCCAAAAGAAATCATGTCACAATCTGGTAATTTTTCACTTAATAATCCACACTCTAAGCCTGCATGTATAGCTTTAATTCCAGCTTTTTTACCAGTTGATTTTTCGTGGACTTCTAATGCCATAGCTTGTAATTTTGAAGTAGGATTAAATTTCCAAGCTGGATAAGAAGCACCTTGTTTGAAGCTACATCCTGTAAGTGTTGCAAGTGTTGCAATTTTTTTAGTTAATAAAGCTTTTGAAGCATCTACAGAACTTCTAATAGCTGATTGTAGAACAACACTTGTATCTTCCGTAGTAAGAACTCCTAAGTTGAGGGAAGTTTCAACTAATCCTTCAATGTCTAAACTCATCCTTTGTACACCATTTGGATATAAAAATAAAGTATTAATAACTCTGTGAGTTGTGTCTGAGTCCATTACTTTAGAAATTTTTGTTTTTTCTATTTCTGTAAGAATAATTTTTACACCTGCATCTGAAACTCTTAATTCTTCTACAATATCTTTAGTTACATTAGTTACAATTTTATTTAAAAGATTTATATCTTTTTTAGCTATTGAAATTAATGCGTCTCCTTCACGAGGAATAGCATTAGTTTTTGATCCTCCATTTATTTTTACTAGGTTAATAATTAATTCATCGGATATAGCTTTTAATATTCTACCCATAATTTTATTTGAGTTTCCTCGTTGTAGTTGAATTTCCATTCCTGAATGACCACCAAACAAACCTCTAATACTAATATTATAGAAAGAATCAAATATAGGAGTCGTATATGTTACTGGAATTGTAAAAGTAGTTCTATTACCACCAGAACAACTAACATATATTTCTCCTTCTTCTTCTGTATCAATATTAAATAAATATTTACCTTTTAATAGATTACCATCTAAAGCCATAGCTCCTGACATTCCTGTTTCTTCGTCAGAAGTAATTAGTACTTCCAATTTTGGATGAGGAATATCACTTGAATCAAGAATGGTTAATGCAAATGCGACAGCTATGCCGTTATCTGCTCCTAATGTAGTTCCTTTAGCTTTTATAAAATCTTTATCGACTAAGAGGTTTAATCCTTCTTTTTTAAAATCAAACTCAGTATCTAGATTTTTTTCCCAAACCATATCCATATGTCCTTGAATAATTATAGGTGAAATTGATTCATATCCTGGAGTAGCATCTTTTTTTATTATTATATTTAGTGCTTCATCTTGAATAGTTTCTAGACCTCTAGATTTCCCAAAATTTAATAGGTAATCACTTATTTGTTGCTCATCTTTTGATCCTCTAGGAATCGAACTAATTTCTTCAAAAAAATTGAAGACTTTTTCAGGCTTTAAATTTGATAAAATTTGCATATTTGTAACCTCCTGTATATTAAATTAATATTATCTATTATAAGTTATCGATTAATTCCTCTAATTCTTTTTTATCTTCAATATTAAGATCATGTCCTGATTCTAAAATCTTTAAGACGTTAGATTCGCAACCAGTCATAGAGTTTTTTAGAATTTTAATTAACATTTTTTTATAAAAATCCATATCTCCTCCTAATCTCTAAGGGCTAATGGCATTAAGATATAAGTATAGTTATCATTATCCATTTCTTTAAAAATAAACATAGAACTAGCATTAGTAGCTTTTATAATTATATTTTTTTCTATATGATTTAAAAAATCTTCTATAAATTTTACATTTAATGAAGCTTTGAAATTATCACCTTCTTTGATTGTTTCTAATTTTTGCATAGTTTTAGCATTTCCAGAAGAGACGGATATTTTTAATTTATTTCCGTTAAAGTCGAAATATGCTCCATTTTTTGTTTCTTGATTTCTCTTAGCAATAGTAAGAACTTTTTTTAAAGAGGATTTAAAATCTTTTAAATTCATTTCAATAGTTTTAGTGAAATTCATACTATTTAAAATTGCATTATAATTAGGGAATTCTAAATCTACTAACCGAATAGAAAAAATTAATTTTTCAGTTTTTACTCTTAGTTGGCTACCATCGATAAAGAAATTTAAAGTCTCTTTACTACCTCTAAAAAGCTTGCTTAAAATAATGGCTCCTTCTAAAGGGATAGATATTTCTTTATTAAATTGAGTTTTATTTTCTAGAAAATAATGAGTAAGTCTATACGAATCTGTAGTAATTAAATAAATTTTGTTATCTTCTAAATTTATTCTAATAGTATTAATAGCTAAATTTTCAGGAGTTATAGAAGAGGAAAACATCACTTTATCAAAAGCTTTCATTAAAGTGTCTGCTTTAATATTTAAAAGTAAATTTCCTCCTAGTATATTTAATTTTGGATATTCATCATTATCCAAAACAGAAAATTCAGCATTATGGATAAATAATTTATTTTCAGCGGTACGAATTTCTATAGTATCTTGTTCTAATAATTTTATATACTCTAAAACTAGTCCAATTTTAAATACAACAATTCCTTCTTCTAGAATTTCACCATCCAAATATGATTTTATAGTAGTTTCCATGGTTGTTCCGGTAAATCTAATTTTTTCTTCTTTTACCTCTAATTTAGCTCCTGATATTACAGGTCTTATAGAATTATCCTTAATGACTAAAGATAGGTCACTTAGGTTATGTATCAATTCATTTCTATTGATTATAATTTTCATTTTTGCCTCCAAAACCCTTTTATAAAAATTATACTATATCTTCTATATAATAACAAGTATAAGAAAAATACTTATTTTTTATAACTTATGATAAAATAATTATATTTATGGATTAATTTATTTTTTTAAAACAAATTATTATATTAATAGATTGTTAAAAAAAATTCATTAATAAAACTTTTAAAAGTGGGGGAATATTATTATATTTATTGATAATTTTTTTATTTGATAGTTAGATATTCAAATTTTATTATAATTTTTTATAAAATTATCAATTATTCTATTAATATCATTTTTAAAATCAGGGAAAATTGTTTTAAATATAAGCTTTAAAATTTGAGTATAACTAATATCATTCATCGAACTAATAACAAAATCTAATAGAGTATAAATAAGTTGTTCAGAGTAATTATTAGAAAGTGAAACTATAATAGAAATTCCTAAAGTTTTATGCCTATATGCATCATCTTCTCTTGAGAATTCTATATATGTAAACTCAAATTTTTGTTCTAAGGTTTTAATATCAAGATTTTCAAAATTAAGATTTGAGATAGGTTCAAATTTATTTATTATTTTTTCGATAATTTCCTTTGATGGATTCTTTTTATCAAGTTTAATACTATAACAAAATCTAGTTAAATCGTTTAACGCAGTTGTACTTATTTTATACATTTTCCCTCCTTTTAAATTTAAATAGTTTCTTTTAACATTTATATTTAAAAATTTAATTAAAATATATTATTGAAATTTTTAAATTATTTACTATTAGTTGATTTGATTTATGACTAAATTATACTATGGAATATAAGCTTTTACAATGTTTAAAGATGTTTTGATGTGAAAAAATAAAATAGAAAAATATTTTCACAAAAAATAAAATAAAGCTTCTAAAAAAATGATGATTTTAGAAGCTTTGTATATTATTTTTATAGGTAATATATGGTGCATCAGAGTAGGTTATATATAGTAAGCACTATAATAAATAAATTATAGATTTCTCTATATTCTCTTTATTTATTATAATTTTATCTATCATTAATCTAAAAATTTTCTTAGCCTCTTCTCTGTCCTCTACATCTAAATTTCTCATTATTTCCTTAAACAACTTAACATTATCAACTTTTGTTTGTTTATTATTTGCGTTATCTATAAGTTCTTTATTTGCCTTTATTTCTTCCAAAGTTCTGCCGATATTCTCCTTTATTTCTTTTATATTTGAATTAAATTCTTCTTCAGTAATAATATCATTTGTATATATTTTTATTAACTTATTTTTTGAGTTTTGCAATGAAGACAATTTTCTTTTTAAATAGTTATCTTTCTCTATATATGAGTCTAGCAAATTATCTTTGAATTCGTTGAGTTCTGATAATTCAGAAAAATTAATAATTACATTTAATATGTTTTCTTCCAGGAAGTCAGCATTAAATTTTTTCTTGCAATATGTACATCTGTAATAGAAGTAAGTATTTCCATTCCCTGATTTTGAAGTAGTTGAATGATATTTGCCGCCACATTCACAGTGTAAGAGGGACGTAAAAAGTTTAACTCTGGACCCCCTTGTATTTAAGACCTTTGTTCTATTAAACTCCATTAATCTTTTAGCTTCATTGAAGGTATCATCATCTATAATAGCTTCATGCTCTCCTTCAAATATTTCACATGTATCTTTTATTTTAGTTATCCCTGTAGATATATTTCTTTCTTTTTTCCCGTAACTTTTCTTTCCTATATATATATAATTTTTTAAAATCCATCTGATGCTCTCAAGAGGTTTTTTATATTTTTTAGCAACAGTATTTAACGATCCGCTATCTATATAGCTATAAAAAATATCTCTAACTATATCAGCTTCTACATTATTGATTATTAATTTTTTATTTATAGCATCATAACCCAACGGAGATACTCCTCCTAACCATTTCCCATCTTTGGCTCTTTGATACAAATTTGATTTTACCCTTGTAGAAATTTGTTTTCTTTCATACTCTGCTAGAGAAGCTTGGATCTGAAAGAATAACATCCCTGTATGACTAGTAGTATTTAATTCTGGCTGGGATATTGAAATAAATTTAACCTCTTTTTTATCTAATTCGTAGATAAAATTTATAAGGGTCCTTGTAATTCTTGATATTCTAGAAGTTTCGTAAACTACTATTGCATATAGTTCTTTTTTCTCTAATTCTTGTTTAAGTTCTAAAAAACCATTTCTATCGTCTTTCCCACCTGATTCAACATCTTTTATCACTTTAATGCAATCAAGGTCGTGCATCTCGCAGTAGGAGACACACTTCTTAATTTGGTATTCGAGGGAATCTCTTTCATCTTGCATGACTGTAGAGACTCTAGCATAAATAATTATTTTTTTCATAGCTATTTCTTCCTTTTGTCTTGTTTTATTTTTAGTTTATTCAGTAATTTTATAATTTCTTTTTTTTGAGCTGTCACCATGTAAATCTCCTCCTATACTAATTTTAAATTATCCTTATTCTCCCATTCCTTCTCTTTATCTTTAACAGCTTGTTTCATCTCTTTTAAATATATTTCCAAGGCATCTACATCAGCCTTTAAAAATTTTAATTCATTCCCATCTTTTACTTTTGTAATCCTTGTTTTCATCTTCTCTAATTTTTTATAGTTTACATAACTTTTAGTTTTCTCTTCAAATTCAATTGCTATTTGGTCCCTTACAGG